>JAQVGG010000001.1 GCA_028696815.1 Candidatus Altimarinota bacterium
GATAAAAAGCATTTTATTCTTGTTTTTTTATATAAATCATTATAATACTAGGTCAATACATTTTATTTTATTAATGTTAACATTATGAAAACATTAAATATTATAGCAAATATCCTTTTGGTAATAGGATGATTAAATTGGTGACTGGTAGGAGCTTTTGATTTTAATCTAGTTACTTTTATATTTTGAGTTTGAATCATATGGTCAGATATAATTTATATATTAGTATGAATCGCTGCTCTTTATACCGTATTTTTTAACTATAAGTTATTTAAAGAATAATAATTTTTGTTATAATTGTAGCAATTAGGTTTACATTTTCTGATATAATAATTTGGTAACAAATTATATTATGCTTAAGTTATAGAGTTATAAAAATATATATTTTGACATTTTTAAAGCCCTATATATATTAAGGTACATATTTTATTTTATAGTTTTTTTTATGAGTTCAAATAATACATATCCTAAATCTATGATGTTTTATCATCTTTTATGATTTTTACTTGTAATTGCTGCATATGTAACTATATCTATGACAGATTTGTTTCCTAGATGAAGTTCTTTACGCGGAGTAGCTATACAAACTCATTTTTTAGTATGAATTATATTAATAATGTTTTTTATTCCTCGTTTTTTTATACGTGTTAAGAAGTTTAAATCTATACCTCCTATTACTCCATCTCTTAGTAAAAATAATAAAATTCTTGCAAATTTAGGACATTTTGCTTTATATGCTTGGATGGTAATTATGCCACTTCTTGGTTGGGCACTAGTAAGTGCAAATTATGGAAGTGTTAATATCTATGGAATTAATATTCCATGAATAATAGCTCAAAATAAAGAGATAGCTTCATTATTAAAAGAGCTTCATGAGGTTTTTGCAGGACTTGGTATGTTTTTAATTATTGGGCATGTAGTTATGGCTTTATGGCATCATTTCAAGAAGCAAAATAATACAATGATTCGTATGTTTCCATGGTTTAAGTGGGGAATGAAGAAAGACTAAAAAATAGCATTTACTTTAAGTAAATGCTATTTTTTTAGATGTTTTAATGGTCGGGAACGTGAGACTCGAACTCACAACCCCACGCTCCCAAAGCGTGTGCGCTAGCCAATTGCGCCAGTTCCCGAAATTTAATTAAAAATTACGAATTTTCAATTACGAATAAAATTTTGAAAAAATATACTCGTAATTCGTAATTGTCAGATTTTAAAATTTATCAAATGGTGGGCATAGGTGGAGTTGAACCACCGACCTCACGATTATCAGTCGTGCGCTCTAACCAACTGAGCTATACGCCCTTGTAAATTAAAAATTACGAATTATCAATTACGAATAAAGTTTTGGAAAATATACTCGTAATTCGTAATTCGTAATTTTTGCTTTTTTTAAAATGGAGCGGGTGATGGGACTCGAACCCACAACCCTCTGCTTGGAAGGCAGATGCTCTAGCCAATTGAGCTACACCCGCATATCACACTTTTAAACTTGCGTGAGGTATATTATGAAAAAAGTTCCTCAAGTCAAATTTTTTTTTATTATTTTATATCTATACTTCAAGTATTTGTTTCTTCTCAGTTTATCTTGATTATCACATTGTTAGGTTTTGAGATATCGATTTTTGTTTTTGACATTTCTATATTAACATAATAGACCTTTTCGCTAAGCTCATTTAATTTTTTTATATTTTTTTCATTTCATAGTGTATATCAAACAAAAAAGGATGATAAGATAAGTATAGAAGAGATAATAAGTTTTAAATCTTTCATGTTATAGTTTTAATAATCTGATAACTTTATCTACAAAACCTAAATTTTCTTTTCAGTTTTCTACTATGTAGTTTGTTAATATATTTTTTAGGTCTAATGCTATGTTGTTGTCTATGTTTAAATCTAGATGTCTAAGTCATTTTTTATTTAGATTTAACCTGACTAATATAGCATTTTCTCATTCATATAAAAGAGTAAAAGAGTCAATTACAGAAAAATCATAAAAACTATCTCAGATTTTTATTCAAAGTTCATTTATACTTACCTCAACCAGATCAGAAGTGTTATTTTCTACAAAATATATAAGTCATGATAAAAGTAGTATGATAAAACTCATACCATATTGTTTAGTTAGAAATCACCATATAACAAGACCTATAACAATTGATAAAGTTATAATATACCATGTATTTCATCTAGATTTTTTTGAAGAAAAACTCCAAGAGTAAATTGTTTGCGACATTTTTATTTTATAAAATATAAACTAAGCTAAATTATCTAAAATAACTTTTACTATAAACCAAGCAAGAGCAGCTAGTGCAAAACCTCAAAGAGCCATAATTATAGTGTCTCTTCATTTTGTTTTGTCTTGTTCTAGAGAACCAAAAAGTATTTTATAAGCTCAAATTATTACAAATATGATAGCTATAGTTCCAGCAAATCACATCAAGAAATCTATAGCATTTCTTATCATTTGTGGTATATCAGACAGATGAACGTCTCAAGTTCTAAGTTTATCTCCTACATTATCTCAAAATACTCCTCAATCAACTGCTAGTGATACCTTTGTGATGAAAAGCAGGCTTAATCATAATCATGATTTTATTATTGTTTTCATATTTTTTGTTTTAAGAAACTAAATTATAATTTCCGATTTCTTGTTTTACCTCAGTAAAGTTATCAAGTCTTGGATTGTAGTAATCAATTAAAAAATTTACCAATTCTTCTTTTGATAGTTCTGATGCCTTTATTCAGATATTTTCTAAAGCAGTTTTTACTCAATTAGCTCTAGAGTAAAGTCATTTTTTTGATTCACTAAATGCTCTTATTTGACTTTTTATTCTTACAGTATCAACGCTATTTCAAAAAACAGAAGCCCAAAATTTTTTAAATGGTCAAAATATACTTGTATCTCTAACTGAAGTATTTTCAACCTTATCAAAAGGTATGATTATATAAAACTCTTTTTTCATGATTTGAGCTACTTCTATAAGTTTTTTTAGATATTCTATGTATTCATAAGTCTGGTTTTGAAGTAGAGAGTTTTTTTGATGCAGAGCCTTATCACTTAGTTTTTTTAAATAAGAATCTATATCAAGCTTTTTTGATCTAACAAGGATTTGGATAGGGAAATCAAGAGAGTTTAAAAATCTCTGAAAACTTATGATTATAGCATCTTGTTCTTCAGTACTTTTTAGTAAAAAGTTTATTGAAGAGCATTTTAAAACAAGTCTAGCACTATCATCTTTCATAATCATAACATTTTCTCTTACTTGAGAAAAAGCAAGATGTCTTTGTGTTGAGCTATCTGCTACTTCTTTTTTTGCTTTTTTTACGGTTTTATTTGAGTTTATTACCATATATTAATTAGTTAGTTTAAATATTTTTTAATTTTTCTTGAAGAGTGTTTATCTTTTCTACTTTTTCACTTGTTTCAACTCTTTTATCTTTTATTTCTGAGGCCATTGATACAAATCATATATCTATAGGTTGATATGAGTCAACTCATTTTTGCCATTTTTTAGGTTCTGAGTTTATAACTTGTCTCACCAGATTTAATATATAAGGTATAAAAGTCATCTCAGAATGCTTAAATAACGCAATTACAAGAGTGATTAAGGCAATAAAAATAGCAGGGACTGCAGCAATTTCAGGGCCAACATTTGGAGTTAGTCACTGAAAAATACTATAAGCTATTCAAAATCATATCATTATAATAAACAGTTGTTTTAAACTTAATCATAAAAATATTGGGTCTTCGTTTTCTATCTGTACAGGGATTTTGTATTGCACGAGTGAAAAAATGTTAAATATTAAATATTGAGTGTTAAATGTTAAATATTTTTAATTTAAAATTTAACATTTATAATTTCTTAATCATTATATATTTTTTCTTTATTTTTCAAATACTTCTGACCAAATTATATCTTCAAAGCTTTGCATGATTTCATAATCTTTATCATATTCGTGATCATATCAAAGTATATGTAGGATAGAATGGATAAGTAGTCTGTAAAATTCTTTTTCTTCAGAGTGATTATAATCTAGAGCTTGTGATTTCAGTTTATCCTCACATATGACAACTTCTCAGGCTGGCTCACCATCTTTTAAGATAGAAAAATCATCATAATAATGAAAGCTAAGCACATCAGTAGCTTTATCAATTCCTCTGTATGTTTTGTTCAAATTTTTTATACCATCAAGGTCTAAAAATACTATATTGAGTATTCAATTTTGTGGTTTTTGTATTATATTAGAAACTTTTTCAAATATACTGTCAATAGTTTTTTTTGAATAGTTAAAAGAAGGGGGATTTATGATACTATAGCTAAACATAAGATATTTGTAAATTTAAAATAATTTGATTTAAGTATAATGTTTTTTGTAAAAATAACAAAAAAAATTATAATGAGTTTACAAATCTATTTTATCGGCTGCACGCTTTAGAATATTTTTCTCTTACACGAAAAAATATATGAGAAGTTCTTGGTAACTGTCTGACTGAGAGTTGAGCTTAGTGCATTTCTTTCATAAAGGTAGTGGGCGTCTCAAAAAACTGCAATAGCAAGAGATACAAAATCTCTAAACTGACCATAAAATGGATTTTAAATTTATGACCTTAAAAAGCAAGACTTAAGAAGTAATATTCTCTTGCTTTTTTTTATTTTTTTATATAATTTTATATTAATTTAATATATAATAAAATTTACAGATGACATTATTAACAGAAGAACAATTAAACAAACTAAAAGAAGCTTGAGTAAAAGTACCTTGAGTAAATGAAAGTTGTATAGGTTGTAGTGCTTGTGTTGCTATAGCTCCAGATGTGTTTGAGTTAGACGATGAAGGTAAAAGTGTAGTTATTGCTAGAGATTCATACAATGAAGAAGATGTAAACGATGCAATCGGAGCTTGTCCAGTTGATGCTATATATTGGGAAAGGTAAAAATAGGTGGTAGATTGTAGGAGTTAGGCAATAGGTTAAAAAGACATATTATTGTTAAATAATATGTCTTTTTAAGTGTAAAAACCTTGCCATCTACTACCTATAACCTGTGACTTAATACATACTACCTAATATCTTATTTATTATGTTAACCATTTTTACTACATATTTTTTAACATTGTTAAAAAATATCCAACTATTGCTAAGATATTAAAATATTTTATAAATACATTTTAAAAATAAGGTTTTATTTGCTTGGAGACCCTGTTTTTTACTTTTTAACAATGGGGAATTATTTTTTAACATCCTTGTTCTAAAATTGTTAGCATAAATTTAAAAAATCATTATTTTAAAGTAATGCAATTTATAAATCTTAAAATAGAAAATTTATGAAAATAAAAGTAATAAAAAATAGGGAATGAGATATGATTCCTTTTGATAAAAGTAGAATCGATAGAGCTATTGAAAAATGAGCTGAACATGCTTGATATAGTGATTTTTCTTTTATAGATGCTATTTGAGATAAAGTAGTAGCTAGATTAAAAGATATAATTATAAGTTTTGAAGGAGAAAAGGTTTTAGAGATAGAAGAAATTCAAGACAATGTAGAAAAAGTACTGATGGAAGAAGGGTATTTTGATATAGTAAAAGCATATATCATCTATAGAGCAGATAGAAATAAGGCTAGAGAAAAAAGAAGAGAACAAGTAGAGAAAAAACTAGAAAAACAAACTTTAAAAATAGTAAAAAGTAATTGAGAGAAAGAAAACTTTGATATAGAAAAAGTTAAAAATACATACAAAATTGTTTCTTTCAAACTAGCAAGAAAATGTAGATTTGAAGATTTGGAAAAGTCTTTAAGAAAGTATATTGTAGAGGGTATGAAAACTTCAGATATACTTAAGATGATGATAAAATCTGCTATAGATCTTATATCTGTGGAAAATACTTCTTGGCAGTTTATAGCAGGAAGATTACAACTTCTTGATATTTATAAACAAGCTTCAAGAAATAGAAGTATGGATATCAAAAAAATCTATGAACCAAAACAATATCTAAAACTTTTTAAGGAGTATGTAGATAAAAAACTCTATTACAAAGATTTTTTCAAATACTACTCTGAAGATGATATACTAGAAGCTTGAAAACACCTTAAAAAAGATACTGACTTTTCATACAATTATACAACAGTGATGATGTATAACAAAAGGTATCTTTTAAATCCAAACAAGATAATAAAAGAACTTCCTCAAGAGATGTATATGAGTGCCGCATTATTTTTAGCTATTCCTGAAAGTGATGAAACAAGACTTGATGTAGCAAAAAAGATTTATGATTATTGTTCTACAGGTAAAATCTCTCTTCCTACACCAACTCTACTAAATGCTAGAACAAACTTTCATCAACTATCTAGTTGTTTCAAGTTCAATGTAGATGATGATTTAAGAGCAATTTACCATAGTATAGAAAATATGGCTCAAGTATCAAAATTTGGTGGTGGTATTTGAGTGTATCTTGGAAACATAAGATCAAGAGGTGGTTATATCAGATGAGTAAAGGGTGCAGCTTGAGGAGTTAATCCATGGATAAAAGTTATAAATGATACTGCTATTGCTGTAAATCAACTTTGAGCAAGAGCTTGAGCTATAAGTGTAACACTAGATGTATTTCATAGGGATATATATAGCTTCCTTGATTTGCAAACTGAAACTTGAGATATTAGAAGTAAAGCTTTTGATATATTTCCAGCAGTTACTTTTCCTGATTTATTTATGGAAAGAGTACAAGAAAACTGAGATTGGACACTTTTTGATCCAAAAGAAATTAGCGATAAAGTATGAAAAAAACTCCAAGATCATTTTTGAGAAGAGTTTGAGAAGTTTTATGTAGAGTGTGAAAAAAATGAAGATTTGGAACTGAAAAAAGTAGTTAAAGCAAGAGATCTTTTTAAGAAATTTATGAAAGCAACAGTTGAAACAGGTATGCCATATGCTTTTTTTAGAGATACAGTAAACGCTGCAAATCCAAATAAACATGCTTGAAATATATATAGTACTCAACTTTGTGTAGAGATATGTCAAAATACATCTACTTCTAAGTTTATAGAAGAAGAAATAGAAGATTGAAAAGTAGTAATTAAATATGAGCCAGGTGATTCAGTAGTATGTAACCTAGCAAGTATAAATGTTGCAAAAGTAAATAAAGATGAAGATATAAAGGAAATAGTCCCAGTTGCTATGAGAGTACTTGATAATGTAATAACTCTAAACTTTTACCCAGTAAAAGAAACTGAAATAACAGCTAAAAAATATAGATCTGTATGACTTGGGTTTTTATGACTTGCTGAATACTTAGCAACTCATAAGCTAGCTTATGACAGTAAAGATGCTCGTGATGTTACTGATAAGTTATTTGAAAAATATGCTTATCATACACTAAAAGCCTCAAATAAACTTGCAAAAGAAAGGTGAGTTTATAAGGTTTACGAAGGATCTGAGTGGTCAAAAGGTATACTTCTTTGAAAAGATGCCTCATGGTTTAAGAAAAACTCAGGTATGTCAGATAAATGGTTAAAATTAATAGAAAATATCAAAAAAGATTGAGTTAGATTTGCTTATCACTTAGCTCCGGCTCCAAATACTTCTACAGCACTTGTTATATGAACTACTGCTTCAGTGCTTCCTATATACAAAAAATATTTTGTAGAAACAAATGCAGTTGCTCCAAGTGTAAATGTAGCACCAAATCTAGATGAAGATAATTTTTGGTATTATAAAGAATATGTAAATTTAGATATGAATGATGTAATAGATATGGTTTCAGTTATATATAAATGGATAGATCAATCTATAAGCTTTGAATGGTTGGTTAATCCTCAAAAAGTTTCTCCTATTGAATTATATAACTACTATCTAAAATCATGGAAACAAGGTATAAAAACAGTGTATTATGTAAGATCTATGAGTCTAGAAGTTAAATGATGTGAAAGTTGTAGTGGATAGAAATGTAGCTGGTAAGGCTTGATTAGAAATAAAAAATGTTAAAAAAGTTTATGCTATATATTGTATAAACTTTTTTATTTTACCACAATATATGGTATAAAATATATACAAACTTAGTCAATCTAAAATCAGTACAATTATTTGCAAGTTAAGGGATATTTAGTATAAAGAGAGATACTATGTACACATCATAATAGTGTATATTTTACTTTTTAATTTTATGCTTATGAAGCAATCTTTGTTGGATAAGTTTATGACAACAAGATACCTTGCTTGGACTTTTTGGGTCTTGGTTGTGGTTATGGTATCATCACTACTTTTTTTTACTGCAAATCTAGGTAAAGAGATTCCTCCAATACCTGAACTTGTTAGATCAGAAAATGGAGAAGTACTTTATGAAAAAGATGATATAGTACAATGAAAAGCGTACTTTCAAGAGTTTGACTTAACTGACTGGTGATCTTTTTTGGGTATGTGAGCTTATATTTGACCTGATTTTTCAACTGACTTTTTCCATAATAGGGCAGTTTATCTATATAACTACTATGGAAATCAAAATTTTTGAAAAGGGATAGATGAGCTAAATCTTATTGAAAGATGAGCAATAAAAGAGATGACAAAGATTGATTTTAATAACACATTTTTAAGAGAAAATGAGGTAATCTATACTGAAGCTTCAGCTCTAGCTTACAAAAATAATATAGTTAGATTGCAAGATATGCTTCTTAATTGAGATCCTTCAAGATGATATCCAGGGTGATTTATAAAAGACTGACAAGTAAAAACATGGGACTGAAAGATAGAAACTGCTACAGCAGAAGAAAAAGTAGAGAAAATAGCTGCATTTATAGACTGGTCACAACTTGTTGCATCTAGTCCTAGACTTGACTATGAAACAGGACTACCAGAAAATGATGCTAGAACATGGTCAAACGACTGGCCAAATGAACCTTTAGTAGATCAAGATATATCATGGAGAGCACACGTAACTTCTCTTTGGGCATTTTTACTTCTTTGGGTTTTTAGTATATTTGTTGTATTTTTAGGTTACATGTATTTCTTTAAACCAGAAGATAAAAAAGACCTAGAAAAACCTTTAAAAGTAACAAAGATGTTTCCTTCTCAAACTAAGTTACTTAAATACGTTCCTGTAGTCGTTGCTTTATTTGTTCTTCAAATGTTTTTATGAGGTTATTTAGCCCATATATATATAGATCCCACTATGCCTTTTACATTTCCAGGACTTGAAAAAATAATTAATATACCTCAAGAAATATTACCATTTAATGCTATTAGATCAATTCATACTCAATTAGCTATTTTATGGATAGCTGTAGGTTGGCTTGTTGGATGACTTATGATAGCTCCTTGGGTGGCTTGAAAAGACCATAAGATTCCTTGGCTTGTTGATGTACTTTGGATAGCTATTTTAATTATTGCTGTTTGAAGTTTAGCTTGACTTTATGCATGAGCAACAGGTATGTTACCAGAATCTTGGTTTTGGCTAGGTAATGAATGAAGAGAGCTTATAAACTTATGAAGACTTTGGGATTTTGCTTTAGTTTGAGGTTTAGTATTTTGGTTTTTGATGATTGTTTCACTTCTTAAAAAAGCAACTACAAATAATCCACTTGCTTCAGTTATAGTTTGGTCTTCGTTTGCGATAGCTTGATTGTATGTAGCTTGAATGATACCTTTTCATCAAATCATGCCAAACTTTACAGTTGATGATTTCTATAGATGGTGGGTAATTCACTTATGGGTTGAATTAACATTTGAACTATTTGCGGTTTGAGTTATTGCTTTCTTTACGGTTTCACTATGACTTGTTTCACAAAAAAGTGCTGTAAAACTTATGTTGTTTGAACTTGTGCTTGTTATGTTTAGTTGAACTTTATGAGTATGACATCATTATTGGTGGCAAGGTCTTGATAGTCATTGGATAGCAATTTGAGGAATATTTTCTGCACTTGAACCAGTACCACTAGTACTTTTGATAGTTGAAGCATGGAATAATTATAGAGAAAAGACTTTCTGAGGAGAAAAATTTGAATGGTGAACTGTATTTATGTGGATATCAGGTTCAGCTGTACTTAACTTTATTTGAGCATGATTTTTATGAATGGTTATAAATACGCCAACTATTAACTACTATTCACACGGTACTTATCTCATCATGCCTCATGGTCATGTAGCTTTGCTTTGAGCATTTGGTTATATAGCTATAGCATTCCTGTATCTTGTGGTTAGATCATATGCTCTGTCAAATAAACATGTATGGAATACAAAACTTACTAATACTTGATTTTGGCTGTTAACTATATGATTATTACTTTTTGCTCTACCTACAATTATCATTGGTTTCCATCAAGCTGGAACAGCATTTGATATGTGATATTATGCTGCTAGATTACATGAATCTTTGGCTCCTGTAGAGGGATGGATGTGGTTTAGGGTAATACCAGATACGATGATGCTTCTTGGTTGAATAGCTATATTTTTTGATTTAGTTTTAAAAATATTTTTTGGTAAGAAAGCCAATACAAGGAGAAGTCAAAATAAATAAGAAAAAAGTCAATCAAAAATTATAAAAAAATTTGAAATACACAACATATAGTGTATGATATAAATATCAATACACTATATGTTGTGTATTTTTTAACACTTAATTTTTGTCGGTATGCCTATTTATAAAGTAAAAAAGAGGAATGGAGCGATTGTTACATTTGATAAAAGTAAAATAGAGGAGGCTATAAAAAAAGCTATAAAGGCTGTAGGATGAGATGATTTTTCTCATGTAGTGTCTATAACAAATATAGCTATAACACTTGTTGAATCTAAAATTTGAAATAATATTCCAACTATAGAACAGTTACAAGATGAAGTGGAAGAGGCGCTGATAAAAGAAGGTCATGATAAAGTTGCAAAAGCTTTTATACTTTATAGACAAAAAAGAGCTGAATGAAGAAGCGATCAAAGTGTGGTAATTGAAGTATGACAAAGTATGGATGAATACCTAGAAAAATCAGATTGGAGAGTAAATGCCAATGCAAATTCAGGTTATTCTCTTTGAGGTATGATTTTAAATATTTCTTGAAAAGTAACTGCAAATTATTGGTTATCACATGTTTACCCAGCAGAAATCTGAAACTTACATAGAAACGCAGATGTTCATATACATGATCTTGATATGTTTTGTGGATATTGTGCAGGATGGAGTTTGAGAGCATTACTTGAAGAATGATTTAATGGTAGTGATAACAGAATAGACTCTTCTCCAGCAAAAAACTTGCAAGCAGCGGTAAATCAGATGATTAATTTCTTATGAACTCTTCAAAATGAATGGGCATGAGCACAAGCATTTTCAAGCTTTGATACATATCTAGCACCATTTGTTCATAAGTTTAAAGAAGAGTTAATAGAAGAATTAGAGCAAGTTTGAGCAACATTTGTATCGGAAAAAGACAGAGAAAATTTTATATATGATAAGACATATAAGTATGTTTATCAACAAATGCAAAATTTTATTTTCTGACTAAATGTACCTAGTAGATGGGGGACTCAAACACCATTTACAAACATAACTCTTGATTGGACATGTCCTGATGATTTAAAAGAAAAGGCATTATTTTTAGGAGGGATGGATAAAGGTTATTACAAGAAAAAATATGGAGAACTAGAAGATGAGATGAAAATTATAAATAGAGCTTTAATAGATGTATATGTTAAATGAGACAATAAATGAAGAGTATTTACATTTCCTATACCAACTTACAATATAACTCCTGACTTTCCTTGGGATGATAAAGATATAGATGCACTTTTTGAGATGACAGCAAAATACGGTCTACCTTACTTCCAAAATTTTGTATGAAGTCAGTTTAAGAGAGTAAAAAAGGAAGATTGAAGTTTTGATACAGTAGAAAACCCAGATGCATATAAACCAGGTGCAGTTAGATCTATGTGTTGTAGATTGCAACTTGATTTAACTCAACTTGAGAAAAGATGAAATGGATTATTTGGTAGTGCTGAAATGACTTGAAGTATATGAGTAGTTACACTTAATATGGCAAGAATAGGTTATAACCATAAAGGAGATAAAGAAGCTTTTAAAAAGAGAGTAGCTTACTTGATGGAACAAGCAAAAATATCTCTAGAGTTAAAGAGAAAAACTATTACAAAATGGTTAGATGAATGACTTTATCCTTATACATACAGATACCTAAGAAGTTTTAGAAATCACTTTTCAACTATAGGATTAAATGGTATGAATGAGGCAATACTAAATTTTACAAACTGAAAAGAAGATATAAGTTCTACTTGGGGAAAACAGTTTGCAACAGAGATCATTGATTTCATGAGAGAACATTTAAAAGAGTATCAAGAAGAAACTTGAAATCTGTATAATTTAGAAGCAACTCCTGCTGAGTGAACAACATATAGGTTTGCAAAAGAAGATAAAAAACAGATGCCAAATATAATACAGGCTTGAACAAATGAAGCTCCTTATTATACAAACTCATCACAACTTCCAGTTTGATTTACAGATGACGCCTTTGAAGCGCTAGAAGAGCAAAATGAATTGCAATGTAAGTATACATGATGAACAGTTCTTCACTTATATATGGGAGAAAGATTAAGTGATAGTAGTGCTTGTAAGAACTTTGTAAAAACAGTATTGAGTAATTACCAACTTCCATACATAACTATATCTCCAACATTTTCTATTTGTCCTAAACATGGATACATAAATGGAGAACATGATTTTTGTCCTAAGTGTGATGCTGAAATAGGATATGCTTGAGCTAAATATGATTTAGAAACAAGAGTAAAATACACGGATGATGAAAAGAAAATTAAAGAGTTGGAAGTGGTAGAAGTTTAATTTTATATTTTTTAACTATATTATTATGTCAGCAATATTTATAAATGAAAAAGGTCAAGAAGTAGAAAGAACTAGATGTCAAATATATACTAGAGTTATGGGATACCATAGACCAGTAACTAGTTTCAATATTTGAAAAAAATCTGAGTTTTATTCAAGAGCTTATTTTAAAGAAAATTGTAAATAATTATGCAAATTTCAGCATTAACAAAATTTTCTCTTATTGATTTTCCTGGGCAGGTTGCCTGTATTGTATTCACACCTGGATGTAATTTTAGGTGTGAATTTTGTCATAACTCAGAATTTGTTTTACCAGAAAAATTAAGTGAAGTGTATAAAAATTTAATTCCTATAACTTCATTTTTTGAATTTTTAGAAAAAAGAAAGTGACTTTTGACTGGGGTTTCTATTTGTTGAGGTGAACCTACTATGCAAAAATGACTCTTAGAGTTTTGTAGAAAAATAAAAGAGATGTGATTTTTAGTTAAACTTGATACAAATTGAAGAGATCCAGAAATATTAAAAGAACTTTTAGATAAAGGTTTAGTTGATTATGTAGCAACGGACATTAAAAATAAAATCTGAAGCCTTAGTGATTTAGCTTGAGTTAATGTTGATGAAAAAATATATTTACAAAGTATAAGGGTGCTTCTAGATTCTGAAGTTGATTATGAGTTTAGAACTACTGTTATAAAATGAGTACATGATGAACATGTAATTGAAAATATAGCTAAATATATAACCACTGCCAAAGCTTATTATTTGCAAAATTATAAATGATGAAATACTCTAAATCCAGATTTCAAAGGTCAAAGTTTTACAGAATGAGAATTAGAGAAATTTAAACAAATAGCAACTCAATATATAAAAAATGTTTGAATAAGAGAGTAAAAATTATATAATCTTTAAGTTAATAATTAATTTTATATTTATGTATTGTGTTGTTTGTTGAAATCAAGATACAAAAGTAATTGATTCAAGAGTTTCTGATGACTGAAAAGCTATCAGGAGAAGGAGAGAGTGTGAAAATTGTCACAATAGATTTACCACTTTTGAAAAGATAGAAGTTATAAATCTAGTAGTTGAAAAATCTGGAAATAGAAAAGAGAGATACAATAGGGAAAAGCTAGAAGATAGTATACTAAAAGCAGTAAACAAAAGAAAGATAAGTGTTATGGCTATCAATTCTGTACTTGGGCAATTAGAACTTAAGTGGACTCATAAATCTGAAATCAGTTCAAAAGAGATATGAAGAGAAGTGATGAACGCACTTCTTGCTTTGGATGAGGTAGCTTATATCAGATATGCATCAGTTCATCTAAACTTTGAAACAGCTAAAGATTTTATAGATTTTATTCAAGAAAAAATTAAAAAATAAATATTTTTTAACAAGAAGTTAACAAGGTTTTAAAAAATTTTTAGATTTAATTAAAGAATTGATTATTGTATGGAATAGACTTATTTTATATGTTTTTAAAATAAAAATATGACACAAGAAATGCAAGCAAACCTTATATTTAATCCAAAAGGAGATGATGATGTTGCAAAAAGAACAATTATAAACTGAAACTCAACAGGTCTGTTTCAATTAAATGCTGTAAAATACAACTGGGCTAAAAGTCTTTATCAAGTTATGATTGGTAACTTTTGGGTTCCTGAAAAAGTAAAAGGTTTATGAGATGATGCAGTTTGTTTCCACAATGAACTATCAGAAGAAGAAAGAAGAGCCTATAAAGGTATATTATCATTTTTGATATTTTTAGATAGTATACAAACTATAAACCTTCCAAATTTTAACGATTTTATAACTGCTCCAGAGGTAAATTTAATTTTATCTATTCAAGCTTATCAAGAAGCAATTCACTCTCAATCATATGCTACTATGCTTGAAACTATAGTTGATAGTAAAGAGAGAAATGAGATTTATTATTTCTGGAGAGATGATAAGCATCTTCTTGAGAGAAATGAGTTTATAGGACAAATATATCAAGATTTTATAGATGATCCAAGTGAGAAAAATTTCTTTAGATGAGTAATTTGAAACTTCTTACTAGAAAGTATATATTTCTATAACTGATTTGCATTTTTTGATACTCTTGCAAGTCAATCAAAGATGGTTGCAACAGATAGGATGATTAATTACATTAGAAGAGATGAGCTAACACACGTAACTATTTTTGCAAATATTATCAGAGAAATACAAAAAGAGTTTCCACATATCTATGACGAAAAGATGATTTATGACATGATGGATACAGCAGTAAATCAAGAAGTTAAATGGTCTAAACATATACTTGGAAAAGGTATAGTTGGTATGGGACATGAAAATATAGAAAACTATACAAAATGGTTAGCAAATGAGAGACTAAACATGCTAGGGCTTAAACCTCTTTACACAGATGTAGTAAGCAATCCTTACAAACATCTAGAACTTATGCAAGAAAATAACTCTGAGAAAGGTAATTTCTTTGAATCTACAGTTACAAATTATGCGCAGTCATCTGCGATGAATGGAAGTTGGGATTTTTAAAAAAAGAGTGAAACACATATGTGTTTCACTCTTTTTAGTTTTCATTTTTGTGGTCAGCAGACCTATATCAAATCATTGGAGCATTTTCTATAAATATATTATGTTCTTCTTTTGGAAGTATCATTTTCCAAAATCTGTAGGTTAAGTAAATTATACTAGTAATTGAAAATATTAATATAAAATAATATAAAAAGTAAGCTACAATCAACGATTTTATCATTTCTCAAATTAAATTTTCCATAAAAAAATTGGTTAATGTTATTAATATTATTATATTATAAAAATTTATTTATATCAAAAAAATATTTAATGATAGTATAATTAGCAGACATTACAGCAATATTAAATTTTTTGGTGTAAAATTTTTTTTCTCCTCCTTACTTTTGTGACCAAAAGTAACAAAAGTCTTTAAGGGGAACAGACTCGGCTGTGAGTTGATTTAGATATGTACTGCCAAGCGATGGCCTCGACTTTCCCCTTAAAAATCCTAGTGATACATTCTGAAAAGTATTATTTTTTTATAGGTACAATTAAAAAAGTTTTAGAAAAGATGGGGTTTTAGGGGGTGAGACTGATAGTGATACAGTTTAGAAAACACTAAATTTGCTAGCTGAAATTCGAACCCCCTAACATTTTTGGTACTTTTGATGTCAAAAGTACATAGGAAAAAACATCTTTGCAATTAAGATATAAATTTAAAATAAAACTTTTTTATTTAAAGTAAAAAAATAGATATTAAATTTAATGTAAATTTTATATCTATTAAATATAACAGATATGTTAAAACGCATCTTTAAACTTGATTTTTTAGAAAAAGATATTAATATGACACCATATTAATATATAAATAATACCATTATGACTACTTTAACTATAAGACTTGATGATAAGTTAAAAAAAGAGACCTCAGCTTTAGCTAAAAATATGTGATTAAGTTTAAATCAACTTATAAATTTAAAATTGAGAGAATTTGTAAATACATGAACTATAAATATAAATTTGTTTAAAAAAGAATTAAATGAAGATGCAATAGAATTATTTCAAATATCAGCTGATGATTTAACTCCAGAACAAAGAGATAAGTATAACAATAGACATAATCTTAATTATGTTAATTTATAAAGTATGATAATAAAACAAATTTTAATATGAGAGCAATTTGTAAAATATCTAGAAGAAAGATGAATAATAAAACAATATAAAAAAGCAAAAGAATATATTTTAAATTGAAATTACAAACAAGTAAACTTTAAGTTAAGGGAACCTAAAAAAGATAAAATATATTATTTTAGAATTAATAAACAATTTAGGGCTTACTGAACTATAGAATGAGGTATATTAAAGATTTATCACATTGATAACCATCAATAATATGTTAAAAAAAGCTTGAAACATTTATGTTTCAAGCTTTTTTTAACAACTACATCCACTTGGACACCCTCATCAAGTTCAGCATCCTCATGCTGAATCTCATCATCCTATGATGCTTATAAGCATAGACTTGATTTCATCTTCCTCTGGTACTATTCACTCAAAAATCACATCTTTAAAATCTATAGATTCTTCTTCTATGATTAAAGCAGGCTCTTTACTTATACCAAGTTCAGTTTTTAAATTTTCGTCAGTAGTTTGTTCTAATTCTATAAAATCAATTAAGCCTAATTCATCTAAACTAGATTTTACAGTATTTAATAAACTAGTACTAATTTCATTATTTCAATAAATTTTAATTTTCATAAATATTTATTTTATTAAATAAAAATCCTTCCCCTTACATTACATTTCAGGGACTTCCTTTGGGAAAGGAAGATAATTAATGAATATAATTTTTCTCTCTTTAGAGAAAGGCGAAGTACCGCGAAGCGGGGAGGGGTTATCAAAAAACACTTCTATTTTATCTCTAGAAGTGTTTTTGTAAAATCAGTTTTAAAAGTAATTATTCTCAAGCTTTTTCTTCTCAAACTACTTCAGTAGTTGGAGCTACAGGAGCTGTATCTTCTATAACTTCTGTTTTAGGTTTACCTATATGAACTATTACTTCATCAGCAGGAGTTATAAGAGTATATTTGTCTCATAGATTTAAATCACCAGCTTTAATATTTTGACCAATTTCAGTTAATACTGATAAATCAACATCAAAGTGATCAACTAAATTAGCAGGTAAACATCTTACTTCTATTTCTTTATGTAATTCTTCAAGGATACCACCTTCTTTTACAGCTTGAGAAGTTCAAATAAAATTTAAATGGATATGAGTAGTAACTGCTTCACCTTTAGTGATAGCAAAGAAATCTATGTGTATGAATTCACCAGTAACTGGTTCTTTTTGGAAATCATGAACTAAAACATCTAGATCTTTTTTACCAACTTTTAAGTTTATGATAGTTGATTCTCCTGATAATCTAAAAGTTTTTAAAAACTCAGAATACTCTAAAGTTATACTGATAGGTTCTTGTTTTTTTCCATATACAACAGCAGGTATTTTTTTATTTTGTCTTAGGTGGCTATTTTTTTCTTCTAAGCTTCTGATTTCAGCTGTTAAATTTAAGTTTTTCATTGTTTAGATAATACTAAATAAAATATTTTTAAAAAGCTTTGGAATTGTATATAAAAGCTAAAAATTTGCAAAACTTTTTTTTACTTTTTTTGATATTTTTGATTTTTTGTTTATAAATAGCTTTTAATTAACTTGAAATAAAGAAAAAAATAGGTAAAAATATAATGTTTATTATTAGTGTCATCCTAAACTCGTTTCAGGATCAAAGAAATGTAAAAAAACTTTTTAATGACTCTGGTCTCAACCTTGGGATAGAGTGACAGATATTTTACAATTAATTTTAAAAAATATATGTGAAGAGGTCCAGTCGTACAAGCGAGAAAAAATGCAGTAAATGCAGTTAAATGAAAGATTTTTTCAGTACATGCTAAACTTATATCTATAGCAGCAGTAAAAGGGTGAGATCCAGATCAAAACCCAACGCTTGCTACTGCTATATATGCCGCAAAAAAAGCATGAGTGCCAAATGACAATATAGATAGAGCTATAAAAAGATGAACTTGAGAAGACAAGGATGCAGCACAAATCCAAGAAATAATTTATGAATGATATGCTCCAGGATGAGTTGCTATTCTAGTTTCAGTTTTAACTGATAATAAAAATAGAACAGTCTCAAGTATAAGACATATATTTACAAAATATGGTTGAAATATGGGGGAAACAGGTGCGGTATCTTGGATGTTTCATAGGAAGTGAGTCATATTTATAGATCCCAAAAAACATGATTATGATAAAATAGAAGAGCTTGTCTTTGAAACAAAAGCTGAGGACATTATAAGAGAAGATGATTATATAAAAATAATCACTGATGTAGAGGATTTTATGGAAACAGAAAAATTTCTAGAGGAAAAATCAGTTGAGATATTGGAATCAAAACTTGATTATATACCTGAAAATGAAATAGAAATAACAGAGTTTGAAAAAGCTTTAAAGTTTACAAAGATGTTAGAAGCATTTGATGAAGATGAAGATGTAAATCTTGTTTCAACAAATGAAACTATATCTCCAGAACTTCAAAAAGAGGTAGATGAGTTTATAGAAAAAAATACATTTAGAACTTAATAAAAAATATGAATATTTTAGAAAAATTTAGGCCATTAATTTGATTATCTTCAAAGCTGTCTGTTTATAGTAAACAAGACTCTGTCAAATCTCAACCACCTGTAGATGAGGTTATAGAAGATACTAAAGCAAAAGCTATAGTTATTTTTTGAAGAAAGTATCGGGTTGCTGAAGCAAAAAACGCAAGACGTAAAAGAATATTAGAATTATTAGATAATTTTGAAATTAAAAAAGGTTAATCGTTTGATTAACCTTTTTTAATTTCTTTCAATTTTAAAACTTCATGTTTTCTAGTTTTTTTATTGTATTTTCTAAGTTCTGGTCCTTTTTTACCAGCTTCAAAATTTTTCTTTTGGATGTTTGTTACGTGTACTAGATTCCCAGTTTCAGTTGAATAGTACCCAACATATGTTCTTTTACCTTTTGCCATCTTTCTTAAAATAAATTATAAATTTTTAAACAAAGTGGATTATATAAAAAAAGTTTCAAATAGCAAATTTTTTTATCTTTTTTTAAAAAGATTTTTATTTTTTTGTCAACATAAATTCCCTAAAAACATTTGACACATGTACAATAAAAAAGATAATTATATTATTAATTTAATTATTTAGGAAAAAATGCTTCCACAAGCTTCCACAAGCTTCCACAAGCTTCCACAAGCTTCCACAAGTGAGCTAAATGGATTAAACTGTTTGAAAGAAGACAGGTGTTTTATTGTGAACAGAACTTCACAGTAAGACATCTGTTTTTTTGGTTCTTTAAAATAAGCAGACCTCACCCTAGCCCTCTACTTCGCTCTAACTTCGAAGATAGTCGTGCAAGCAATCCTGTCTCAATTATCCTTATAGTAGAGGGGACATAATGTTTAAAAATAATTTTTACTTATTAACTTTTCATAATTATGAAAAAAATAAAAAACAAACTACTATCTACCTATAAACCTATTTACCTATCAGCCTTTACCCTAGTAGAACTCATAGTAGTGATTACTATCTTAGCCATACTAGCCACTATAGCTTTTATCTCACTATCTTGATACTCACAAGATGCTAGAAACTCTAGTAGAGCAAGTGATGTAAAAACTATAGAAAAAGCTTTGCAAGTATATGGGACAAGAAATAATATATACCCAGCACCAGAAAAACCTCAAACTGTATCATACTCATGAGAAGTAGTATACTACCAATGAACATTTTGAGATTCACCATATAAAGAAGTATGAAATCTAAGTAATATACCACTAGATCCACTTACAGAAGAAGAGTATATCTACTCAGTAACAGTTAATAAAAATCAATATGAAATACTAGCTATATATGAGGGAGAAATAGTAATGACCTCACCCCAACCCTCTCCTTTGATAGGAGAGGGGGTAGCTACAAGCATAATTCCACAAACACATGCAGCAGAAACGTATAAACCCAAAGTTACGGGAACATACAATAAAATATATGTAAAAACAGAAAACTACTATATCCCACTACCAAGTCTAATAAATGCAGAAGTAACAAATACATGAATCACTCTAGACTCAAATACAATAAACTCACAAGTCATAACAAACTGAACTAATCTACCACAAATCTGAACTACTATCACAAGCCAAACATGATGATTAACTATAAACCTAATATCATACGCTTGAAATATAACAAGTAGATCAACACAAGCAGATAAAGTAGCGCTAGCTAACGCACTACAAACAGCATATACAGGAACAACACTAGCAACAAAGCCAATCTACCAAACTATACTATCAAAAACTACAGATGAAGAAAAAGCAGGTATGATAGACCTAGTAGTACTATGAAACTGAGCTAATACTACAGTAGCACAAACTACAAACTACTCATGTGATGAAACAACAAAACCAACAGATAATGGTCACATAATATATACTACAGGTACACCCACAAGTGAAAATCAAGCCTATGTGCAAAATGAAACTAACTGTTGATACTCATGTACTGACTGATACACAGGTACGAGTTGTGAAACAGCTCCAGATTTAATCACAAGCACAGACTGTACTTCAGCTTGATGGTATTGGGTTAATGATACATTAGATACAATGTGAAGTTGATATTGTATATCACCTAGAATAGAAGCAAATGGTGATACAAAATGAATAGCTTGGCAGGATGTATGAACATCTTTATGATGGACAACAATAAATTATGCAACAACTGAATGATTATCTAATAATTCATATTGAGTTACAGCATATTTATCAAATTATACATGTTGAACCTTAAATAGTTGACATACTGATGTACTGGATTATGGAGATACAGTAGCATGAAGAATGAAATGGTTATCAGGTTTTGCAAATACAAATAATAATGAAACAGAATTAGCAAATATAGACTGGATAAATATAACAACAAATAATACAAGCTATGCAATACCATCAATATATATAGCAGATTGTATAGACTGAATAAAAGACTTAACTACTGATATGATATTATGAGCAGAAACAATAACTCGGAGTAATTATACATCTACAACAGATTCTGATGCAACAAGAACAATAAGAAATAAATATTTACTTGGTTGGGCAAAATCAAGTTGATCACATTTACCAAGTGCATATTCTTCAATAGATTATGAAGTATGAGATAATCTAACTTGAGATGAAAGATGAGAATATCAAGTAGCCTGTGAAAATAATGCAACAATATGATGAGATTTAAATACAGATATTTCAAATGAATGGATATGGACGTCAGCCATAGGTAATACCACTGGTAGTTATTGGGGGCGTACTGCTCGTGTAGTAGGTTACTATGGTTGCGGAGACCAGCATTACACTTATACAGGTAATCGTAATGGTACTCTATCTGCTAGGTTTGTTGTTCGTCCTTAGAGCAAACTATCTAGTTATCTAGTCATCCTGAGCTATTGTCATTATCCGGCTTGACCGGATAATCCAGTAGATGGAGTTAATCAGCTCACTGGATACTCTGGTCAAGCCAGAGTATGACAAAAGGGAAAGCCAGAGTATGACAAAAGGGAAAGCACGAGGATGACAAGGAAAAAATACATAAATCTAAAATATAATCCCGAGTATTCCCGAGTTATCGGGACACGGTAGGGATTATATTTTTTTATACAAAAAACACTAGATGCCCCTGAGGTGTAGAAAATCCTTATGCTTTTACAAAAGCGTAAGGAAAATATATTATACAACATAGAAGCATCTAGAAAGCATAAGGAGAGCCTCTAGAGATTGTCTTATATAAACCATTTTTAGAAAAACTAACTTGTCAAGAGATGGAAAAACAAAGTTTTAGCTTAGAAGAGCTATATATAGCTTATAAAGACTGTATAAAAAATAAAAAATCTTCTAAAGATTATTTAAACTATGAGTTAGAGTATTGAAAATCAGATTTAGTAAAACTACTACAAGAAATAAACAGTAAAACATACAAAGTATGAAGAAGCTATTGTTTTATAGCTTATAAACCAAAGATAAGAGAAATATTTGCATCAAGTTTCAGAGATAGGATAGTTCATCATCTATTAGTTTGAAAACTAGAGTGATATTTTGAAAAAAGATTTTATAAAAATGTTTTTAGTTGCAGAAAAGAAAAGTGAGCGTTACTTGGTGTTAAAACTTTGTATAAGGATTTACAGAAAATACCTAACTGTCATTGACGGGCTTGATATCACTGTCATTGACAGGCTTGATATCACTGTCATTATCCGGCTTGACCGGATAATCTAGGAGAGTTTAATCAACTCTCTAGATCCCCGTGTTGATCCCCGTGTCAGGCACGAGGACGAGGATGACAAGTAAAGAAAGATTTAATATGACAAAGAAATGAAGAATGGTGTTATTTACAACTAGATTTAAAATGATTTTTTATGAATATAGATAAAGATATACTCTATAAATTAATAAATAATCACATAACAAAGAAAAACTTTGAAAATCATCTACTTTTAAGATACCTTATAAAAGAAATTATTTATAATGATCCAGTAGCTTGAGTTGAAAAAAGGTGAAAACTATCTTTGTATAAACTAGTACCTAAATCCAAAAGTTTATTTTGAAGACCAAAAGGTAAATGACTACCTATATGAAATCTTACAAGTCAGTTTTTTGCAAATATATACTTAAATGAATTGGATAATTATATAAAAAGAGATTTAAAAACGGCTTATTATTACAGATATGTAGATGATTTTATATTACTTTGAACAAAGCAGGAGTTAAAAAATAAATTTAATAAAATAGAGATATTTTTAGAAAATATGCTAAAACTTAGATTATCAGAAAACAAGACAAAACTTCTACCAGTTACTTATGATATAGATTTTATAGGCTATGTTATAAGAGCAAAGAAAATTATACTTCCAAGAAAAAGAAATATAAACTCTTTTAAAGATGTTGTATATAAACAAAAAATAAATAATAAAGATGTAGTTGATCATACATTTTCAAGTATAAACTCATATCTTTGAATACTAAGAAATACTAAATCATATAATCTAAGAGAAAAATACTTAAATAAATTAAATGATATTGTCTTTAAGCAAAATCTTGATTATTTAAAGATTACAAAAGATAATGAATTATACTATATTTTAGATTCTAATAAAAAGCCATTGAAAAAATATAAAGAAGTCCAAGAAAAATATAAAGATCATGTAATTATAGTACAAGTAGGATGTTTTTATAAGGTATTTGATAGACAAGCTATATATTTTTCAGAGAAAACTTGATTAAAGTTAACTATTTTTAATCCTAAGACTAAAGCCGAAAGGATTATGTGTTGATTTCATGAAAAAAGTTTAGAAAAGTATTTAGGATTGATAGAAAAAGAAAATATAAATTCAGTTGTATTAAAGCAAATTAAAACTAGTGATAATAAAATAGAAAGAGAGATTTATAAAATTTATAAGTTTGATGCTAAAAATAATATACCTATATATTCAAGAGAAACTATTGAAGAAATAAAAGCAAATTATTATAAAAAATACTTGAGTAAAAGTAGCTTATCTCAGGATACACAAAAAGATGTTTCAGAAAAAGAAACATCTTTTTTAGATATAGAAAAAGAGTTTTTAAAAGATTTCAAATCTAGAGATTTTAAAGATCAAACATACTATGAACTTATTGAATACATCATAAAATGGAAAAATAGCCTAAAAATTTAATACCAGTGTAATGTCATACAGTTATAATATAGGTTGGTTAAAATTTACTATGGAATTTAGTAAATACCATTTATTTTTTATAATTTGGGTTTTATTCACTATGTAGAACTGTCATTTAGAACTTTCCCAATTTGTCATTGTCGAGCTTAACTTATTTGTCATTGTCGGGCTTGACCCGACAATCTAGAAAACTATAATCAGTTCATTTAACTTAAAGCTACAATAATGAAAACATATTATGTATATATTCTTGCAAGTAAAAGAAATTGAACTTTATATATTTGAGTTACAAATGATTTAATCAGAAGAATATATGAACATAAAAATAAGCTAATAAATTGATTTACAAAAGATTATCAAATAGATAAGTTAGTTTATTTTGAAGAAACAAATGATATTAAAGTTGCTTTACAAAGAGAGAAAAACTTAAAAAAGTGGAATAGAAAACGGAAGTTAGAGTTAATAGAAAAGTTTAATTCTACTTGGCAAGATTTGTATACTGGATTATCCGGTCAAGCCGGATAATGACATAAAAACAAGCTGGAGAATGATATTTAAGTGATGATTAAGTTTGGCAAATATTTACATAGTTATAAATGAGTTATACCCCTCAAGGGGGTACCGAGGTAATTTTTAGTATAAGATACTACATTACTATTGATTATAGGAAAAAAGATAGATAAAGAAATAAAACAAAGCTTCAGCCATAGGTAATACCACTGGTAGTAATTGGGGGCGTAATGCTCGTATAGTAGGTAACAATGGTTGCGGAGACCAGAATAACAATAATACAGGTAATCGTAATGGTAATAAATCTGCTAGGTTTGTTGTTCGTCCTTAGAGCAAATTAAATGAAATATAAAGAGTCCCGTAGTCGGGACGATTTACTTATAGAATTTACCCTGTGGGTATAAATATAATTAAAACACAATGGCAAGATATGAACACCTTACTATATATAAAGAAGTATATAGTTTATCAGTAGTACTATTTTCAATAGTATCAAGATTTTGAAGAGATTTTAAATTTAGTTTATGAAATAGGTTGCTAGATACTATAACAGAGATTTTAGAACTGGTAGTTTTGATAAATAGTTTACAAAAAGACAATAGAAAAGACTATTTTGATAAACTAGAAAAACATTTAACTAGGCTTAATTTACTTTTAAATATATCAAATGATTTAAAAGTATTTTGAAAAGAAAGTGTTTATTTAAATTGTATAGAGAGTATAGTAAAAGTAAGGAAGTTGAAAAGAGGATGGGAGAATGCTTAATAATAAAAATTTATAAATTAAATCAAGTAATGCAAAAAAATCTAAAAAAATATTTTAGTTCAATCTTTATATTATTTTTTTTTATAGTTATCTCATTTTATCAATGAGAAGAATATTTAAATTTTTATCAAAGTTATAATAATCAAGAACAAACAAAAATAATACAAGCAAGTGAGATAGAAGATTTTTCTCTTAAAAAGATTAGAAATCTAGATGATACAAGTTTATATTATACTCCTTATAAATCACTACTTGATGATATAACAGAAAAGATAGATAAAGCGAATTCCAGAGTTTATATTGAAGTCTATATGTTAACAGAAACAAGGATACAAGACTCATTAATTAGAGCTAAAAAAAGATGAATAGATGTAAAAATAGTTCTAGAAAAAAATCCATATATGGCTTACAATATAAATGATAAAGCTTATAAAAATATGGAGAAAAACTGAATTGAAATAGTATGGTCAAATTCCAAGAATTATTCTTTAAATCATACTAAGCTATTAATCGTAGATGAAGAAGCTATAATTTCTACCTGAAATCTTACTTACTCAACTTTTACTTACAATAGAGATTTTTTTGTAGTTATAAATGATAAACTGTTGCTGGAAAAACTCTTGAGTATTTTTAATGCTGATTATGCTTGAGAAGATTTTTCAATATATGATGATAATCTAGTTTTAAGTCCAAATTATTCTAGAGAAAAGCTTGAAAAGATGATATTAGAAGCTAAAGAATCTATTGATATGTATTTCCAGTATTTAGAAGACGAAAAGCTTTTTAATATAGTTTTATCTAAACTAAAATCATGAATAAAATTAAATATAGTATTAGCAGAAACTGCTTTAGAAAATAATAAGGAAGAGATTGAAAAATTGGATTTAGCTTGAGCACAAGTTAATTTATTAAAGAAGCCAACAATCCATTCAAAAGCTATACTTGTAGATGACAATTATTTATTTATCTGAAGTGTAAATTTTTCTGAATATAGTATAGATAAAAATAGGGAAATATGAATAATTTTGAAGGACGAAGATGTTATAAAAAAATTTAAAGAAGTATTTGTAAAAGATATTTGAAATTAAACAAAGACGCAAATAGATTTTGGAAAAATATATTTGTTGACTTTGTTTATACAAAACCTATATTGGATTTTGAATTATGAAATAATTTGAATTATCCAATACTGTTTAGTATAATCAAGCTAAAATACTTACTCTTTTTTGTAAAATTCATAAACATAGTATAAAATAAGTAAAGTATAACTATTATAAAAACTAATATAAAAATTATGTTACTCAGATTTTTCAAGATTTTTTTGTGAATTGTTTTTACATTTATTGCATTTTTTTTAGTTTTCTTCACATTTTTTATAAATGAAGATAGTTCAAATACAAACTATTCAGAATTATTAAGCAATAATGAAGAATGAATTTTTAATATTTCATTTTCATGAACAACAATAATTGAATCAAAAGAAGCTACAAACTCTTGAGTTTTTATTCAAAAACTAAATAGTCTAGACTCAATCTATTTTACTGAAATAAATAGTGTTTCAGTTTTGGAGGATACAAATGATTTACTAAAAATTAAATTGGATAAATGAATTTACATACTTGATTTAAATGATTTAACTAAAACTTATACTGTAAGTGCTAATTGATTTAATATTGAGCCTATTTGATGAGGTAAGATTTATGTTGATACTTTATCAGATCAAAATTTAGTTTTTTCTATTAATTCAACTTTTAATTTAGAGTTTATAGATACAGAAAAACAAGAAATAATAACATCAATATATCTTTTCCCACATAATTATATAAAGTTTTATCCAGAAAAAAATTTATGACTTGCTAATACTGACCTGTATAGGATAAAAACAAAAATATCAAATGGTTATTTTTGATATAAGTTAACTAATACTCTAAAGATTAATATATTATTACATGAAAAATGAGCATGATTTTTTAATATAGTATCAAAGCATTTTATAAAAAATGATTTATTAAATACTGATAAATATAATATTATTGATTCACTTGAATTTTATTCTTATCCTTGAAAAGAGTACATAGATAAGTATTTTAGCATATTTATAAATAAATCTAAAAAGAAGTTTTATTATAAAAATATAGTTTATAATGATGTGATAGAGTTATTTGATTTAGATATAAAAAACGATTCAAAAATCAATACAATACTTTTAAATATAGATAAATTAAAAGAGTTAAGTATAAATGATTATAACGAGGTTGTTTCTTTAATTAAATGAATTTATAGTGTAGTAGCTAAATACAACGATATAGAAGATAGTGAAAAATTATATAATTTTATAAATTTGATAAATAAAATTGATAAAAAAGAAAAGGCAGTTGATGTTTTAAATAAAAAATTTAACTATTTAAAAAATATATATTTATATTATGATTTTAAGTGAGATAAATTAAATACATATTTTAAAATATTTATAGAAAAATTTTTTAGTGAGCTTGAAGAAAACAATAATAAAATAGTATTTACAAGTGCAGTAAGTAAAAGATTTATGGAATCATTTTTGTTTTATTTTGAAGACTATATTGAAGATAATTTATACATTTATACAGATGAATCAGAAAAAGAGTTATATAACAAAGATAAATTAGCTGATTATAATTTTATTTTACATAAATATTTACTATTAAACAATACTATTTATTTTTCAGATACTAAAGTATATGAGGTTGTAAAAACATGATTATTAAGAAATAAAGACATATTATTACTTATTTCTGATTATATTTTAAACAGTTTATTAGAAGAAATTGAAAAATCAGAAAATACAATTTTTATTGTTAAAAAGAGAGTATCACAAATTGAACAAAAAGATATAGAAAATCTAAAAGCAGATATTTCATTTATTTTAAAATTATATAAAAATAATATCACTATTCTAGATGATAAAAAAGATAAATTACTTTTATCAGTATACTCAACTTTTGAATCTAAATTTCATGAATACTTTTTAGCTTTACTAGATTACACACAGTATAGTTTAGAGTTTGATGTAAGTGAAAAAGGTCTTATTGACCATATAAAAAATAATCAATGAGTTACTGAAAAAAATTATACAGAACAAGATGTTAGGACTTATTTATCAAGTTTTAACTCTGTGAATATATGAAATATAATAATAAATGAAACAGAAGTTAAAAATACTTTTTCTGTTGAAAATTTTAATGTAAATAATAATATTTTAAGCTTTAATATAGATTTTTCAAATTTTAAGACTATTAAAGATATTTATATTAATGGACAGATAACTTATAATACATATTTGTTAGATGATTTAGAAATTTCTATGAAAGAATTATATGATATAGTACCACTTGAGGAAAAAGAAAAGTATAACTTTAAAAACTTTTTTTATCAAATAGTGTCAAAGACAAGCGAGTCTCAAAATACAGATATTTATATATATAAACAAGATGAATTAGAAGAATCAAAAGCTATATCTACTTTTAAAAGAAATATATTATCAAATGATGGTGAATTAGGGAAAATAAATTCAGTTTTAAGTATAAAGTATAATAATTTACAAGTTAACTCAGTAGATAATATTATTATAAAAGATTCAATTCTTTATACAAAAGTAGATGTATCAAGAAATATAAAATCTTATATTTCTCATTTATCTTCTAAATACTTTTTAGACAAAGATTGAAGTTACTTATATGATTCTCAGTGAATTCAATTAACTGTTTATACTGAAAACGGATACAGTAAAGATAGTCCAATGTTTTGATGAAATAAACTTAAAATTATCTGAAAAATCAAAATATCTGAACTAAAAACTACTTTTGAAAATATTGCATATAGTTTTGATAAAATAGATAACATTTATTCAACTATATTAAATTTATCAAATGCTTCAAATCTTAGTATAAATTATATACTTGAAACAAATAATATAATAGTAAAACTTGAAAATAACTGAAAAATTATTAATATCACTTTACTTTGAGATAATGTTATATCTATAATGAGTTGAGGTACTGAGTATATTAAATCTCCTGTAAGATATAACTTAATTTCTGATATTTTAAAACAAATAAAATAATTTTATGGCAAAGAAAACAGCAACAAAAATTTTTGCATTTTTAGCACTATTTTGAATATTAATCTGAGTAGTAGGAACAGGTTTATTGTTCTTCTTTGGGTGAAATGGTGGAGAAGAAGTTAAAACTATAACTCCTGAAGAACTTCAAAATCTTATAAATTCTGGAACTTGAATTGAAATAGATAATAGTATTGAAGATATTATTAATTCTGGAACTATAGAAGAAGTTCAAACTTGAAGTATTGAAAATTAAAAAAAATCTCTCCCGAGTATTCGGGAGAGATTTTTTTTAATTTATAAAACTATTTGAAAAGTTAAGTAAAATGGTTAATATTCTACTACTTTAATAAATGAAGATAATTTAAAATGAACTTAAATATAAGGATAACAGGACCCGCTTGAGCTTGAGTTAACTCGACAGTTGATATAGTAGCAAGTCTTTTTGCTGAACTGGGTTATGATTTAGTTACAGACATAGAATATGAATCAAGGATAAAATGATGAGTAAACTTTTTTGATGTAAATATAAGTGATGAAGAAAAAAAATACCTGACTAAAAAAGTTGATATAATACTAGCTTTTAATGCTGATAGTCTAAAAGCTCAATTATATAGTCTCAAATCATGAGCAACAATCATAGTAAATAATAAATGGAGTGAAAAATTAAAAGAAAAATGAGTTTCTCTTGATGATTTTAATGTGCTTGATTTAGAAATAAATGATAAATATGATAATACATATTTACTTGGTATTTTAGCAAAATATCTAAACTTAGATTTAGAAATTATGCTTTCAAAATTAGCGCATGTTTTTGCTAAAAAATGAGAAGAAACAGTAAAAAGTAATCAAGATATAGTTAAAAATATATTTGAAACTTATGAAATTAAAACTCCATCAAGCATAAAAATTGAGAGAGTATGAGAAGCTAAAAATATGACTTTTTGAAATAAAGCTATATCAGATTGAGCAACTGAGTGTGGACTAGAGTTTTATAGTGCTTATCCTATGACTCCAGCTTCAACTTTGTTATCTGAAATCATAAAAGCAGGAAAAGTTAAATATCTTCAAGCAGAAGATGAAATAGCGGTTATTAACTCAGCTATATGAGCAGCGTTTACTTGAGCTAGAGCTATGAGTGGTACTTCAGGGGGAGGTTTTGCATTGATGACAGAGGCCTTAAGTTTTGCTGTACAAGCCGAGTTTCCTATAACTGTGGTGTTAGCTCAAAGAGCAGGACCATCAACTGGTACTCCAACTTATCATGAAGCTTGAGATTTAAACTTTGCACTTAATCCAACATTTGGTGATTTTGAACATGTAGTACTTTATCCAAGTAGTTTAGAAGAAGCTTATTATTTTGGATGACTTGCTTTAAATATAGCTGACAAATACCAAACTCAAGTTATTATGCTGACTGATAAACAAGCAGCAGAACTTCATTGAACTCACACAGAACTAAAAGCTCCTGAGATAGATAGAGGAGTTGTACTTGATAATCCGCCAAGTGATTACAAGAGATATGAACTAACAGAGTCTTGAGTTTCTCCAAGAGTAAAAGTAGGCACTAAAGACGGAGATTTTATCTCAACAAGTTATGAGCATGATGAGTATGGAGCTACTACAGAGGACTCAGATATGAAAAAGGCCATGACAGAAAAAAGATGGAGAAAACTACAAAACTTTTTTAAAAAAGAAGGATATAGATGATATGAAGTATATACAAGCCCTCACTCAATCTCTCCCAATGGGAGAGAGGTAGCTCAACCTAAGAAGATGTTAATAGTTACTAGTTTTACAGCTTATACAGCTAAAGAGTTCGTAAAAGAAAACCCAGAGTATGGTTTAATAATAGTTAAGTTTTTAAAACCATTAGATGAGAGATTAAGAGATGAACTAGTTTGAAAAGATGAAGTTATATTTGTAGAATCAAACTATTCATGACAACTTGAAAAATATCTTACAAATGAACTTTGATTAAAATATGTAGATGGACTAAAAATTTCAAACTTAAGAAAATATGATTTATTTCCTTTTTACATAGAGGATTTTAGAGAATTAATAAAATAATAATTATGCGTTCAGGTTTAAATAACATACAATGGTGTCCAGGATGTGGAGACACTTTGATAATTTGAGCTATCAAAAAAGCTTTTGAAGAGCTTGGGATAGAAAGCCACAATAGAGTAGTAGTATCTTGAGTTGGTTGTAGTTGAAAGGCTAGTCAATATATAGATGGATATGCTGCTGAAACTCTTCATGGTAGAACTTTGCCTTTTGCTACTTGAGTAAAAATGATAAGTCCAGAACTTACAGTTATGGCTGTTTGAGGTGATTGAGATGGTTTTGGTATAGGTATGGGGCATTTTATCCATGCTTGTAGAAGAGACTTAGATATCACATATATAGTTTTTGATAATGAAAACTATGCTCTAACTACAGGGCAAGCAAGTCCTACTACACCAATTTGAGCAAAAACTAAAACTACGCCAGAAGGGAATATTATTGCACCTTTTGATCCAGTAGCTTTAGCAAAAGAAGCTGGGTGTAAATTTGCAAAATATGCTGATAGTGTGAAGTTTGCAGAGCTAAAAGAAATCATAAAAGAAGCTATACAACACAAAGGATTTTCACTAGTTGATGTACATCAAGCTTGTCCAAGTTTTAAGAGATGGTAAAAATAAAAATATAATGTACTTAATGTCAAGATATTTTTAATATTTTATTTGTAATATACAAAAAATAATTACAATCTTACTATAATAATTTTTTTAATTTTAAATATATGCACAAACAAAAAAATGCTTTTACTTTAGTTGAATTAATAGTAGTAATAACAATATTAGCTATTTTATCTACTATAGCATTTATAAGTTTATCATGATACTCACAATCAGCAAGAAACTCTGCAAGAACTACAGATGTAAAAACAATTGAAAAGGCTCTTCAATTATATGGAACAAGAAATAGTATATATCCACAACCTGAAAATGCTCAAACCATTACATACTCATGAGAAGTAGTATACTATCAATGAACATTTTGAGATAGTCCATATAAAGAAGTCTGAAACTTAAGTAATATACCCCTAGATCCACTTACAAAGGAAGAATACATTTACTCAACAACTGCTAACTATACACAATATGAAATATTAGCTATTTATGAGTGAGAAATAGTAAATAAAAGTATACTAAACCAAGCACAAGCAGCAGAAGTATACAAACCTAAAATAACTTGAACATATAATAAAATATATGTAAAAACAAACTCATACTATATACCACTACCAAGTCTAATTAACGCGGAAGTAACAAGTGCATCATGAGTGGTTTTAGATTTAAATACAATTAAATCACAAATAGTAACAAACTGAAAAAATCTACCAAAAGTATGAGCTACAGTAGAACAAGTAAAGAATGAGCTACAAATAAACTTTAGGCCACATTATTGAACTATAACAAGAAATTCATCAGAGGCAGAAAAAAAAGCACTAGCAGAAAAACTTAAGGAAGCTTATTCTTGATCAGATTTAGTATCACAAACTATATATGCAAATATAGTAAATAATTCAAGTACAGAGGAGTTAGTAAGTTTAGTAGATTCAGTAGTATTATGACAATGAACATATACAGATTATACTATAACTAATACTACAACTTGTACGGATACTCAAACACCAACGGATGAACAATACTTTACATTTGATTCATCAACTCAAACAATAACTGCATACGATGTAGCTTGATGAATAGATGTAGTTATACCATGTAAAATATGAGATAAGTATGTAAAGAAAATATGACAAGTTGCATTTTATAGTAAATGATTAACAAGTATAGTTATACCAAGTAGTATTGAAGAAATTGAAGATTGAGATTCATGAAATAGGTGAGGCTTAGGTAATGCTTTTTGATGAAATTTATTAACTACTTTAGTTTTACCAGAAGGATTAAAGAAAATATGAGATTATGCATTTTTTAGTAATAGTTTAACAAGTGTAACTATTTCATCAAGTGTAACAAGTATCTGAGCTTATGCATTTTTTAATAATAGTTTAACAAGTGTAACAATCCCGAATAGTGTAACAGGTATATGAAATTATGCTTTTCGGTATAATTCATTAACAAGTGTAATAATACCAAATAGTGTGATAAGTATATGAGATTGAGCTTTTCGAACAAATTCATTAACAAGTGTAACAATTCCATCAAGTGTTACAAGTATATGAACTTATGCATTTGGTGAACAAACTAATTCTGTTTGAGATTGAACTGTATACTGACCAGCTAGTTGGGAGAATACATATATTAATAATACAAATAGTGAGTTTGATAAAGATAAGTTAATAAACTATGAGGTACAGTAAACTAAAAAGCGCTGAAAACAGCGCTTTTTTTTGACGAAAAATTTAAAATATGATTTAATAGTAATAATACTTAAATTTTAATTATTTGATGTGGTTAGAAAACTATTTAAATCATACCAGCACTTACTAGATAAAAAGATAGATAGTACAACAACAATTGTAGTTATCATATCATTTTTAATTATTCTTGTTTGAATGTATATTCCTGAAAATAAACAACTTATTTCAAAAAATAATGTACTTGAGTCTCAACAAGTTAGTATGGAAAACTTTAATGTGATAGTGATTGATGGGAAAAGATATATGATTAAGTTAGAGGAACTTAGATAATTATTTATATTTTATCTCAAAATCTTTAAGCCTTAACCCAAGTCTTTGCAATTTCTCTGCAGAGGCTTTTTTTATTTTTTCACTTAAAAGCAATAGTTCTGAATTTATAAGCGGTTTATTTGTTTTTACTAGAATTGCATCTCACATTAGTCTTATAGAAACTAGATAATTCTTTACATCTATTCATTTTTCTCACTTAAAAATCTCTATTATCGTATTCCAGATAATAGATTTTATAACTACTTGGTCTTTTCCAGACCTCCTAATTGAATCTCAAAGTTGCATAATACAAAAATTGTTTTATTTATATTTTTTATTATACTCTCTCTAAAATAATTTTCAATTATTAATTTTTTATCAATGTATAAAATTTGAATAGACGAAGCTGGAAGAGGTCCATGGCTTTGAAGTGTTGTGGCTTGTGCACTGTGTTTCAATCCAGAAGCTATGCCACCTAAAGAGTTTTTATCTAAAATGACTGACTCTAAACAGCTGACAGAGAAAAAAAGAGAAGAACTTTTTAAAGAACTTGTTGAGATGAGTAAAAGTTCTCCCCCTGTCAGGGGGAAGTTAGAGGGGGGACTTCCACAAGTATTTTTTTGAGTGTGAGTTGTTGATAATCACGTGATAGATGAGATAAATATAAAACAGGCAAATAAAGAAGCCATGAGAAGAGCTATAGTTGAGCTATTAAGAAAAGTAGACAAAGAAAAAATTGCTTCAGTGCTTGTAGATTGAAAAGATAACTATAAGTTTGATGAGTTAGATAGACAACCAGTTTATATAATTGGTTGAGATGCAAAAGTTACTGAGATAAGTGCAGCGAGTATAATAGCAAAAGTTTTTAGAGATAAGTTAATGAGTACTTATGGAGAACTTTATCCTGATTTAGGTATAGAGTCACATAAATGATATGGTACAAAAAAGCATAGAGAATATTTAAATGATAAATCAAAAATTACCTCAATACATAGAGTGTCATACAAACCAGTGAAAGCTATACTTGAAGCAAAACCAAAACTACTTTTACATATTTGTTGCTGACCTGATGCTACAGTTCCTATAATGGACTTAAAAGATAAATATGATATAACTTGTTTTTGGTATGATCCAAATATACAACCAAAATCTGAATATGATAAGAGATTAGAACATTTTAAAAAAGTTTGCGAGATAGAGAAAGTTCCATATATTGAGTGACCATATGATGTTGAAAACTTTTTTCTTAAAATAAAAGGTTTAGAAAATACTCCTGAAAAATGAGAAAAGTGTACCCAGTGTTATGATATAAGATTACAAAAAACATCAGAACTAGCTGTAGAGTTAGGTATAAAATACTGGACTACTACACTAAATATATCTCCCCACAAGGATGTAGAAAAGCTTTTTAAACTTTGAGATAAACATAGTTTAAAAAATAACTTGGAGTTTTTAAAAATAGCTTTTAGAAAAAACAAAGGATTTGAGAGAAGTGTAGAGTATACAAAAAAGCACAAAATTTATAGACAAAATTATTGTTGATGTATATACAGTGATACTTTTCCAAAAGATTATAAATTAGATAAATAAATATGAATTTAGCAGAGAGGTTAGAAGTTGTTGATGTATATTCTCCTGAGTATACTTTAGATTGTCTTGTAGAACTTAGATATTTAACAAAACAAGAAGTAGATTTTTTGCTAGATAGATATTCGGCAAAGGAAATTGTAAATAGAGTTTACCAGCATTTATTTGAAGAATAATTAAAATGAAAAAAGTATACAAAGATAAAATAGTAAATATACAAAAAACAGACCTATTTGATAATAGGTTTTTGTTTAAGTATTTAATTCTAAATTTTTCTCCCTTTGTCAAAGGGAGTCCCTGTAATGAAATGGAAGGGGAGGGATTAAAAGATAATATAGAAGTAGTGTACTTATCTGAGTTGCTTGAAAAAAGAAAAAACGAAAGTATTTTGGAGAAAGTAAAAGAAAAACCTGCTATGTGGAGTATGGTTTATTCTCCAAAAGATGAACTTGAGATATTTACTGAACTATTTGAAAAAGCTATAAGTACATGAAAAAAAATTCATATAGTTTGAGTTACTCTTGATGAAGAAATAAAAATGCTTGAAGATTATTATGAAAAGCTTTGATTTTTTAAAGAAGAAATAAACTGTTTTGATCCTGATTTTTCTAAACCTCTTGTTACAGTTTCAGTTAAGATAGAAAATCTGATGTACAGATGAAGTGATTATAAGCGTTTGAGAGATAAGATATTTTTTAATCCTCCTATTAGAGAATCTGGTCAAGTAAAAGCAATGTTTAAATGAATAAACAGAGGAGTTATTGCTTGAATTTACTTTTCTCCCCCTGCTAATGGGGAGTTAGAGACTGGGCTTTCTGATAATGTAAAAAACTTTTTAGAAGAACAAATTAAGACAGAACATATATTACCAATAATTCTTGCAAAAGTACTTTGTTACAATTTAGAAGAAATTTGATTTGTTTGAGAAAAAACAGATTTAGTAATACAATATTAAATACAAAAAAGAGACCGATCTTCTTAAATAATAAGAAGGGTCTCTTTTTTGTATTTAACTAAAATGGTAGTTTCATATTATCTTTACTTGCTTCATTAGAAGTATTGTCTTCAGAATCATTTAAAAATATTTTTTGATTTTTATCATACTCTCATTTTGTAAGTATTCAAGATATAATAATTAATATTCAAGATATAAGTGAAAAAATAATTCATTTTCAGTAAAAAACTTCAGAAGAAAATATTTTTAATCAATTTATTGTATATAATGAGCTTAGTGATAAAATAATAATCAATAATCATAGACTTACAATTAGACTACTATCTTTAAAAGATATATTTGTAGTAAGTTTAAATTTTTCTTTTTTATTTGTTGAAAAAAGTACAAAAATTAAAAACATTAAAGTTAAACAAATTATTATTCAATTTACCCCAGTAACTCAATTAAAAGCACCACTGTTAACGGTTATTAGAGGAGAATGTATCCAATTTAAAAAAAGTGAAATAACTCAAATAATAACTCAAATTAATCCAAGTTGTTTATCTCTTGAAAAATTTGATGTTTTAAATTTTAGTATTGAAGCAATACTTAAAAGGATTTTTTTTGTTTTTCTGCTTTTTACTCTTGAATTATACATAAAAATAGGTATTAGGTTATAGGTTGTAGGTTGTAGGTTATTAGAAATGCCTGTTACTTGTGAGCAAAGCGTCCTAAGGCCTACAACCTAAATTCTTATATAGATATTATTTAGCTTTTTTTAAAAGTAAAGAAATAAATATTTACTAATTTTACAAAAGCTTTATAATGCAGTTAATTTATAAGTTATTTTATATTGTGAAGAAAAAAATTAATAATAGTTTCTTTGAATTTATACTTTTTTGAGTATCTTTTATATTGTGATTTTTTAGAAGTATATTTTTATTTTTTTGAATAAGAAAAAAGAAAATAAAAGATAATATATTTTTTGATTTTTTAAATCTTGTATTTAAATTATGGCCAAGATATTTTTGGCAGAAGCCAAGCTTGTATAAAATTTTTTCTTTTCCTTGAGATATGTTAAATTATTTATTTTCAAATAAAAAATAATGAAAACTAAAGTATATAAAAAAAATAATTGATTTACACTTATAGAAATTATAGTTTGAGTTCTTATAACGACAACTCTTATACTTATATGATTTCAAGCTTTATCAGCTATTACAGTTTGAAAAGTTAAACTTATAGATTCAACAAATATAGAAAAAGAGACATTTTTCTTTGTACAAAAACTTTTTGAAGAGATAAAAAAATGATGACTTACTGATTATGAAGAATATTTTAATAGAAAAGTAGTTTGAAATACAACTTATAGTTCATGACATTATGATTTAGAAACAGGATTTTGAAATTTTTGAGAATGATGAACTCCAAATCCTTCTTGAGTAGTAGATTATTGAAATGGCTTTTATTACTGTAGAAGTGATAATTGAAATAGTATGTGAACTTGAGGATGTGTAGCTTGATTAAATGATTCTGACTGAATTGCTAGTACTAATGATTCTAATAGTTATTCTTTAAATCCTCAAAGATATGGTCAGTACAGTTTCCAGTTTATAGATTATAACAGTAATGCTAATAGTGATTTGTGAGATGAAGATTGAGATTTAAATATAATATGAGATGATGATGATGAATATTTAGGTGAAGGTCCAAGTGTTTTTACTTGATCTACAGATATCAAAGAACTTTATTTGATTTCTGCTGACAAGAAAAAAAGAACACTTTTTAGATGGTCTGTAAAACAAGATCCATATATAGCTTGAATTTTTGATTGCAATACTAGTGATTGAAAAATTTTTACTTGAACTTGATGTTTAGGAACTATAGAGTTTTTAAAACTAGAATGAAAAGATTGGTGAATGGATCATGATAGTTTAATTAATGATTCTGATTGAACTCAGTATGATTGAGTAGTTGATACTTGGATTTATGATCCTGATTTTACTTGATGAACTGAGATAGTTGCATCATCTACATGAGATAATTATTGGCTTCCACTTTTTCCAGATAGTATAAATGTAGCAAATTTTGAAGTTTATGTTTATCCAAACAAAGATAATAAACAAGCATGGAAAGATTATAGTCCAGAAACAAATATTTCTCCATATGTAAGACTAAAATTAAAACTTACACCAAGTTGGAAAACTAAGAAAAAGATAAAATGAAAAGTTCCAGAGTTTGAAATTAATACTACAGTTAGTTTAACAGATATTTATAGTAGATAAAAAATAACAGATGAAAAAAAATAATAAACATGCTTTTGCTTTAATTATTGCGATGTGATTAACACTTGTTATGTGATTAATTGCTTATTTTTTGCTTGAGTATATGGTACCTTTTGCAAGGAATACAAAATGAATTGAAAATGCAACTAGAGCGTATTATCAAGCTGAAACTGCAATAGAAGAGGCACTATATTTTGTAAATAAACAAAGAACAAATTATTCATCTGAATCTGGAAGTACTATGTCAACAACTGCTCTATGAAATAGTTTTTCAGTAGAAGCTTCTTGAAATCTACTTCCACCGGTTTGAAAATGAAACAGTGAATTTGATACTGATTGGAATACTATTAGTCAATGAAATCCTATCCAATTAGATATATGAAATAATGTAGTGAATTCAGGTTGGGGAAGTGTTAAATTTTATTTTAGAGTTCCTGATCTTGATAAAGATTGAGATAATACAAATCAAACCTTAAGTTGATGAATAACTACACCTTTAATTAATTGGCAACTCATAAGTGAAACAGATGCTTTATCAGCAACTTGATCTTGGATAATGGCAGATAATATAAATTGAGATTCAATAGATTTTTCAAGTAAAAATTGAAGAATTTTGAACGGAAGTACAGATATTTTTTGAAATTTTTATTCAAACAATTGTAGTGGTAATTGTACACTAAAATTGTCTATAATAAATAAGCTAGAATTAAGTTTAAACAATACACCTGTTCCATATATAGAATGGAAAATTGATTTTAATACGCCAGTTCCTCTTCGTTATACAAATATAGAAACTTCATGAAAATCATATGGTTTTAAAAAAGATCTAGAAGTGAGAGTTCCTCAACAAACTGTAAATGAGGCATTTGATTTTACAGTATTTCAATAATATATCCAATATTAGAGACCGGTCTTACTTTATAGTAAGAAATCAACTTGAAAACTTGTATAAAATCTATTAAATTACAAAGACCGATCTCTAATATTTTTTTATCTCTATACAAATACAAACATGAAATTTTTGATTAAGCCTTTTGCTGAGATAATGATTAAATCAAAACCAGTTAGAAAAAGGTACTTACGTATATTACAAACAAATATTAAATTATGATTAAAAGATATTGAACCAGAAATAAAGGTTCATCTTTTTTGGGATAAACTTGAAGTAAATTACATTTGAGAATTAGCAGAAAATAAAATAATCCAAGTTAGAAAAATACTTTCAAGAACTCCTTGAGTTGAGAGTTTTTTAGAGGTTCAAGCTTTTGTGTTACCGACCTCACCCCAACCCTCTCCTTTGAAGGAGAGGGGGCAAGAACAAAACCAAATAAATAAAATTATTTTTGATTTTGTTTTTGAAAAAGCTCGTGATTTTTATGCTGATAAAATAGAAGGGAAAAGCTTTGTATGTAGAGTAAAAAGATCATGAAATCATGATTTTAGAAGTATAGATTTAGAGAGATATGTTTGATGATGATTACTGCAAAATGCACAAAAATCTAGAGTTGACGTAAAAACACCAGATATAACAGTAAGCATCGAAGTAAAAGATGAAAATTTATTTATTGTAAAAGATATTTTTAGTTGAATCTGATGATATCCTATTTGAACTCAAGATAAAGTTTTAAGTCTTATCTCAGGTTGATTTGACTCATGAGTTTCAACTTTCCAGATGATGAAAAGATGAGCACGTGTAGATTTTTTATTTTTTAATCTGGGATGAAGTGCTCATGAACTATGAGTAAAACAAGTAGCTAGTTATTTATCAAAAAATTTTTCTGCTTGATATAGTGCACAATTTGTAACAATACCTTTTGAAGATGTAGTAGCAGAACTAATCAAAAATATAAATTCAAAATATAGAGCCATCATACTAAAAAGACTTTTTTTGATGGTAGCTGATAGACTAGCATCAGAGTATAACTATTATGCATTAATTAAATGAGATAGTTTATGACAAGTATCAAGCCAAACTTTGAAAAATATGTTTATTATTGATAAAGCTTCAAGTACTCTTGTTTTAAGACCTCTTATAGCATATAATAAACAGGAAATAATAGATATTACACAAAAAATTTGAACATATAGCTTTGCATGTAATATGCCAGAATACTGTGGAGTTGTTTCAGACAAACCATCAACTTGAGCTAAGCTTGAAAAAGTATTGAAAGAAGAAGAAAAATTTGATTTTACTCTACTAGAAAAAGCTATAGAAAACAAGAAAGTTGAAAGAGTAAGGGATATGTTAAAAGAATATAACAGCCCTCACCCTAACCCTCTCCCAGAGGGAGAGGGAATAGCAACAAATGAAATAGAAATCTGCTATGTTCCTTGAGAAAATGAAGTCATAATAGATATAAGAGAAGAAGAAAAAATAAACAAATCTCCGCTTCTTGTTGATGGTGTAGAAGTACTACAGATCCCATTTTTTGATATAAATCATAAATTCAAAGATCTAGATATGAGTAAAATTTATCTACTATATTGCGATAAGTGAGTTATATCAAATTTACACGCTCATTATTTAAAAGAAAAATGATTTATAAATGTAAAAGTTTATAGACCACTTGAGAAAGGGTGTAAAATAAAGTAAGAAGTTATTTTTTTATTTGTCAATGAAAACTTTCCCAAAACTTTTGACATATGTACATTAAAAAAGATAATACTAATATTATTTTTTTTAATTTTCTTTTCTATGAACAAACAAAAACAAGGTTTTACCCTGGTAGAACTAATAGTAGTTATAACTATATTAGCTATCCTAGCAACAATAGCTTTTATCTCACTATCATGATATTCTCAAGATGCAAGAAACTCTAGTAGAGCAAGTGATGTAAAAACTATAGAGAAATCACTTCAACTTTATGCTACAAGAAACTCTGTCTACCCAACACCAGAAAACCCTCAAACTGTATCATACTCATGAGATACAGTATACTACCAATGAACATTCTGAGATAGTCCATACAAAGAAGTATGAAATCTAAGTAATATACCACTTGATCCACTTACAAAGGAAGAATATATTTACTCAACAACAGCTAACTATACACAATATGAAATATTAGCAATATATGAGTGAGAAATAGTAAACAACACTATATTAAATCAAGCACAGGCAGCAGAAACATATAAACCAAAAGTAAACTGAACATATAACAAGATATATGTAAAAACAAATAAATACTATGTACCACTACCAAGTATAATAAATGCAGAAGTTACAAGTGCTACATGAGTGGTTTTAGATTCAAATACAATCAAATCTCAGATAGTAACAAACTGAAAAAATTTACCAAAAGTATGAGCTACAATAAATCAAACAACACAAAATCTTACAATAAATTTTGCACCATACTACTGAACAATCACATCTACTTCTTCAGATGCAGATAAAATAGACTTAGCACAAAAGATCCAAGAAGCCTACTCTTGATCAGAACTACAAACACAAGCTATATATGAGAATATACTAAGTAAAACTGCAACAGAAGCACTAGTAGTATTAGTTGATAGTGTCGTACTTTGAAAAGTGTCAAATATAGTAACTTTAAATACAAATAATAATTGATTATATATTTCCCAAATAGCTTCTTCTGATAGTTATACATGTGCATTATTAAATGATTGAACAGTAAAATGTTGGTGATATAATGCTTCTTGATACTTATGAGATGGAACTTTTGACGATAGTTTAATACCAGTATCAGTAACATGATTAACATGAGTAAAACAAATTGCAACAGACTTTTGATGATGGCATACGTGTGCACTATTAAATGATGATACAGTGAAATGTTGGTGAGAATGAATGGATGGACAATTATGAAATTCAACATGGGATGATGATAGTAATGTACCAGTATTAGTAACTTTATTAACATGAGTAAAACAAGTATCTGTATGAAATTGGCATACATGTGCATTATTAAACGATGATACAGTGAAATGTTGGTGAAGTAATCCACCTTGAGCTTTAGGAGATTGAACATTAGATAATAGTAATGAACCAGTGTTAGTAACATGATTAACATGAGTAAAAAAGATATCAGCTTGAAGAGAATTTACGTGTGCATTATTAAACGATGATACAGTGAAATGTTGGTGAGGAAATTATAGTTGAAGATTTTGAAATTGAAATACTGCAAATAGTTTAGTTCCTATAGATTCATGATATACTTGAGCGTTAGATATAGCTACTTGATGATGGCATCTTTGCGTTTTAATGAACGATAATACTGTTAAATGTTCCTGAGATAATGCTAGTTGACAGTTATGAGATAACAATTCTCCTACAGATAGCTCTATACCAGTAAGTGTTAGTTGACTAACAGGAGTAAAGAAAATATGAGCTGGATATTATTTTTCTTGTGCACTATTAAATGATGGTACAGTTAAGTGTTGGTGAGATAATGATAGTTGACAATTATGAGACTGAACTACTGCATCAAGTAGTACTCCTGTAGATGTTTCTTGATTAACTTGAGTTTCAGATATATCTGTTTGATGATGATATGTATGTGCAGAGTTAAATGACTGAACAGCAAAATGTTGGTGAGAAAATAGATATTGACAATTATGAGACTGAACAATAAATGAATCACATGTTCCAGTTTCTGTCCAGAACATAAATTAAGAACAAATTTCTTAAATCAAGTGTTTCTTAGAAAGTAGAGTGAATAAAAAATACTCTACTTTTTTGATTTTAAAAATAATCAAGAAGTAAAAATCTAAAAAATCTTGATATTTCTCTAAAATTACTATAATTATCACATTTAAAAAACTAAAAACGAAATTTTCATGTGATTTATTTCAAAATATAAAATTTTTGCTTTTTACATCATAGTTTTGTTAACTGTGATGTTTTGAGTTTCTGTTGTTTTTGGTAGTAATATAGTATTTAGCTCAAAAGTTACTTATAAACTACTTTCAGATAATATATTTTTAGATTCATATAGTTTAAAAAATAACTTAATTGTATTTAATAGCATTTCAGATATAAGTAAATATAAGCTTGAAACAGGGTGTGATTTAGATAGCAATTATGTATGAAGAAAGGGAAATGACTATTATTTTACTATAATTTATGATAAGTGAAATAGTTGTCTAAACCCAAATATTTATTTAAAAACCGACTGACAAATAGTTTTTTGATCACATATAAAATTTAATATATATTCAGATTTTGATATTTTTAATTTGTATTCAGATTTAAATACAAACTCTTTGACAATACTTAAAAATAAATTAGAAAAAGAAATAAATGATTTTGCTTTAATTAAAAAATGAAATACTCTAGACTATGTAAGTTTAGATAGAAAAAATCAAGAAAATCGCTATAAGCTTAAAATTATAAATGATATATTAGAAAGTAGAGGACAAAAGTATTTGATACCAGTTTTAAACCATGAGTTATCAACTAATTTAAGTAAAATACCAAATGCTAGAAGACCATATAGGGAAAACTATACTGATTGAATTCACCAAAGTTGGGATATAGATACAACATTTTGAGAAGAAGTAGTAGCTTTAGATAACTGAATTATCGTAAGAGTTGTAAACAATTGGCAATGGTCAGATTTTTCCAAATTAAAATATACAAATTTATCATATGAAGATAAATTACAAAATTTAGACATACTTAGATGAAATCAAGTTTGGTTAAAAACAAGTAAGTGAGATGTTGTATTTTATTGACATTTAGATAAAGTTAATGAAGAAGTTAAGCAATGAATGTTGGTTTCAAGATGAACTGTTTTCTGAACAGTATGAAGAACATGAGTTCCTGATAAAAATTATACAGATTATCATTTAGATTTTTCTATTCAGAAAAATCCATATAATATAAAAATGGCAGGTAAATATGATTTCTTAGATTATATGAAATGGGATTGGTATTTTAAATGAGAGAACGCAGATTTTATATTGAAAAACCAATATAAAATTTTTACTTGAGTTGAGTTATGATATAAAAAATAATTATGTTTATTACCAAGAATAAAAAAGCATATTTTGATTATGAAATATTAGATTCATGGGAAGCTTGAATTGAGTTAAAGTGATATGAAACTAAATCAATAAGAGCAGGTCATGTAAATTTAAAGTGAGCATATATCAGTGCTGTAAATTGAGCATTGTATATAAAATGAATGCATGTAACTCCTTGGAAAGCATTACCAAATAATGGTGTTATTGAAGCAGATAGAGATAGAAAAGTATTTTTACATAAAAAAACTATTACATACTTATCCTGAAAGGTAAAAGAAGCAGGTTACTCTATAATACCACTAGAACTTTATTTTAAATGAAGTTTGATTAAACTAAAAGTTTGACTTGCAAAAGGTAGAAAATCATACCAAAAAAAGCAACTACTAAAAGAAAGAACAATGGATAAAGAGGCAAAAATAGCCGCAAGTAAATATGTGTAGACCTCACCCTAACCCTCTCCTTAGGAGGAGAGGGAATATAAGGAAGAATTTAAATAATTAACAAATATTTATGTTAGATATAAAAATTATCAGACAGAATCCTGAACTTGTAAAAGATGTAATAAAGAAAAGAAATTTAACTTTAGATTTAGATAAGTTTTTGGAAATAGATAGGGAAAAACTAGATCTTATAATACAAGTTGATGAACTTAGAGCTATAAAAAATAGGGTTAGTAAAGAAATTCCTAGTTTATCATCTGAAGAAAGACCAGCAAAAATTGAAGAAATGAAAAAAGTTTGAGAAAACCTTTCTCTGTTAGAAGAGAGACAAAAAGAAGTTGAGTCTTCTTGGGAAGCTTTGTATTATCAAGTTCCAAACCTACTTGATGAAACTACTGCAATTTGAAATACAGATGAAGATAATAAAGTAGAATCAAAATTTTTAGAACCATCTAAATTTGATTTTGAACCTAAAGCTCATTATGAGCTAGGTGAAGTCAAATGATGGATAGATACAGAAAAAGGTTCAGAAGTAAGTGGTGCTAGATTTTGGTATCTAAAATGAGACTTAGTACTACTACAATTTGCATTAATCAACTATGCAGTTTCTAAACTTGTGTCAAAATGATTTAATCCAATATTACCTCCAGTTTTAGTAAGAGAAAAAGCAATGTTTGGAACAGGTTTTTTCCCAGCTTGAGAAGATGGGATCTACAGTGTAAATCCTTGAGAAGATGATTTATATCTTGTAGGTACATCAGAAGTACCAGTTACTTCATATCACACTTGAGAAACTCTTGATTTAGAAAAACCAAAAATGTATGTTGCTTATAGCTCTTGTTTTAGAAGAGAAGCGTGATCTGCTTGAAAAGATATGAGAGGTATACTTAGATGACATCAATTTGATAAAATAGAGATGGTAGTGTTTTGTAAACAAGATGAGTCTAAAAAAATGCATGATTTTATGATAGGTTTAGAAGAAGAAATTTGGCAAGGATTAGGTATTCCGTATCAAAAAGTAAATATATGTTCAGGTGATTTATGAAATCCAGCTATGAAAAAATATGATTTAGAAGCATGGATGCCATGACAAAACAAATATAGAGAAGTAACAAGTTGTAGTAATGTTTGAGAATATCAATCAAGAAGACTCGGTATAAAATATAAAGATTCTGAAGGTAATTCTCTTTATGCTCATACACTTAATGGTACGGTAATAGCCATGAGTAGATGCCTAATAGCTATCATGGAAAATTATCAAACAAAAGATTGAGATATAATTATTCCAGAAGTACTAAGACCATTCATATGATGAAAAGACAAGATATAAAAATAAAATACTGCAAAAAACTTTGCAGTATTTTTTATTTTGTGGTAAAATAAGTATAAATTAATATATAATATTAAATAAAAAATGCTTTTACTTTCTACTTCAAGCTTAAGTTGATATGGTCTTCATAGAATATTTTCTTTTGCAAAAAAAGCTAAATATGATGGTATAGATCTAGTTTTAACACCAAAAGATTTTGATAATTGGGATGAAGATTATGTAAAATCTCTAAGTGATGAATTTGCTTTACCAGTTCTATCAATTAGAGCCCCTCATAGAGATTTAAATGAAAAAAAAGTTGATAAGATTGTTAGTTTAGCAATTAAACTAAAATCACAAAATATAACTTTTTTCCCTCCATATATAACAGATAAAAATACTACTTGGTATACAAAATATCTCACAAAAGTTAAAAAAGATAAAAATATATCAATTTCAATTGCAAATGTAGAAGCTAAATTTATATTTTTTATAATTCCTGAGTATAAAAATGCATCTTTAATGGATATAAAGAAGATAACTGGTGATACTGCTTTAGATATATCTAAAATAGATTCATCAACTTCTGTAGATATAATGAAAGCTCAAAAAGCTTTATGAAATAGTTTAAAAAATATATATGTTTCAGATATAAATTGACCAGCTAAATGATTGATGCCATGAAACGCTTGATGATGAACTTCTTATTTACCACTCGAGAGTTTTTTAATGAAACTTAGAGTTTCTTGATACGGAGCATTTATAACTCTAGATGTTAATAATAAAGAACTATGAGTTTGAAATGAAGAAAAAGTGTTATTTAATCTTGAATACTTTAAAAAATATTATGAAAAACATTTTCTTGATATAAAACAAACAGATACTAAATTTTAGTATCTGTTTGTTTTTCTTCTTCATTTTCTATTGAATTAAATCTTCTTAGAGATTCTTTATAGGCATAATACCATATTGCTCACTTAAATACTTCAAGTACTCACGTAAGATAACCTAAAAATAATACAAAAAGTAAAAATATAATAGCCAATATACTTATTGCTATAGTTAAGAAAACTTGACTTGTTATTACTCAAAGTGATATAACAATTATAACAGGGAATATAAGGAAAACTATAAAGTTAATTATTACTCTTATATTTAAAATAAACATAAATAAGTAAAGTTTGAATGTTATAATTAAATTGAGAATAGATAACTTAGTTGATTTTGATACAGATTCAAAAACTCACTTGTTTTCTAAAACTATTATGTATTTAGAGTAAGCAAATAATACATTTATGATTATGGAAAAGAAAAGTACAACAAGAAAACTGTAGCTTATTTCTTTTATGTATTCTCAGTTAAAAAATCTTATTATAAATAAATAAGCATTTAATACACTCATAAATTTAAATTCTGAAAAAAGGTTTCAATACTTGAAAAGTGGTAAGAACCTATATACTCATATACTAAGTGCATCAGAAGCACTCATATAATTATCAGTATCTTTTTTATAGATATATCTAATTAATGCTCATTCAAATATAGGAGTTATAATTAGATATATCACAAGAAAAACTATAGCAATAATTATTGTTTCTAATATGTACTCAGAATGAAAGAAGTTAAGTATTACTTCTAAAGCTTTATCTTTTTTATTAAAGATAACGACATATGTATAGATACTTTGATATACAAGTAGTACTGTTAAGAAAATTATTCATAAAAGACCAGGAAAAAGATACATTTTTTTCACTTTTATATCATCTTTAATTATTTCCCAAGCAGGTAGTAAAATATCTTTTTTTGTATTTATTTTCATATTAAAATAAAGTACTAAATAAGAACTTGATAAAACCAATAGTATCTTTTCACTCTTTATTTATTATTCTTTCTCTTGAAACATATGATGTAATTATTGGATCATATCTATATATTTCAGATGGTATTAATGTATCTAAAGAATATCACTCAATAGTTTTGTCAACTAGATTAGAATATAGAGGTGTATACAATGTTTTAAATACAGCATCTTCTTTCAATATTTCAATTATTTTCTTTTCAAGCTCTAAAGCTTTTTCTTTACTTAAGTTATGAGATTTTAATTCTTCAAGTATTTGATCTAAGCTTAATTTTTTGTATTTAGAAAAGTTATATCCAGACTTTACTTGACTTGAGTGAAGGTAAGGGAATAGGTTAAAATTAAAATATCAAAGATTTATTCATGTGATAAGTAAATCATACTCTTTTTCTCAGCTTATAAGTAGTTTTCTTAGTTCTTCAATTCATAAACTTTGAGTTTTTATTTTTATTCATTGTTTTTCAAGTTTTTCTTTTACAAAATTTACAGTTTTTTCATTGTCTACATTATCTATTAGATAATGTAGATTCAGACTATACGCCTCTAAATCTTTGTTATAATAAAAGTTATCTTCAAGTCCATTTAATTTTTTTATTAAGTCTTTATATTCACTGCTATCAGTTGAGCTAATTTGAGCTTCAAGGCTTTCTTGAATTTTCTTTTGCTTTTCTTCTGTCTGCTTTTTACTTAATTCTTCTATTAAACTATTTTCATACTCTGTAAGTTTATCTTGGTTTTCAGAATAGAAAAATACTATAGTTTCAATCAACTCTTTATTTCAATCTTTTTCAAAATATATATTATATTCATTTTTTCACTCTACAAGTGTATTATATGATTTTTTAATTCTATAATGAAATTCTTTATCTCAAGCATTATATCATTGTAGTTTATAGTCATTTATATATATAGCGCTTACTCAAGCTTCAGCTTTTCAAGTTAATAAGGTGTCATCTTTTGAAACATAATTATAATTATCTACCCATTCAGGAGAGGTGATAATTTCAGAGTTTTTTAGATAATTTTCTTTAGTAATATTTTGAAATACAGAATTAATAGTTCCAGTTTGAGTGTCAGTTATAGGGGTATTATTTACTAAGTTATTTATTTTTACCTCATCAGAATAAGTACTTTTTATAGCATCTGGAGCAAGTAAAGCAATGATTTTTTCTTTAGTATAATATCAAAGACTCTCAAGCATAGTTTTTAGGTCTGTTGTTTGATTTAGAGTATTTAAATATAAACCATTAAGAAACGGATCGTTTACAGCCTTAAAATTATTAGTTCACAATCTTTCTACTAACTCTTCATTATTTACTGATCTTAAAATAAAGTTTCTAAGATTTACATAAGGCAGTTTCTCAGTATTAACAAACAAACCAACATATTGAGGAAGTTCATATTTATATGATTTAAATTTTGGTATTGAATTACCTATAAGGTTACTTTTGTCGTTAAAAATATTAATAGTACTTTTGTGTTTTAAAAAGTGAGAAGTATCTTTGAAAACTTTAAATATTATTTTATCAATATAAGCTGGATTTGAAGCATATTCTTTATTTTTTTCTAAAAATATTTTTGTTATTCATAAAGTATCATCTTGATCAACTTTTGTAATAGTGTACATTCAAGAATAAATTCACTCAATAGGAGAAAAATTTCAAGAAATTTCATTTTCTTTTAAAGAATTAATTACTTTAGTTGGTAAAATAGGCTGAAAAAATAGATTTAAAGTATTTATATCTTCTTTTTCACTTGTAAATATTATACTAGAATCAGTAACTTTTATTTCTAAGTTTTCAACTAAGGATTTTAAAATAGGATTAACATTTGTATTTTTGATAATATCATAAGTTGCAATAATATCCTCAGATTTTATTGCTTCTCAGTCAGACCATTTAATATTCTCATTCAAAAAACATTCTATTTTAGCTAAATCATTTATATTACAATTAGCTAAATCTCACTCAATCTTTTGCTTTTTGATATTATATGTTAAAAGAGATCTATATAGTATATGGTTTATATAGTCATTGTAATCATTGCTTTTTTTAAGCGGATTTAGATGTGGAAAGTTTCAAATAACTCACTCTGATATAGTACCTCACTTTTCTGCAACTTCTTTAGAATCACTATATATAAATGTATATATTAGATGAGAACTTGTAACTACTAAAAAAAGCATACTTATAAAAAATAAGTATTTCTTTACTTTTGAAAGTATATATTGCTTATCCATTTTTTAAATTTTTATTATTTTGAAAGTATGAATAATAATAATGAGTTTATAATAAATAATCCTCCAAGTAAAATTGTAGTATTGTGTAAAACTTTTTCTGGTCATCTTTTAGTTACAGCTCACATTCATCCCCCCATAGTACTTAGATTTAAACTTACGTTTTTATTTTGTATAAGAACAACAAGAATTAGTAAAACAGCTAATCCTACTTCAGCATATTGCATAATCTCAAACATTTTCTATTTTTTATTAAATAAAAGTGAATAAAACATATTCAAAAAGGTAAAAATTGCAACTGCAATTATATAGTTTACCCATCCATTAATTTCATAAGAAATACCTGGAATTACAAAAATAACATTTATTATGTAGCTTAAAAGCCATAAAATTATAGCATTTACTACAAATACTACAAGTCAGAAAAAAAGAAAAAATAAAGGTAGTGATAATATTTTTAATATAGGCTTAATTATAAGGTTAATTCCTCATAAAATCAATCCTCAAAAGAAATAAGTAGCTAGTGCTTGCTCAGATAGATATCAACAATCTCAGCATCAAAGCACCACTCATGCTTCTACTCATATATTACCATTTGGTCACAATAAATAGGCAATTGCAAGGAGAATTAAAGCATTAATAATTATAGAAAAAAGGATTTTCATCAAGTTTTTCTGACAAATAGTAAAAATGTTATGTAATTATAAAAAAAAATAAAAATAAATCAACATATGTTGATTTATTTTTTTATCTTAACCTATTTAAAATTAAAAATTTATTTAAATTATTTAATTATTAAGTTTCTTATGTAAGGTTTATCTAGAAACAGAGAAACATCAATTATTAGAGTTTTATTACTATGATCTTTTCAATCAGTTAATACATCTCAATATCAGTCTCAGTAGACTTTATCAAGAATTCGTGATAAAAAAGGAATCAACATACTTATTTTGTTTTTATTTTCATTTGAGAGATTTAAAATAAAATAACTTGGTTTTATTTCTTCTGAAACTATAGAGAATATATGTATTGTTGTTTTTTCTTGATATCTAAGTTTATTTATCTCATTTGATGTAATTTCAGGATTATTTTCTATTATTGTTCCAATAAATCATTTACTTGAATATATCATTTCTTCTTGTAATCTAGCATAAAATTCACCTGCTATTTCTTCATGTTTTTCTATTGTTTCTCATGAAATTTGTTTATTTCAAGCTAAAATAAGCATTGCGGTAGTAGCAATAACTCATACCAACCTTCTTGTTTGAGGAGATAAAATTTTTTTTTTATTATCTAAATTTAAACTATTTATATCAAGTCATTTATTCATATTTATTATATTTATTATAAACCAGCTTTTCTCATTCTTCACTCAGTATTGTAAGCATTTTCTAGATTTTTTATTCATGCTCCAACTAAATTATCTCATATGGGTCTTTTTAAAATAATATTTAATCTTGCATTTAAATCTTGAAAATCAGTTCATATTGATGTTAAATATGCATTAACATACTCTCTAGTAGAGTTATTAAACTCTGCTACCATTTTAGCTACTTCTTTATCATCTGTACCATTCTCATCTATATAGTTAGTAGCTTGTTCAGCAAATGACTTTAATCACTCTTCAAATTTTTGTTTTTCATCTAAAGTTAAATAGGTTATTTCATCATTAGAATCAACATTTTTTAATGCATCATAAACTTCTCATACTTTTACTCCATCATCTCACCATTTACTTTCTTGTTGAAAAAATTCGCTCATAATTATAAATTAAAGATATAAATTATTTATTAATTGTTCTGATTCCTTTTTTTCAGTATGTATGTCTATATTTTCATTCAGTTTTATTTTTTTTCTTTTTATGTTAGAATTTGTTTCATTTAGTTTTTTTCTTACCTGTTTTATAGTTATAGAAGTTTCTTTTAAAAGGTTTTCTAATACTAAAGGATTATTTTTGTTTTTTTCAAGAATAGAAATTGTGTTTTTTAAATTATTAGAATCAATTGAATTATCTTCAAATATTTTAATAAGATTATTAATAGTTTCAATAATTTGAATTAATTTTTCACTCATATATATAAATTAATATTTAATTTGTAAATATTATCTCATACTTTTTATTTATAAGCAAATATTTAAGACAAACTAAAAAACAAGCTTAAAGCTTGTTTTTTAGTTTGTCTGTAAATAGTATACCATTTAGGTGATCAACCTCATGTTGAACTATTCTAGCGCTTAATCAATTTAAAATAAGAGTCTTTTCTTTTGTTTTTTTATCAGTGTATTTTATTTTTACACCTCTATACCTTTCTACTTTTCATTTTTCTCAAGGAACACTAAGGCATCATTCTATATCTTTTTCCATATCACTAGAGTGTTCTAGTATTTCAGGATTTATCATCATAATAGTAGGGAAGTTTTCATCTTCCCGGTCTTTTAATAAGCTTACAACTATAAGTCTTTTATTATAACCAACTTGAGGAGCAGCAAGTCATACTCATCCGTTATCAGGATCTTTTATGTATTTTAGCATCTCTTTTCCAAGTTTTAGGTATTCTTTTATCTCGTTTTTCTTTATGGGTTCACTTACTGCTCTTAGTATTTCATTTTTCTTTCAAGTTTCTATGTGTAACATTTGGTAATTCTTAAATTTAAAAATTTTATATATTTTATTTATTTTTTTAAAAAAATAAAGGTTTTTATTAGTAGAAAGGAATTTTTTCTTACGTTCGTTTTGTGACCAAAAGAACCAAAAGTCTTTAAGGCTTACCGCAGCCTTAAAAATCCGCGAGAGACTCTATCGAGCCAAAAAACATTTATAAGTTTATTTGCAAAGAAAATTACAACTACTCATAAGTCATTTTACTTTTTCTTAACTACTAAATTTTCTTCTTTATCTATATCTATTTCCACGCTATCTCAAGTGTTTATCTCTCAGTTCAATAATTTTACTGATAAATTATTCATTATTAAGTTAGTTATAGTTCTTTTTAGAGGTCTAGCTCAAAATTCAGCATCGTATCAAACTTGAGCAATGTGTTTTTTTAAGTTTTCAGAAAAACTAGCGTTTATTCCTTTTGAAGCGAGTAGTTTTACTACATTTTCAAGAAGTATATCAACTATTAAAACAACCACTTTTTCATCAAGAGAGTTAAACTTAACTATATCATCAATTCTATTAAGAAATTCTGGTCTAAAGAAAGTTTTTAGATCATCTTCCTGTATGTTTGAAGTCATGATGATTATAGTATTTTTAAAATTAACTGTTCTTCATTTACTATCTGTAAGTCTTCAATCATCAAGTACTTGAAGTAGTGTATTAAAAACATCTTTATGAGCTTTTTCTACCTCATCAAAAAGTATAACAGAATATGGTTTTCTTCTAACAGCTTCTGTTAGTTGCCCACCTTCTTCATGTCACACATATCAAGGAGGAGAACCAATTAGTCTAGAAACTGCATGTTTTTCCATGTATTCACTCATATCTATTCTGATGAAAGCATGTTTATCATTGAAAAGTAGCTCAGATAAAGCTTTTGCAGTTTCAGTTTTACCAACTCAAGTAGGTCATAAGAATAAGAAACTTCCTAGAGGTTTTCATTCTTCATTAAGTCCAGCTCTTGCTCTTCTTATAGCATTTGATACAGCTTCTATGGCTATGTCTTGTCCCACAACTCTTGCTTTTAAATAATCTTCTAAATGAAGTAGTTTTTCTTTTTCTGTTTCAAGTAGTTTTGAAGCAGGAATTCATGTCCATTTTGAAATAATTTCTGCTATATCTTCAGCCGCTACTTTTTCTCTTAAAAAATTTTTTCAGCTTTCGTGAAGCTTATCAAGTTCAGCTTCATTTTTTTCAATTTCTTTTTCCAAAGCTGGGATTTCTCCATGTCTGATTCTTGCTACTTCTCAGTAATTTGCTTCTCTTTCAAATCTATCAGCCTCAAGTCTCAAAGAGTCAATTTTTTCTCTTATAGATTTCAGCTTATCTATCAGATCTTTTTCTTTTTTCCATTCTGACTCAAGAGTTCTAGCAGACTCTTTTTTAGAAGCTAGATTTTTTTCTATTTCAGATATTTTATTAGAGACCGGTCTTTCTTTTTTAAGACCGGTCTCTTTTTGCTCCGATCTTTTTGCTTCTAGTTCTATTTCTAGAGTTCTTATTTCTTTTTCGAGAGTTTCTAGTTCTACAGGTTTAGAAATAGAGCTCATCTTAACAGAAGCTAGTGCTTCATCTATCAAATCTATAGCTTTATCTGGAAGTTTCCTATCAGCTATGTATTTTATAGATAATTCTACAGATTTTTCTATAGCACCATCAGTTATCTTGATACCATGATGAGCTTCATATTTATCTTTTATACCTCTAAGTATTGCAAGTGTTTCTTGTGAGCTTGGTTCATCAACCATAACATTTGCAAATCTTCTTTCCAGAGCAGGATCTTTTTCTATGTATTTTCTGTACTCATTTATAGTAGTAGCACCAATCAGGTGTAGGGAACCTCTTGCAAGTTCTGGTTTAAGTAGATTCCCGGCATCTGTTGATCCTTCAGTTGCTCCTGCTCAAACTATAGTATGGATTTCATCTATAAAAAGTATGATAGACCCTTGCGAGCCCACTACTTCTTTTATCACAGCTTTTAATCTTTCTTCAAATTCTCATCTGTATTTTGCTCCGGCTAGTAGCGCTCACATATCAAGAGTAATAATTCTTTTTCATCTCAAGTTATCAGGTACATCTTTGTTAGCTATTTTCAAGGCAATACCTTCTATGATAGCGGTTTTTCAAACACCAGGATCTCAAACGAGTACTGGATTATTTTTTGTTCTTCTAGAGAGTATTTGCAAAGTTCTTCTTATCTCTTCCTCTCTTCCTATTACAGGATCTATCTTTCATTTTAATGCTTGTTCTACTAAATCTATACCATACTTTTTCAAAGTATTCATCTTGTTTTCTGGATCATTATCAGTTACAGTTTGTCATTTTCTCATAGATTTTATCACTTCTAACACTTTTGCTTTACTTATATCAAAAGACCCCAGTATATCTTTAGTTTGAGAGTCTCAATTTTCTATCAGAGATAATAGTAAATGTTCTTCTGTTATATAGCTGTCTTTCATAGAATCAGCTATTTTTTCAGCTTGCACAAAAACTTGGTTAAGCTCTGGTGACAAATTTAACTGATAGTTTCAACTTACTTTTCCTAAGGCTTCTAGTTTCTTTTTAGTATTTCAAATGATAAGTTGTAAATCAACTCAAAGCTCAAGTAGTATCTCTTTTACTATAGAGTCACTAGAGTTTAACATAGAGAAAAGTAAGTGTAGGGGAGTTATGTTAGCGTGACTTAGTTTATTAGCTAAATCTTGGCTTTCTTGTATCCTCTTGCTAGAGTTTATTGTAAATTTTTCTATATTCATATTACTATTATTAAATAATAATTAGCACATAGGTATTATATGTGCTAATAACATAAAGTCAAAAGATTTTATGTAAAAAATATTTGTGTTATTTTTAGTTGTGTATATAATTTGTGTATATCTTATAAATTTTATTTTGTATTTCTTTAAAAATTTATATACTTCTTGTATATTTATAGGTCAATTTTAGAATTTTAATTATAATAGTATATGTCTTTTAAATTTATTGATTTATTTGCTTGAGTATGATGATTTCATAAAGCACTTTCACAGTTATGATGAGAGTGTGTTTTCTCATCAGAAATAGATGTAAATGCAAGAAAGACTTATGAAGCAAATTATAAAAAACATAATCCAAAACTTTTTGATAGTTGAAATTTTAATTGAGATATAACAATGCAAGATGAAAAAAGTATACCTGATCACGATATTTTGTGTGCATGATTTCCGTGTCAAGCATTTTCAATAGCAGGTTATAGGAAGTGATTTGAGGACCAAAGATGAACATTATTTTTTGATATAGTTAGGATATTAAAAGAAAAAAAGACACCAATAATATTTTTGGAGAATGTAAAAAACTTAGCTTCTCACTCTGAGGGAGAGACTCTTAACCTTATGTTAAAAATGTTAAAAAAAGAGTGATATTTCATACATTATAAAGTAATGAATAGCATGGAATATTGAAATGTTCCTCAAAATAGAGAAAGAATATATATTGTTTGATTTAGAGATAAGAAAAAATATGATAATTTTAGTTTTCCAGAAAAAGTTGAACTAAAAACAAATCTTAGAGAAATACTTGAAGATAACGTTGCTGAAAAATATTATTATAATGGAAAACCATTGTATGAGAAATTAAAAGATGATGTAGTTAATTTTAATAGAGTTTATCAATGGAGAAGGCAATATGTTAGAGAAAATAAATCTTGAGTTTTCCCTACATTAACTGCAAATATGTGAACTTGATGACATAACGTGCCAATTGTTTTAGATAAAAAAGGAATCAGAAAAATAACTCCTAGAGAAGCTTTTTTGATACAATGATATCCTAAAGATTTTGTTTTACCAGATTTGGCTGACTCTCATTTGTATAAACAAGCATGAAATAGTGTTTCAGTTCCTGTGATTAAGAGAGTTGCAGAAAGTATTTTAAAAGTTTAATAGTATTTTTATGGATAATGTTGAGTGGACTATAAATTTAACACGAATAGATTCAGGTGTATTTAGAACTATGAATTGAAATGCAGATGAAATGATAGCAGTTTGAAGGGTTATTAAGGCAGGTTTTCCTTGCTCTAGAGTAGATGTAACAAATGCAAAATATGATGCAATTGTTGATATATGATGAGCTAAAAAGCTGTTAAGAATTCAAATAAAATGAACTTGAAATGGTTCTATTAGCTTTACTTGAGGAATTCGTAGTTGACAACAAATAAGTAGAGATGCTGAAAGTAGAAAATATAAATATACTGAAAAAGATTGTGATTTAATACTTTGAATAGATACAAATAATTGAGAATGTTATATTATTCCAATAGCTGATATTAAAGATTTCTGAGATACAAAAACTCTAAGTAAACTGCAAGATTATAAAGAAAATTGGAAAATTTTAATCGATATGGCAAAAGATAAATAAATCTAAAATTAACCATGATAGAATCATCAAAAAAAGACACATCATCTAGAGTAGTAACTCCTGTGGAAAAGCCAATTGATAGGGGTAATTTTTGAAACCTGCTTCGTCCTTTAAAACTAGAGGATTATGTAGGGCAAGAAACTATAAAAAAACACTTGAGTGTTTCTATAGCTTCAAGTAAGATTAGAAAAGAAGCTCTTGATCACATACTTTTTTATGGACCTCCAGGTCTTGGGAAAACTACACTTAGTCAGATTATAGCTACAGAAATGGAGGCAAATTTAAAATCAACTAGTGGTCCAGCTATTGAGAAACAGTCTGATTTAGTAAGTATACTCTCAAATCTAGAAGATGGGGATGTGCTTTTTATAGATGAGATTCACAGACTTAGACCTCAAGTAGAAGAGATACTTTATACTGCTATGGAAGACTTTGTAATAGATATCATGGTTTGAAGTGGTACGTGAGCTCAAAGCGTAAAACTACCATTAAAAGAGTTTACTTTGATTTGAGCAACAACTAGACTCTCAGCACTATCAAGCCCATTAAGAGACAGATTTTGAAATGTTCTAAAACTTGATTTTTATGATGAGTCTGATTTATCACTTATAATTCACAACAACTCTAAAAAACTAGATTTACACTTACCAGAAGAAGTACTAGAAACTATAGCTAAAAAATCAAGATGAACTCCTCGTATATCAAACAGACTTCTAAAAATAGTTAGAGATTATAACACTATCTGAAAAGATGTAAGAAAAACCTGAATATTAGAAGAAATATTTAAAGATATAGGAATTGATGAAAAAGGACTTGATTATCTTGATAGAAAGTATCTTGAAACTCTTTATTATAAGTTTAACTCTGGACCTGTAGGATTAAATACTCTATCAAGTGCTATAGGAGAAGAAGAAGCTACTCTTGAAGATGTAGTTGAGCCTTATTTACTTCAAATAGGTTTTATAGAGAGAACCCCGAGGGGGAGAAAGATAAGTAATGCAGGAATAGGACATATTTGATGAATTATTTAATATAAAACTATGATTATTTGGCAAACAAAAGCTTGGTGAGATATGTTAGTACAATCATGACAAGCTGAGCAAATTTTTGAAATACCTTTTAATCTCCCTTTCTCAAAGGGAGTACCTGAAGAATGAAGGGGAGGGATTATCTTTGTAGAAAAAAGAAAAGTTAGTTTTTGAGAATACTGACTTTTTGTTATATGACTTGATAAAGCTATAACTTCCGAGACAAGTGATAAATTAATTGAGCTTTGTAAAAAAGAAAAAGCTTTGTTTATTCAAGTAGAAACATTAGATTATAATACCTCATCCCAACCTTCTCCTTCGGAGGAGAAGGAGATAGCTCAAAATAACACCCCTCTACTTCAAAGGAGAGGGGCAGGGGGTGAGGTCTTTAAAAAGTGGAAAGCAGGTTTTTATAAGAAATTTATAACTCCTTATACTGCTATAATTGATTTAACTAAATCAGAAGAAGAGATACTTTTAGATATGAAACCAAAGGGTAGATATAATATAAGATTAGCAGAAAAAAAGTGAGTAGAAGTTAAACAAGTAGAAAAAAGTGATGATAACATAAAAAAGTTTTATGATTTGATGATAGAGACTACTTCAAGAGATGGTTTCTCAGGAAATAATATAAATTATTACTCTACATTTTTAAGCAGTATAGAGAATTCAAAACTACTTTTTGCATACAAGGATGAAAAAGTGATTGCTGGTTGAATCTTTGTATTTGATAAAGAGGTTTCTATTTATTATTATTGAGTTTCAACTGGAGATAAAGATTATAGAAACCTTATGGCACCGTACTTACTTCAATGGGAAGCTATAAAATATGCAAAAAGTATATGATCTAAATTATATGACTTCTTATGAGTTTCTACTCCTTGAGATACAAAAAGTAGTTTAGCATGAGTTACTGATTTTAAGATGAAGTTAACAAAAGATTTGAGATGTGTTAGTGATAGTTATATATGGGTAAATAAAAAGTTAAAATATTACTTTATAAATACTTTAAGAAAATTTAAAAAATAAAAAAAATGAGCTTTGCTCATTTTTTTTTATTATAAGTATTAAGCTTGAGAAGCTGTTAGTCCTGCAATTAACCAACTTACTACAGCCCAAGATATCCAGATAACAAATATACCTAGAAGAGATTGAATAATAATTGTTTTTCATTTTTTTACTTTTTCTTCATCTCATGCAGCAGTTAAAAATTGGAAACCTCCCCATACAAGGTATAAGAAAGCAGCAAGAGCTAAGAACCCCATTAACCAATCAAGTAAGTTTTGTATAGCAACATCAGCTGTGGCACCAGTTCATTGAACTTTTGCATCTACTTTTTCTTTTCAAAAATTTATAGCAGCATTTGCGCTATTTAGTCCAACTAATGCAACTCAAGCAGAAGCATATAAAGAGTTTTTTACTAAGTTTCTCATGTGTCCTGAAATTAATTTATAAATTATAGACAGAGTTATTATACGAAATCTTTATAAAAAAAGCAAATTTTTGTTTGTAAAAAAGGAAATAGTACTTAAAATCTTATTTAATAAAATTATTTAGATTAATATATTATGATGAACAGAGAAGAGTACATAAAAAATTTAAGACAGTTTTGAATAGATAATGAAGTCCCAAATATAAGTGATACAAATGCTAAATTTTTAAGAGATTTAATAAAAATAAAGCAGGTAAAAAATATGCTTGAGATTTGAAGTGCTAACTGATTTAGTGCTATACAATTTTGATTAGAATTAGAAAAAACTTGATGAAAATTAACAACGATTGAGTTCAGTGAACCTTCATATACACAAGTAATTGAAAATATAAAAGCTGTATGACTTGAAAAAGTTATATTTCCAGTAAATTGAAATGCTTTGTTTTTAATTCCTGAATTAAAAGAAACTTATGATTTTGTGTTTATAGATGGGATGAAAAGACGCACTAAAGATTTTTTTGATTTGGTTTATGATAAAGTTGAGATGTGAGGAATTATCATAGTAGATGATGTAATAAAGTTTAAAGACAAGATGAACTGATTTGAAGAGTATTTACAAGAAAATGATATAAATTACAATGTAATACCAATAGATATAGATGACGGAATTGTTATGGTAGTGAAAGAAGAAGAGACTCTTAAAGTTAGAGTAGAGAAGGATTATTAATAAAATTAAAACATGAAATTATTTAAAATAGAAGAAAACGATGCAAATCAAAGACTTGATAAATTTTTAAAAAAACTTTTTCCTAACGCAACTCGTAGTCTTATCTATAAAATAAACAGAAAAGATAAAGTAAAAGTAAAAAGTCTCCCCTTACTAGGGGGAGATTTAGAGGGGGCTTCTAAATTTAAAAAAAGAGATAATGAGTATAAACTACAAGTTTGAGATGAAGTAAAAATATTTTTAAGTGATAGTGAATTTAAAGAACTGTCCACGTTTAAAGAAAGCACCCAATCAGTTTCTACAAATGAGATAGAAATATCTACAAGAGCTAGACTTGATAAAAAAGATATAGTTTTTGAAGACTCTGATTTACTTGTGGTAAATAAAAATCCTGGAATCAATGTACATCCTGGAGATCATAAAACAAAAGAATCAAACCTAATTGCACAGATTCAGGATTATCTGTGAGATAAATTAAATAGCCTTACATTTAAGCCAAGTTTGATTCATAGAATAGACAGGGATACAAGCGGTATTTTGATGATAGGGAAGAAAAAAGATATGTTAACTAGAATGGTAGCTGATTTGAAAGACCACAAGAAAGTACAAAAAATTTATTACGCTATAGTTTTAGGTAGACTTAGTCGCAAAGAAGGAACAATTAAGAAAAATCTTTTAAGAATTGAAAATGCAAAAGATGAAGCAAAAGTAAGAGTTGATGATAAGTGACAAAGTGCTGTGACTCACTATAAACTTATAAAAGAACATATTGTAAAAGCTCCGGAAGGAGATATAATACTCTCTGAACTTGAAGTACAAATAGAGACAGGAAGGATGCATCAGATAAGAGTGCATCTAGCTAGTATCGGAAACCCTATAGTATGAGATAAAGCATATGGAGATAAAAGACTAAACTGATTTTTTGCAAAAAACTATGGCTTAACAAGGCAAGCTCTTCACGCTTGGAAAATAGATTTTTTTCACTACTGAAGAGATAAAAACATGCAATTAACAGCAAAGATAAAGGATGATTTAGTAGACTTTATAAAAAAAGTAAAAAATGGATAGATTACAAAAAAATATAAAAATATTTTATATAACAAATTTTTTACAAGCATGTTTGCTTATAGTTCCTATATGGGCTTTTTTCTTTACAAGTTATTTAAACTTTTCATTTTGAACGGCTTTGTTTCTGGTTGTATTATCTTGACTTGTATCTTTTTTGTTTGAAGTTCCATCTGGGGCATGGGCAGATAGGTTTTGAAGAAAAAAATTATTTTTAATATGAATTTTACTAACTATAAGTGCTTTCACTATATGGTTATTTGCTAAGGATTTAGTATTGTTTATAATATCTTCTATATTAGAATGAATATGATTTGCAATATTATCATGAAATTTTGAAGCGATAATACATGATAATTTAGAAGAAGTATGAGATGAAATCGAGTTTAAAAATATAACTGCTAATTCTTATATTGCAATATTTTTGGGTAGAGCATTTTCCTCACTTTTTGCATGATTTCTGTTTGTTTTAGACCCTCTATATCCAATTTATGCTACTATAATAGCATATGTATTTGTGTTCATTTTAGCTTTATTTATAAAAGAATCTGCTCAAATACTTTCTACACATTCAGACAATATATCTCATATAAAAGAAGCATTAAATTACTTGCGGAAACATAAAATTTTGTTTTTTGTTATATTAATTTTATCTATTGAATCATGACTTGGAAATATTTATTGGTTTACTTATCAACCATTTTTAGATAAGTTATGATTTTCTATTGAAAATATTTGAATAATTTTTGCAATTATAGGTGTATTTTCTGCAATAGGAAGTCATATAATTAAGAAAGTACAAGATAAATTTACTGAAAGTATTATTATCTACTTTATGTTATTTATACTTTTATTTGTTTCATTATTATTTATAAGTTTTGATAATATACCTTGAGTAATTTGAATAATTATACTTTCTATTATTTTTGGTTTTACTATGCCATTTTGAAATAATTTTTTAATACAAAAATCTCCAAAAACTCATAAATCCACTATATTATCTATCTTCTCATTTTGAATAACTATTTGATATGTCAGTTTTGCTATTCCTGCATGATTTCTAGTAGATTATATTTGAATAGAAAAAGTTTATTTATTAAATATTTTTCTTATAATATGACTTATTGTTTTTAGTTTTCTTTCACTTAGAAAGATTTAATTTTTTAATTTTAAATTATGAATATTACACCATTTATATGAACTCTTATATGAAACATAGTTGTAGCAATTTGAATAATTTGAGTTGTTTTAATAGTTAGGTTTATAAAAGATAGATTTTTAAACTATATTAACTTTATAACCGCTATAACTGTATGATTACTTTTAGGTATTATATTTTTATGATTTTTGCCGGAAATAGTTGATGAGTGATTAGCAGGTAAAAATATTGGTTTTTTTATACTTATATGAATATTTTTATTTTATGCTCTTGAGCTTTTTTTACATTGGCATCATTGTAAAGATTTAAATCAAGAAGATATTTCTCATTCTCATGTTCATCATGAACATAAAAGTGGTATACTTATGTTCTGAGGAACTCTACTACATAATGCTTTTCATTGAGTAGTACTATTTTCAGCATTTTCAATTAGTTTTACTTTTTGAGTTGCAACTACATTAGCTATTTTGCTTCATTCTATTCCACAAAATATAGTTAATTATATAATGAATCATAATAATACTAAATATGCATATTTTGCTGCATTTTGAGGTATATTTTGAGCATTGTTAACATATCCTTTTGCTAATTATCTTGTTGAACATGAGGCTTATGTATTAGCAATTATTGCATGATGATTATTGTATACAGCACTTGCAGATATTTTTCCTGAGTTTAAATGAAAATGAACCACAATAAATAAATTTTCTTATTTTGTTTTTATACTTGTGTGAATTATTTTATTTTTAGGTTTTGAAAAAATCTCATGATGAGATGAACATAGTAATGAAACAGAGATATCTGCAGAGCATGAGTGTGAAGAACACTGATGAAAATGGTTAGAGGGATATAAATTTAATGAATGTGGTGGTGTTTCAAAAGAAATTTGTGAAAAAATTGGATGAAACTTTAATGAATGTGCATCTGCTTGTAGAAATAATCCAGAAGCTGAGGTTTGCACTTTACAATGTGTACAAGTTTGTGAATTTAATAAATAAAAAATATGACTAAATATATACTGTCTACTATTGCTTGAGTTGAATCTATAGCAAAAAAAGAAGTAGAAAAGGTTTGAGCAAAGATTATAGAAGTTAGAGATAGGATGATAGAATTCGAAGGTGATAGTAAAACTATGATAAAAGTGAATTTATGGTCTAGAGTATGAAATAAAGTTTTTGAAGTATTAGCTGAAGCTGATAAAATAGATACTTTTGATAAACTCTATGATTTAATTCAAACTATAAATCTTAAAAAATATTTTCATCACTCTTACCCAATAGTAGTAAAAGCTAAATCTATAAATTCAAAACTTGATAGCACTCCAGCAATTCAAAAGATAACAAAAAAAGCTATTGTAGATAATATAACAGGTAAATCCTGAGAAAAAGTATTTGAGAATAGCGAGTTAGAAAAGTTTGAAATAATGGTTTTGCTTATATGAGATAAAGCAAGAATTCTTTTAAATACCACTTGAGAAGCATTACACAAGAGAGAATATAGGCAAGAGACTTGAGAAGCGCCATTAAAAGAGAGTCTTGCAGCTGCTTTAGTATTGCTTTCTGATTGGAGATTTAAAGAAAATTTTTATGATTTGTTTTGCTGAAGTTGAACTATCGCTATAGAAGCTGCTATGATAGCAAAAAATATAGCTCCAGGATTAAATAGATATTTTGCTTTTGAAAGACTTTTACTTGTAGATAAAACACTTGTAGAAAAAGAGCTTGAAGATGCAAGAAAAAAAGAGTACTCTTGAGAGTACAAAATAATTGCTTCTGATATAGATGAAAATATAATAGAAATAGCTAAACAAAACGCAAAGGATGCTTGAGTTTATGATATGATAGATTTTAGAGTAATGGATTTTAGAGAGTACATAAGCCCTCACCCTAGCCCTCTCCCAGAGGGAGAGGGGATAGCTACTCCATTAAAATGAACTCTGGTTTCAAATCCACCATATTGAGTTAGATTAAAAGATGATAATATTGAAAGTCTGTACAAACAAATAGATAAACTTTTTAGGGTAAATCCAGAGCTAAAAGGTTGAGTTATAACAAACTATCTTGATTTTGATAAATTGATAAATTTAGATAATTATAAAAAAAGAAAACTTTATAATGGGGGAGAGTTGTGTTACTTTTATAAAAGGAAATAAAAAATATGTCTAAAAGACATATTTTTTATTTTACCAATTTCTTAAGTACTTTTTCTATAGCTTTTTCAATAAAATCTTGTTTTTTATTAACTATAGAATTATAAGCAAGTATCATAGATATAATATTTAAGTTTGATTTACAAAGTATATTTTCTATATCATCAATCCTACAAAGTTTATCAATATCTGGCATAACAAACTTTATTTTTCCACTTATTTTTAGTCAAAGAGAATTAAAATCGACTTTTTCAAAATAATTTTTAAAAAACTCATTGTTTCAACCTCATCCAACAATAAAAAAATTATTTATGCATATATTATCTCATATTATTTCTTTTATTCATTCTATAATCAAGAAAGAATAGATATCTAAAAACTCTTTTTTTTCTTTTATAAAAAAATCACTTCTATCTATTTTTTTAATTATTTCAGCTCTAGAAAAATCAGATACTTCACATATCTTATTTATAAGAGTTTCTATTCATACATCTAACTTTATAGATCAAACTATATTTCAGAAATCATCTTTTATAGTTATAAAACTAGAGGAGTTTCAGATATTTATTATTACAACACTTTTATCTTTTTCCCAGATTTTAGCAAGACAAAACTCTTCAGGAAGTATTTTTAAAATATTTTTATTTAAATAACTTCATATGTAGCTTATTAGCTCATAGTTACTTTTTGCTATAAAAATATTTAAAGTATGGAACATTAAGTGAGTTCAGGTCTCATTTAAAGGATTATCTACTATTTTATTGTCAATTTTTATTTCAGAAATATTACTTAAAATAATATCTAAATCTTCTATCTTGTATAAATAATTTTTTTCTATTTTTTTACTAGCTGATATTACACCTATTTCTTCAACTTTAGACACTATATCAAAAAGTTCTGTTTCATTTATTTTTTTATCCGAATCTTTTCTATTATATGATATCTTTTTTGAATAAAAAAAAGTATCACTAAAAAGAGGATTGATTATTATATTTTCTAATTTAACTCATGCTTCTTTTTCAGCTTTTTTAATTGCTAATTCTATATTTTCACAAATTCATTCTAGATTTTTTATTTTATTGTTTACTATGTCAGTACTTGATTGTCTTTTTTCTGAAAATGTAAGTACATTTATAGAGTTGCTATGATATTCACAAATAGCAACTCTAATTTTATAGCTTCATACATCTATAATTCAAACTAATTCTCAAGATATTTTTTTTGTTGTGAAGTGAGGCATAGGGAAATTAAATAGGAAAAGATTAAATTATATATAAAATGTCATTCCGTTTAATCGGGATGACATTTTATCAATCAATTAGTTAAACTCTAGCTTTATTTTTAATATCTTTTAACAAGATATTTCATTTTTCAAGTTCTCAAGAACCTATAAGAGCCATAGCAAGATCTTCTTTTATAAGATCATCTTGAGGAGCAAGTATTAAAGCTCTTTTTAATATACTAATTCACCTCTCTGTTTTTCAGATCAAAGTATAAGCCCAACCTAAGTTTCTTAAAACTTCAGAATTATTTCACATAAGCTTGTTAGATTTTTCAAGATATTCAATTGCTTCAGATGGTTTATCATTTGATAGAAGTAGAAATCATTTTAGATAGTTTCATGTAGCAGATTCATTATTTAATTCAAGAGAATATTCTATAGCTTTCATAGCTTTTGGTAAATTTCAAACATATAGATTTATATCAGCTATTTCCTCAAATAATCTATAATCATCATTATAGTTAATTAAGGCATTTTCAACTATTTTTTCAGCTTCTTTATATTTTCAAAATGCTTTCAATTTTTCTATCTCTATTATTATGCTTTTGATTTTATCCATAAATAGTTCTTACTAATAAATTTTCTACATATAATTTTATCTTTTTTTAGGGTAAAATCAATAAAAAAAAATTATATAATGTTAAAAAGTTTAAATTGTTAAAAAAAATTTGAAACTTTTAAAAAATGTAATAAAATATCCTTTAAACTTTAAATTTTAACTCTTATTCTTATGAAGTACCTTTGTACTAATTGTAATTATATATACGATGAGAGTCTTTGAGAGAATGATGAGGGTATAGAACCTTGAACCAGATTTGATGAACTGTGAGATTATTATGTTTGTCCTGTCTGTGGAGAATGTGCTGATATATTTCAGGAAATAAAAGAAGAGGTTAACTATATTGAACATAATCATACATTGGATTTTGTTGAGAGTGAACACTTTATAGAAACTGAAATTGATGGAGATAATCTTAGAGTTACAATATGAAAGGAAATCCATCCTTTTTGAGAGGATCATAGAATTACAGAAGTTTCACTTTATGATGAATATTGAGATTTAGTTGAGTCACAATTTCTACAAGCTTGAGAAGAGCCTGAAGTTGAGTTCAATATATCTGATTTAGATGATTTTGAGATTAGGGTAAGATGTAGTCAACACTGATTATGGGGGAGAAAGATTGTTAGGTTGTAGGAGACAGGTAGTAGAATACAAAAAGACATATTAACCTTGTTAATATGTCTTTTTGACCTGTAAGTGAAGTAATCTACCGACCACAATCTATCTATTTGGATTTGTATCTATTATCTGTTCTTCATAAAAACTTGCTATTACTTGTATACCAACATGTTCTGTTCAAGCAAAAAATAATCATTGTCAAACAGCAGAGTTTAAAAGTATATATTTTTCTTGTTCAGTTAATTTGAACATATTTTGTAATACATCTATTGATGCGCTAGATTGTTTTAGAAGTAATTGTATAGATGAGTTTGTAACTATAGGTTTTCCATAAGCGCTACCAACAAAATCTTCAACATCTTGAGTAATTGTAGTTATTCAAAGATTATATTTTCTTGCTCTTTTAACTAGTCAAAACAAAAACTTAGCAGAATCATCATGTTGCATAATATTCCATGCTTCATCTATAACTAGAAGTCTTTTTTTGTTACTTGATCTTACTTTATTCCATATATGATTAAGTATAACATACATGGCAATTGGTCTCATCATATCATTTAAGTCTCTAACTGAAAATACTTGTAATCATTCTCAAAGCTCTATATTTGTAGGTTGAGAAAATATTCCTTTAAATATACCTTTCGTATACTTTTCTAGTTTTTGTACAAGTGAATTTGCTCAATCCATAGTTTCTAATACATCTTGCAAATCTTCCATTATAGGCATCTGTTTTCATGTTGTATCATCATTTTCAAGAGTAATTCACTTCAAACTATAAGTTGTAATTAAAGCTTTTTCCATGATAGATTCTTCTGTAGAAGAAAGCTTTCAAAGCATCAAGCTCATTAATCAAAGCAAACTCACTATAGCATTTCTAAGCAAGTCTCCTGGTTTTTCATCTCTGTCTTTTAATCATAAAGGTAAATCAAAAGGATTTATTCTTTGATCAGAGTTTAGGGATACATCAAGGTAACTTCATCAAACGGTATCAACTAACGCTCTATATTCGTTTTCAGGATCAATGACTATAACATCAGTTCAAAGCATTAAACTTCTAAGTATCTCAAGTTTTACAGCAAAAGATTTACCTGATCATGATTTCGCAAATACTACCATATTTGCATTTTCTGTTTTAAATCTATCAAATAAAATCAGAGAGTTATTATGTGTATTTACTCAGTAAAGTATACCATCATCATGACTTAAAGTGCTAGAAGAAAAAGGGAAGGTAGTACTTATTCATCATGTAGACATATTTCTATAAACACCAAGTTCATCTATAGCAAATGGTCATGTTGAAGTAAATGCTTGTTCAGATCTAAGATAAGCTTGTTTTTGTAATACATTTCTACCTGAAAGCATAGTTTCAAGATCTTTTCAGATTTTATTTAGTTTTTCAGTATCATCAGAATATATAGTTATATAAAGTGCTAGATGAAAGTATTTTTCTTCTCATCTCGTAAGTTTTGCTCTAAGTTCTTCTACATCTTGTATTTGAGCATCTATTGCAGGATCAGAAACAAGTCATTTTTCTGCATTTATGTTTCTTTCAGAGTTTAATTGTGTAAGTCTTTTTTTAAGATATTTTTGTATAAATGCTGAATCTATAGGATATACAAAAAGACTCATATCAAATTTAATATCCCAGTTTATGATAGGAGATAACCAGTTTCACTCTAAAAAGTTTGGATAAGCATAAACAAAAAAAGTTTTTGCATAGATGTTATTTATTTTTATCTTATCTGAATCAATTTTCATGAAAGCTGGAGATATAACATCTTTTAAATAAGCTAGTGCTTCTTTATACTCTTTTTCAGCTTCAACTATACCTTTATCTTGTTTTTTATCTTCTTTTTTTGTTTTATTTACTTCTTTTACATCAACTTCAAAAGAGTAAATATCTCAAGAGTATCTTTTTTTTATCAGTTCTATAAGTTTTTCTTGACTAGACACGTTTATGATAAACTAAAAAATAAAAATTTTATTCATTTTATTTTACTTTCTTGTTTTGTAAAGAAATAGATATGATTTGAGCTTTACAGTTTAAAAAAACTATTTTTAATAAAGTCTGACTTTGAAAAATAAAAGGGTACCGGTCTCTAAGTTAGGAAGCAATGATCTTAATTTTAAGTTCTCACTTTCTAAAAAAAGAGACCGGTACCTAATTACACTTAACATTAACACGTTATCTACCACTTCCATTCTGTTATAAATTCATCCGCTATTTCAAGCGAGTAATCTTCATATTTATTATATTCAGAATCTTTATAATGAACCACGCATAATGTTATGTCATCAAGTTTTAAGTACTTGTATCACATAAAACTCGATAAGTTAATAGTTATATTATTAAATACAGAGGTAGCACTTTTAAATTTTTTTCATTTCATATTTGGTGCTTTTTCAATTGCTTCTACTAATCTGTCTTCTCAGAACCTTTCTTCAGTTCAATCTCTTCTAGGTTTATTTATGGCCTCAGTTATACCATCACTATATAACACTATTATATCATTAGGCTCAAATGATATTTCTTTTTCTTTAAGTAAATCTTTTGTATCTTTAGTCATACCTAAAGCAACTCAACCTGACTTAATCTTATAACATCTTTTCTTATCATGTTTGTAGATAAGTAGGTACTCATGTCATGCTCAAGTCATATACATTCTTTTTTCTTTTTCATCCCATCTAATCATTAACATACTCATAAGTAGATTTGCTTTTACTCTAGGTTTAAGTATCTCATTTGTTTTTGTAAGTATATCACTTCATGATTTAAAAACTTTTGAAAATCAACTTACAAGTGCATTTACCATCACCATTATGAATCATGCTCAAACTCAATGACCAGTTGCGTCTCAGACGTATATATAATAATTATCATCTTGTTTGATAATATCATATGAGTCTCATCATATCTCTCAAGCTGGCTTAGCTCTAGCAACTATATTTAAAGAAGGAACTTCTGTTAATTTTTTTTCAAATATTTTTCATTGAATTTCTTTTCATAACTCTACTTCTCATTTAATTTCTTTACCACGTATAAACTCTTCTTTAATGTTTTTTAAACTATTTAATGTATCAGAAAAAAAAGTAATTATAAAATTTAAGTTTTTATTTTTGGTTTTTCTAAATTTTATTTTTTCATTTTTAGTTTTTCATACTAAAAATTTTTGTATATTATATTTTAATTCTAAGATTGGGTCATCATAATGAGCTTTTATTGTATATAAAATTATATATAGCTCAAGTAAAAATATTAAGATTAAATATAAGTATTTTGTATCTAAAATAAACCCTAAAAAAGGTACTTCAATTTGATAATCTACATAAAGAGTATTTATCTTTCAGTTTATAAATTCTTCTCAGAATAAGTATACAAGAGCTATATTTAGTATAGAAAAAATAAATAATAGTAATTTTACAATCATATAATCAAAAAATTATTTTATATATGTTTAATTTTACTATATTTTTCTATGGAAATCAAAATATAGGTGCTTTTTATAAAGTTTTTAACACAAGTTTTCAAAGTAGTTTTGAAAAAGGTGTTTTGCTAAATATAATTTTCCAAGTTAAGGAAATTTAAGTTTTTCTTTCTTTCCTTACTTAAAGAGAAAAAACCTGTATAAAAAAATAGAACAACTATTTTATTAATTTTTTGATAAATATAAAAATGAGTTTTGAAAATACAATAACATCAATAGATATATGAAGTTCTAGAATAAGGACAATTATCGGAAGTTTTTTAAAAGATGATAATGAAAATTTTGTTGTATTAGGAGTAGGTAACTCTGCTTCCACTGCAATGAGAAAATGAAATATACTTGACATGGAAGACTTCAAAGATAATTTAGATAAAAGTTTACTTGAAGCAGAAAAAATGGCATGAGAACAAATAACTTGAGCATATGTTTCTTTTAATTCTTCAAGTTACGATGTGATAGTAAACAAATGAGTTATAGCTATTTCATGAGATGAAATTAGTCCTGAGGATGTTGATAGAGTTTTAGATATGGCAAAAAGTTGAGTTGATATGCCAAATAAAGAGATTTTAAAAGTTATTCCTGAATATTTTGTAGTTGATTTAGAAGATGGGGTAAAAAATCCTGTTTGAATGTCTGCTAGAAAACTAGAAGTAGTAGCTCATATATTTACAATGAACTCAAATGTATTAAATAATATTAAAAAAGCTATTTGAGACGTTTGAATTGAGATACTTGATATATATCCAAATTTACTTAATTCTCCAGAAGGAGTTCTATCAAAAAGACAAAAAGAGTTATGAGTTGTATGTGTTGATATGTGAGCATCAACTACTTGAGTTACAGTTTATGAAGAGTGAGTTTTGATTCATTCAGCAGTTATACCTTTATGATGAGATAATGTAACAAACGATATAGCGCTATGAGCAAGAGTTTCAATTGATGTAGCAGAAAGATTAAAGATTGAGTATTCTGAAATAATAAGTGATGAAATAAACTTCAAAGATAAAACTTTAGATTTAAGAAAAATAGGCTTAATTGATGAATGAGAAATATCTCTTCAATATCTATCATCAATTGTTTCTGCTAGATATGAAGAAATACTTCAATATGTTAAAAAAGAATTAAGTGCTATTTGAAAAGATGGTATGTTACCGGAATGAGCAGTTTTGGTTTGATGAGCTTCGAAAGAAAAATGATTAATCGAGTTATCAAGAGACATACTTAAATTACCAAGTTTCATTTGAATTCCTTCTATAAATGATGAATTAGTTGATACAACGATAAATGATCCTAGTTTTGCAGCAGTTGTTTGAAATTTACTTCTTGCAAATAAGTACTGAGTTGAACATCATTGATTTTCTATAAATTTTAAATGAATATTAAACTCTATAGCCAAGATTTTTAAGAAGATTATGCCTTAATTTAAGCTGGTGTCATTCTGAATTTATTTCAGAATCATAAAAAGATAAAATACAAATTATGTTCCTGAAACAAGTTCAGGATGACAAAATACAATTATATAAACAAAATTTAAACTTTATATTTATAAAATAATTTATTATGATAAAAAGAGATGACAAGTTAAAAAGTCTACTTTCAGGTTCAGGATCTTCTAGATCAAATTCTGTTGAGGAAGTAAATTTAGCATGAAGTATTTCACCTGTAGCTAGAATAAAAGTTGTTTGAGTAGGTGGAGGGTGATCAAATGCTGTTAATAGAATGATTGAGGCATGACTTGAATGAGTAGAATTTATAGCTATGAATACTGATGCTCAAGCTTTATATAGTTCTTTAGCTAGTACGAAATTAAATATTGGTAAAATGATTACAGGAGGACTTTGAGCATGATCAGATCCAGAGGTAGGTAAAAAAGCTGCTGAAGAATCAAGTGAAGATATAAAAAATGTTTTAGCTTGAGCTGATATGGTTTTTATAACTTGTGGTCTTTGAGGAGGTACAGGTACTTGAGCTGCTCCAGTTGTTGCTGAGATAGCAAAAGAATTATGAGCACTAACGGTTTGAGTTGTTACTAAACCATTTTCATTTGAATGACAAAATAGAATGGCTAAATGATTAGATGGATTTTCTTCTTTAAAAGAAAAAGTTGATACACTTATCACTATACCAAATGATAAAATATTATCTATAATTGATAAAAAAACTCCATTACTTGAAGCTTTTTCTATAGTTGATGAAGTATTAAACCAATGAGTTCAATGAATTTCTGATTTAATTACTCATCCAGGACTTATCAATGTAGATTTCGCAGATGTTAGATCAGTTATGAAAAATGCATGATCAGCTTTGATGGGTATAGGTTATGGTACTTGAGAAAATAGAGCTATAGAAGCTGCTAGAGCTGCTATAGATAGCCCACTTTTAGAGCTATCAATTGCTTGAGCTAAAGGTTTACTTTTCAATATAACAGGTTGAACTGATCTATCAATGTTTGAAGTTGATGAAGCTGCAAAAGTTATAACTGAGTCAGTAGATCAAGATGCAAATATCATCTTTGGTTCAACTATCAGAGAAGATTATGAGGGTGAAGTAAAAATTACAGTAGTTGCTACATGATTTGATGAAGATTCAAATAAAAAGTTTTCAGAAGATAGAAGTACGATGAAAGCACCAAGTCCATTTGGAAGAAAAACAGTAAATGATTCAAGAATTACTCCTGCTCCAACTCCAGTTTCACAATCTTTAGAAGATGATTTGGATGTTCCAACATTTTTAAGAAAGAAAAAAATGTAATTTTTGATTTGCATTTAAAAAAAATATTTATAAAATAAGCTTGTTGTTTGTTCATATGGAAAGAGAATTTGTTTGACAAATTCTCTTTTTACTTGAAAAACTTTTAACTTTATACTTTTAACTTTCAACTTATATATGTTAGATATAAAAAAAATTGATGCAGCGATAAATATGATCTCTGCTGAGAAAAAAATCCCAAAAGAAAAACTTATAGAGATAATAGAAGCAGCACTAAAAACTGCCTATAAAAAAGACTATGGTAGTAGGGATGAAAATGTAAATGTAAAACTAGATTTTGAAAATGAGTCTATAGAGATAAGTATAGAAAAAACAGTTGTTGAAAAAGTAGAAAATGAAGCTACTGAAATTTCTATAGAAGAAGCTGAGTGATTTGATATAGGTGATATAGTTGAGATAGATGTAACTGATGATGTTATGGTGGGTGATGCTGCTGAGAGTTTCTGAAGAATAGCTTCTCAAGCGGCTAGACAAGTTATTATTCAAAAGATAGGAGAAACAGAAAAAGAAAAAATCTTTGATTTATTTGCTGATAAAGAAGGGCAAGTTATAAATATGAAAGTTGATTTAGTAGAAGGAGGTAAAGTTATTTTTGATTATAATTGAAATAAAGTTGTTCTACCAAAATCTGAACAAGTTTCAAGAGATAATTATGTCGCAGGAAATAGATTTTATGTGTATGTTGCGGAGGTAACTAAAAAAGAAAATTCATCTCCTAGAGTAACTCTTTCAAGAAAAAGACCAGAACTTGTTCCAGCTGTTTTTAGAGAGTTTGTTCCTGAGATAGATGAATGAGTTGTGACAATAGATAAAGTAGTTAGACAACCAGGTATAAAGACTAAAATGCTTGTTTCAACAAGTTTTGATGAAATAGATCCTGTTGGAACTCTAATTGGACAAAAAGGTATGAGAGTTAAATCAGTTATGGAAGAACTATGAGGAGAAAAAATAGATATAGTTCCAAATGTGGAAGATGCAGAAGAAGTTATAAAAAAAGCACTTTCTCCAGCTAATGTAGTAAAAGTATCTCCAGGAGTAACTGAAGATAGTGTTATAGCTTACATCAAACATGGAGAGAGAGCAAAAGCTGTTTGAAAATGAGGTTTAAATGTTAATTTAGCTTCAAAACTTACAGGTTATAGAATATCTATAGAAGAACTTCCAGCAGAAGAAAACAAAACTGAAGAATAACAATAAAGAGATATTTATGTTTACATAAGTATCTTTTTTTATATAATAATCAAAATTAGAGTTTATAGTTTTTAAAGTTAATAAAATATGAAAGTATTATTTTTGCAAAATGTTTTACATGTGGCAAAAGCTTGAGAGATAAAAGAAGTAAAACCAGGTTATGCAGCAAATATGTTGTTTCCAAAAAAACTAGCCGTTGAATTAACGTCTGAGGTAGAAAAACAAATGAAAGATAAACAAAAAAAAGATGATGCTCATAGAAGAGAACTACTTGAAAATAGACATGATATAGCTGATAGTTTAACATGACAAAAGTTAAGTTTTAAATTAAAATGATCAAAAGATAAAGTTTATGGCGCTATATGAGAAAAAGATATTATCTGAGAGATAAAGAAGAAATTTAAAATCGAGCTTTCAAAAAAACATATTGATATGCCAGACTGACATATAAAAAAGCTTTGAGAAACATTTATCTATATAAAGCTTTGAAAGGATGCTATGGCTAAGATGATAGTTGTAGTAGAGTCTGACAATTAAAAATTAGCAATTACGAATTACGAATAGTAATTTGTATAGTAAATATAATTCATAATTTGTAATTCATAATTTGTAATTGAATGACAGCACTTGCAATTGATCTATGAGATAAAAGATGTTGAATAGCTATTGAGCTTGAAAGCATAGCTATACCAAAAGATATAGTTCTAAGACAAGATATAATAAAAGTGATTAACAAATATTTAAGCGAATATAGTTATATAGATACAATAGTAGTTTGATTACCTTATGATTTGTATTGAAAAGAATTAAAACAACTCGAAAAGACAAAAGCATTTATAAAACAACTAGAAAAAGAGTATAAAAGTTTGAAAATAATATGAGTAGATGAAAGGTTTACTACATTTGAAGCTGAAAATATATCAAGTTTACTTTGAGGTCAAGTTAAGAGAGATGATATATCTGCGAGTTTAATCTTAGAAGCTTATTTAAAAAGTAAATAATTTTTAATTTTTAATTGATTACATATGTTTGATAGTATATATGATAATATAATTTCTACACTAATTTCAAATGTGGAACTTTATATTAGCGAGTACTGAGTTAAAATATTTTGGGCTTTAATTATACTTGTTTTATGAGTTGTAGTTTCTGTATTGGTGTACAGATTTGTGATGTTTTTGTTTGCAAAGTTCAAGATAGTTGAATTAATTGAAAAACTTGAGATTGATATATATGAAGAAAATGAGAAAGTTATATGAGAGAATAAAAAAGATCTAAAAAAAGCAAAAACTAAAACTTCAGGTATATTTAATAAAAAAATAAGAGTTAATCATATAGTTGCAAAAGCAGTATCTTACTATGTATTTTTACTATTCTTTAGATGGGCTGTAGTAAAACTATGAGTTACTGAAGTAGAACAATTTTTAAAAGATGTACTTTATTATTTACCAAGTTTATTTGTGTGAATAATTATCTGATATTTTGGTATAAGATTTGCAAATTTTGTTTATGATATTACATTTCATGCATTGAGCTTAGCTAAACAACAGGCAGCTAGAATTATAGCTTCTTGAGCTAAGATAATTATATTATTTTTTACGTTGATGGTTGTTTTAAACTATACAAAAATAGTTGATCAATTTATCATAAATACAATTCTTGTTTGATTTATATCTATGCTTACAATTGCAGGTTGACTTGCTTTTGGTTTATGAGGTAGAGATATAGCAAAAGAGATTTTAGAAAGTTTTAGAAAATAGAAACTTACCTCTCTCCTGAATCCTCTCTCCTTAGCAGGAGAAAGGGGAAAATAAATAAAGAATAATAAGTATGAAAAAGATTCCTGAAATAATAATAGAAACTTCAAGAAAATTAAGAAAAGAAATGACTTTAACAGAAGACATATTATGGAATAAATTAAAGGCAAAAAGATTTAAAAATAAAAAATTTGTAAGACAATTTCCTATATATGTGTATACTGAAGATTCTTGATTGGATAGATATATTATTCCAGATTTTATATGTAGGGAAGATAATTTAATTATTGAACTTGATTGAAATATTCATAATAAAAAAGAAGTTTATGAACTAGATAAGTATAAAGAAAAACTGTTAATTCAGTTGTGATATAAAATACTAAGAATTAAAAATGAAGATATAATAAATAATATAGATAAATCTCTAACATACATTGCAGCCTCTTTCCCCTGATAAGGGGAGAGAATTCAAGTGAGAGGTTTATTAGTTAATAATAACTTATATGAAAAAAGATTTTGTTGAATACATAAAGACTGAGTTTTGATTTAGTGATGAGGAAGTTGCAAAATTTGAAGAAGCATTAAAAAGGCCTCTAAAGAAATCAGTAAGGATAAACACTCGTAAAATAAGTATAGAAGATTTTAAGAAAAAAGTAGAAGCAAAGGGATGGATTTTAACTTCTACTCCTCTTTGAAAAAATATATTTTATGTAGATAGACCAGAAGAACAACTAAATATAGCTCTTTGAAATACTCCTGAACATATTTCGGGATATTTTTATGTACAAGAAGTAGCGGCTAGTAGTTCTCCATTTTATATGTCAGCAGATAAAATAGATGACTGAAAATATATAATACTTGATATGAGTGCTTCACCAGGAGGAAAAACTACTCAACTTTTAGAATATTATCCAAATAGTTTAATAGTTGCAAATGAACTTGATAAAAGTCGTTTAAAATGATTTTTTTCAAATCTAGATAGGATGTCAGCATTAAAAGCTGTTGCCACAAACTATGATGGAAGATTTTTTAAACAAATACCTGAACTTTTTGATAAAGTATTGCTTGATGCACCATGTAGTTGAGAATGAACAGCATTTAAAACAGACGATGCTTTAAAATACCGGAACTTAAAAAACATAAAAAATGTTGCAAAACTACAATTTTGACTTCTTGAAGCAGCTATAAAAACTACTAAACCAGGTTGAGAGATAGTATATAGTACATGTACACTAAACAAGTTTGAAAATGAGTGAGTTATAAATAAAGCATTAGAGAAGTATTGAGAGTATGTTGAGATAGTGCCAATAAGACCTCACCCTAACCCTCTCCTTTGAGAGGAGAGGGAACAAGAGCAATTTAATACCCCCTCTACTAACAAAGGAGAGAGGGCTAGGGGGTGAGGTTTTTTCAAAAGAAACTGGCCACACTTAGATTTAACTGGATGATTTTTTATAGCAAAACTTAAAAAAGTAAAATCTATATCAACCGATGAATCCCTTCCCCTTACTAGGGGGAAGGCTAGGATGGGGGCTGTAAAACAAAATTTTGAGAAATTATCAAGAAATGAAGAATCTTTAGTAAGCGATTTTTTTAATAAATTTTGATATGATTTAAAGTGAAAATATCTTTATAAGTATAAAGATGAGATTCATTTAACTTCAGAAAACCTAAATTATATTTGGGATAAGATATTTTTATATAAAATCTGAGTAAACATTTGAAATATAAAAGATAATAGTTTTGTTCCAACTTATTATGCTGGAACTTTTGAAAAGTTTTCTAAAAATACAGTGGTTTTAGATAAAGATGGTTTAGATAAACTTTTACAAGGATTTGAGTTAGAACAAAATCTAGAGGATGGATATTATCAAGTTATACATGAGGATATACCAGTGTGAATAGCAAAACAAAAAAATGGAATGCTAAAAAGTATGGTTCCTACAAAGATGATGAGAAAATAATAAATAATTTATAAAAATGGAATACAAAATCTTTTGATGTAAAGTAAATAAATATTATACAGATAAGTGGTTGCTTTCTGACTATCTAAAGTGAAAAGATGGTATTTTTGTTGCAAGTTGTGTTGTAACTGATAGTGCTAAGAGAAAATGGATAAAATTTATAAAAGATGTAGCTAATGGTTTAAATAAAAATGAAAAAATATATATAAGCTGATGTTGAGCATTTAAAGAGTGAAGAGCACAAAAAGATTTTTTTGAAATTTATCCAGAACTATCAGAGTATAAGTGAGTTATAGAAGTACTAGGGGAAGATCCAAATCCCCCTATCCCTAGCCCTTTCCCCCCAAGGGAGAAAGGGAATAGTAAAAATGTGGCTTCTTCTCTCCCTAGGGGGGAGACTGAGAGGGGGATTTCTGAAAAATTAAAAACTCTTCCTCAACTTTATACAAAAAAATTTGTATTAATACAAGGATGATGTGATAGTTTCTGTACTTTTTGCTTGACTGTTATCAAAAGATGAAGACACTTTTCAAGAACTAAAGAGGATATAGTATCTGAAATACTAGAGTTTGAAAAGTCAGGTTGAAAAGAGGTTGTACTAACAGGGATAAATCTGTGAGCATGGTGACTTAAATCAACAAACGATATATGAGATTCAAGATTAGCAGAACTTTTGGAGTATATACTTGAAAAAACGACTATTCCTAGGATCAGGATAAGTTCACTATGACCAGAGTTTGTAGATGAAGCATGTTTAAAAATATTTGAAAACTCTAGGATTTATCCTCATTTTCACTTATCTATTCAGTCTGGAAGTAGCAGTATACTAAAATCTATGTCTAGACATTATGATTGAGAATATATGAGAAAACTACTTGAAAAATTTAGAAATATTAAAAGAGAAGATTGAGTAGATATAAGTCTTTGAGCTGATATAATTGTTTGATTTCCTGGGGAAACTGAGGAAGATTTTTTAGAAACTTACAATTTAGTAAAAGACTACAAAATCACAAAACTACATGCTTTTCCTTTTTCAGCTCATGATATGTGAGAAAGTGTTCCTGCTTGAAAGTTTAAAAATCAAGTTCCAGAAAAAACTAAAAAAGATAGAATGGATAGGCTACTTGAGCTATGAGATAAAGTAAGAGATGAGTTTATAGCTTCTCAACAATGAAAACCACTTCATGTATTAATTGAAGTGGTTAAAAGCTGAACTTGGAAAGGTTGGAGTGAGAACTATATAGAGTGTAACGAAACAAATTTTAAAATCGAGAGCTGAAAAATAGGGAAAAATGAGATAGTTACTTGAAAATTATTTTAAGCAATTTTTTTACTTTCTATTATATCATTTACTTTTTCTAAAATTTTTAAAGCCAAAACTACTTCTGGTTCATTTATAATTGTTAAGATAGCTCATGATTTATTATTTTGTAACCATATTTCTCATATAATTCATTCATTTCTTAAAAAATTTACAAATCAATTTATATCATCTGGTCATTCAAACGGTTTATTAAAAGTAAATTCATTTCAATTTTGTGTAAATATCATAAATATTATTTAAAAGATAATTTATATTATTTTAAATAATAATATTTAAATGTCAAGTATTTTTATTAGTTTTCTTTTGTAATAATATGAAACAAAAGTAATATTTTATTGATATTAATAATATTATTATGTTTTATGTAATTATAATCATTTGAGTACTTCTAGATTTACTCACAAAAAATCTTGCAAGTTTATATTTACAGGATAGATTACAACTTATCTGAGATTTTTTATATTTACAATATATAGAAAACACTTGAATTGCTTTTTCTATACAATTACCTAGTTTAGTATTGAAACTAGTTACTATTATTTTGATTATTTTAATTTTTTATTATTATAGAACAGAGAAAAAAAATAAAGAGAAAAATAATTTACTAGATATAAGTTTTTGATTAATACTTGCTTGAGCAATTGGGAACTGAATTGAAAGAATTTTTAACGAAAAAGTGATTGATTTTATATGAGTACAATACTTCTCAGTGTTTAACTTGGCTGATAGTTTTATAACTATATGAGCAGTATTATATTTATATGTTCTATACAGACAAAATAAAGGTTAAAATTATTCATTGTTAATTTTTAATTATTAATTGATTTTTATGTCTTTCTGACCAAATAAAATTGAAATCAAGGAGGTTTTAATTAATTCACTTTGAAGTTTAATAGCATGAGTTATTTGAGGATTAATTATGATACTAATAGTTTTTTTCTTATCATGATTTATAAATATCCCAGCTTGATTTAGTAATGAAGCATGAGTTAAAACTACCACTATGTTTCCAATTATACTTTCACTTGTGGCACTTGTATGAACAAGTATAACTATGTTTTTAACATATAAACTTTTAACTTTAACTTCACCAGATAGATATAAAAAAAATATTATTGTTTTATGACAAATAGCTTTTTTTACTATATTTATATATTTTTTTATAACTCCTATTTATATCATAGAATGACTTAAAACCTATGAAAATATAATTTTTATTTTCTTAGTTCATACTTTAGTTTTAGCTTTTTGAACTAGTATTATAATAGAAGTTTTGAATAATTACAGGTATGTACTTTTAGGACTATACGGAAGTTTTATATGACTTTTTGTTAGCATAATTTTTACATTTTTTATTTTTAATTCATTTTCTGCTTGATTTGCTAAGTTGATATCATTAGTTGTATTATTACCAGTCATCAATTTTTTAATGACATTTTTTAAACAACTTTTTGAATTGATATACTTTTATTATTTTAAGTATACTAACCAAGATCAACTTTGAGATATATTTTATAGAATAGAATTAGAAGAAAAAGAACAAGAGAGAGAAGAAGAAGAAAAAAATAGTATTTAACTTATAATAATTGTAAAATGATAGAAATAGTAAAACAAATAATTGATTTTTATCTAAAAAATGCTAAAGAACCAACTTTAGCAGATATAAAAATAGAAGATAAAACTCTTCTAGAAAGACAAGCAAATCTGTTTGTTACAATGTATAAAAATGGGGAAGTAAGAGGTAGTGCTTGAAACGTAAAAGAACTAGAACAAAATGTAGTTCTGGAATTACTTAAAAATACTTTATCAGCTTTAACTAAAGATTCTAGGTTTGATCCAGTAAAACTGTCAGAAGCTGGAGAGTTAAGAGTTAGAGTTGATGAAATTATTAATAGAACTGTTTTATCTGCTGGAGAAATTAAAAAATTAGATCCCTTAAAACATTGAGTTTTAGTAATAAAAAAAGATTATTCTAAACTTGCAGTTATACTTCCAAATATATCATGACGTCTTATGAACTGAGAAGATTTTTATGGAGTACTTGATAAGAAATTAGGAGAAAAATTTAAAGAAGACGATTATATAGTTTACAGTATAGAAACAAAGATATATAATGATTTATAAAAAAGGAGTAATTGTAAAAGAAAAAGTAGTAAAAATCAATAGAATAAATTAACATTAAACTGAAACCAAATATTATTTTTATTAATATATAATGATTTCTCCTCCATGCTTGAAATAATACTTTGAGTTGTAATTATCATACTTGTATGAGTTGTAATATACCTAATAATACAACAAAATAAACCTAAAGAAGATACTTGAGTTAAGATGCTTCAAGAACATCTTTTTAACTTAACAAAAACTATAGATTCTAAGATAAGTGAAACAAATAAAACTTTAGAAGATAAGCTTTTTAAAACAAATGAAGTAATAGATAAAAAATTATCTGAGTCATGAAAAATGTTATCTGATAATATGAGTAAGACATTTGCAACAAGTACAAAGATAAATGAAGAAGCAAATAAGCGTATAGAAGAAATAACAAAGAAACTTACTCAGTTAGAAGAGACAAATAAGCAGATAAAAGACATAGGTTGACAATTAAAAGGTCTTGAAAATGTACTTAAAAACCCAAAACAAAGATGAAATTTAGGAGAATATTTCTTAAAAGAGCTTTTAGAAAATGTGTTTACAAGTGATCAATATAAACTTCAATACACTATGGATGAGGTGTGAATTGTTGATGCAGCCTTGTTTATAGGATGAAAAGTAATACCTATTGACTCTAAATTTCCACAAGAAAACTATGAAAAGCTTATAGCAAGTGAAGATGAGTTTTCAATTAAGAAGTATAGTGGAGAGTTAAAAAAAGATATAAAAAACAGGATTGATGAAACAAGTAAATATATACTTCCTGAAAAGGGAACTACAGATTTTGCTTTTATGCTTATCCCGGCAGAATGACTTTATTATGATTTATTTATAAATAGAGTTTGAGATATAGAGCCAAAAAAACTGATAGAATATGCTTTTTCAAAAAAAGTTATTATCTGTTCTCCTTCTAGTTTTTATGCATATCTTCAAACAGTCTTACAAGGTATGAAAGCTCTTCAGATAGAAGAACAAGCAAAGGAAATTCAAAAATATGTTATTAAACTTCAAAAAGATTTAGCAAGTTATGAAGATTTATTTAAAAAGATGTGAAACAGTCTCGGTACTACAGTAAATCATTATAATAGCGCTTATAAGAGACTTACAATTATAGATAAAGATATAGTAAAAATAACTGTTTGAGAAGCATGAGGAGAGGTAGATATGCTTCAACTTGAAAAACCAGATTTAGATTAATAATAGTTATATAATGTATTAAAATATGAAAAAAATATTATCATTTGTTGTTTTTGCTGTAATTATGAGTTTAAACTTTCCTTTTGTAAGTGCTGTAGATAAAACAAATAGTATAAAAGATGTTGTAAAGGAAAAAAATATCACTACTAATACTCAAATCTCAGAAAAAAGAGCTAGATTTAAAATTGATTATAAAGCTAAGTTAAACAGAAGTTTACAAAACAAATTAAAAAAAATTTCCAAGGATAAATTAGAAGTTTTAATTAAGAGAATTAATGCTCTGTCTATCCAAATAGAAGCTTCAAAATATACTCAAAATAAGAAAGATAAACTATTAGGACAACTAGATGCATTAAAAGAATTGGTTGAGGAAGCATTTAGAGATGAATGAGTTGTTTTATAAGCTAGAAGAAGGAATTTAGTACATAAAATAAAAAACATATTGGTTTTACCAATATGTTTTTTAGATCTTAAGTTCTGTTTTAAATTCTTAATTTTAATTATTTATTATCCAAAATCCTATAATAGGAGCAACTGTTTCTGTTCTCATGATTCTATTTCATAGATAAACTTTAAAAAATACATTATTTTCAAAATTTTTAACTTCTTCTTCACTCCATCATCATTCTGGTCATACAAAAAGATTAACTCTCTTTTTATTTTTTATTTTAAAATCAACTATATTTATAGATTTGTTGTCTTGAGTATGAAAAAATATATTTTCTCAACTTATGTTTTTTATATCAAGTTTTTCAATGATATTAAGTTTTGGGATACTATTTCTTCATGACTGTTCTACTGCTTCAATAATTATCTTTTCAAGTCTTTCTATCTTTTTATCACTAAGTACTAAGCGTTGGCTTCTTTCGCTTTTGAAAAATGTAAAACTAGTAAATCAAACTTCACTTGCTTTTTGGATTATATATTCTACTTTTTCAAGTTTGTTTGGTAGTGCTTGATAAAGATTAAGTTCAAAATCTATTTCAGAGTTTTTTATTAACAAAGATTCATACTTTAAAACTATATCTTTTTTATTTATTTCCGCTATAGAGTATTTATAGTCTTTATTGTCTGTACCATTAAAAACTATTATTTCATCTCAGGGTTTACTTCTAAGTACCTTTGATAATTGATGAACTATTTCTTTATCATCAAGTATAAAGTTATTTTCTCAGATTTTAGAAGAGTTTATGTAAAATCTTTGCATAAATATTGATTAGATTTTAAAGAAGAGAAGCTTTGTAAATTATAAAACCTATATAAAATAAAAATAAAATAGCTCATTCAATTTTTGTTAAGAAGTTTTTTTGGAAAGTAAAAGCAGCTAAAAATACTAACATACTAGCCAGAAGTTCTACTTTTAAATCAAATAACATCGAACTATATCAAGAAAGTGGATTAATTACAGCCGTAGCTCATAATATCCAAAGTACATTAAATATATTTGATCAAACTATAGCTCAAAGTGCCATGTCAGTTTGTTTTTTAAATGCAGCAACTATACTAGCTGCTAGTTCTGGAAGGCTAGTTCATACAGCAACTATTGTAAGACCGATAAACTCTTTTGGTAGAGAAAAAGCTTCTGCGATATTTACAGCACCATCAACTATAAACTTTCATCCTAAAATAAGTCATGCTAATCATATAGTTATAAATACTGATGATTTTTGAGTTGACATAACTATTATCTCTTCTGTATCTTTTGTTCTATCTTTTTTAGCAGTTTTAAAAGTATATGCTAGAAAAAGTATAAAAAAGAATATTAATATCAGTGCATCAAATCTAGAAAGTAATGAATCAAGGAGTAGTACTAAGAGTAGAGCTGATGTAAAAATCATAAAAGGTATTTCCTTTTTTACTGTAGATTTTGGCATAGGTATTTTAAAAACCAAAGCTGTTAATCAAAGTATAAAAAATATGTTTGAGATATTGCTTCAAACTATATTTGAGATAGCAAGTTCGGTTTCTTTTGAAAATGCACTTATCATATTTACTACAAGTTCAGGAGTACTTGTACCAAATGCTACAATTGTAAGTCAGATTACAAGAGATGAGATGCCATGTTTTTTTGCTATACTGCTTGATCAGTCAACTAGCATATCAGCTCATTTGATAAGTAAAACAAATCAGATTATAAGGAGTAGGAAGTCCATGGTTTTTTAGTTTTAAATTATATTTTGTTAAAATTATAGGGAACCATATAAAAATAACAAGTAAAAATTATTAATATTTTTAATTTTTGTTTGTTATAAATTTTAAAATTCTTATAATTTATTTGTTTTATATTTTTAACTAAATTTTACATGAAGAAGATTATTTTATCTTTGCTTATTTTGTTTTTTCCTTTTGTGACTTTTGCAGAGGATGTAAATATAAATAAAATTTTTAAATTAGAGTCTTATGATTTAGAAGAATTAACTAACTCATATATTTTAACACAATATGGAAGCGCAGTTTATTTAGATGATAATCTGATTTATACAAATGCACATGTAGTTTTAGATGATGAAGATAAGCCTTTATGAAATTATAGAGTTTGTAAAACTACAGATTTTAAAGAAGTTCCTAAATGTTTTTCTTTGTGAGAGTTATTATATTATGATAAAAAAAATGATCTAGCTGTTTTGAAAATATCTAATCCTTGAGTAAGTAGTGTAGGGAAAAGTACAAAAGAATTGGGAGTTTGAGATATTGTTAAGGTTTATGGTTACCCTTTAAATGGTGGAGAAACTATTTCATATACAGAAGGTAAAATATCTGGATATGAAAATGGATTGTATAAAATAGATGCAAATATTGATGCTTGAAATAGTGGGGGATGAGTTTTTGATTCAGAATGAAAGTTTGTTTGAATAGCTGTTTCTGTAAAAGTTTGATATACTACTATGGGTTATGTTATACCATTATCTAAAGTAGAAGATTTTATAAAAAAATCAGATAAGGTAAATATTGAAGATTACAGTGAAGAACTATCATCAAAATTTAGTTCATATGTTTCTGTTATAAATAAAGTAATCTGATCAAATGTTACTTTTTCAAATGAAGAGATAAGTGTTAATAGATTATTTAAATATTATGGTTTTAACATAGATGAATATCATATAGATAACAATAATAAATATTATTACTTATATCTTACAGATAAAGAAAAAGAAACATATATTTTTGTAAATAATGGAAAAGAAACTTGATTAGCTAGTTCAACTTTAAATGATAAGTTAGCTAAAGCTAAAATATCTTTGGAAGAATCTCTAGATAATAATAGTATCGTTGCATATAAAGCATGAATTATAAAGTTTAAATGAAAAAATACTCTTTTAACTTTTGCAAAATGAAAAGATGGAGATGTTGCATTAGCTTTACTTGTAGAGGTGACAAAAAATAATTATCAGACTATGTTAGTTGCTTCTGATAATATGAAAAATAAGTCATTTGTGAATTGATTGAGAGTTATATTAAAGCTAATTGATTTCAAAGATATAAATGTTACTGATAATCAGGATTATATAAAAATGGATAATCTAAAAATATGAAAGCAAGACTGATTTTATGTTTCTTCTGGCTTTGGTTGAGACTTACTTAAATCTATTTGAGATGAAATAAAAGTAGAAAAATCTTCTACTATAGAGTCAAAAATAGAATACTACAAAGATTATACTCTATCTTCATATGTAAAAGAATTATATAATTATTCAAAAGATCACATTTATTATAATTTTTATTGAGTAAAAGAAACTACCTCTTGAGATAAGTATATTTATATGTTTTACAAGAATAATCAGTATGTATGAGAAGAAGAGGATAAAAAAGAGAAAAAATATGCTATAAATGCTTACTTTTTTGATAAAAAAGATGATGAAACTTTTTATATAACTACGTTTACTTTTACGTTTGATAATGTAGAATCAAAAAAGAAAATAGATGATTTACTTAATAAAATAAGTACTACTAAACAAGGTAATCTTTTTGAACTTTGAGATATAAAAGTATGAGAAAATTTAATAAAAGAAGAAGGTTTTGATTTTAGGTAAATCATAGATTTATAAAAAAGAGATGTATACACGCGTAGAGCATCCTTTTTTTATTTAAAAACACAATTAAGTTTTTACATTTTTCAAAATAATAATAGAATAATTAAAATTTTAGTTTATATTTAACGTAATATGTTTATAGTTTTAGCGATATTTTTATGACTTGGATACAACTACTTTTTTGGTTGATTAAGTTTTAATTCTACTCTTTGTTTGATAGCAGGTATTTTTTTAATAATGCCAGCACTTTTGAAATTTTCATTTAAAGACCTATTTATTTTAAAAGAGCATAAAACTATTACAGCTTTAAATTTAGTTTTGAATTTTTTAATTGTACCATGACTTTTTTATTTTATATGAGGATTGTTTTTTGAAGTAGAGTATATGAAATATGCCTTTTTACTTTTAGGGCTTATCTCATGAGGGTGATTGCTTTTGTCATGGGCACATAAAACTTGATCTGATTTAAAACTTACTTTTTCTCTTTTTATACTAAACTTCATAATATTTTCAGTTTTATTTTTCCCACTAAATGATTTCTTGCTTGCAAAAGGGGAAATTTATAAATCTTCACTTGATACAACTTCTAGTTTTATAAATCTACCAAATCAAAATACAGATATAACTTGTATACTAGACAGTATAGTTGCATGATGTTGATTTACTCCTGGACAATGACCTTCTCCAATAGCTGCATTTTTGTCTTTAATTTTAATTCCTTTTATAGTTAGTAGATTTATAAGACTATCTAAATCTTTTACAAATTATTTATCTTCTAAAATATGAATTATTTCTCAGGTAGCTACTTTTTTAATTATATTTTATATATTTTCTTTAAAAGAAGTAAATAATATCTTTAATTTTGACTATTTCTTTATACTAAAAATAATTTGAGTAGTACTACTTTTATACTTAATAATTTATGCTATAACTTATATTATATATCATATATATGGTAAAACTACTGAAGTAAAGGCTTTGTTTTGGGTGACTACAACTAGATTTATAACTTTAGGACTTATATTTTCATTTGTATATTCTTCAGTTTTTGGAGTAGAATTTTTACTTGTATTTAGTTTGGCTTATTTTGTTCAAGTTTTTTTATCTGTTATGTTTACCAAAATATTAAAAAAATAATTTTTATTGACAAAAAACTTATAAAAAACTATAATGCACAAAATAAATTATTTACTTTAATTGTATAATTTTTAAAAAATGTTTAAAAAAGTATTAACTTCTTTAGTAGTTTTAAGCATAATTATTTCAAATGCTTATGCATCTACAAATTATGATCTTACAAATGTAGATTCACAAACTTCAAGTAAAGTTAAAGCAATTTTATCTTCAGAAGTTCAAACCTGAACAGGACTATATCAATTAAATTGAGATGTAAAAATATTTAAAGATATAGAAATTTCATCTATAGAAACATCCGTAGATGATAATACAAAATTATTTATAACTCTTTCAGGTAGTTTAGAATCAAATACCTCATATAGTTTTTTATCAGTGTACGGAGTTGAAGGTAATATGGATTTTTTTATAGCAAATCAAATAGAATGAACATATGTTGATAATTTTGATGAAGAAGAAAATGTTTCATCTATCATTGTATCTTCACCTAATAGTTTAGAAGTAACATTTAAAACTCCACTTACAGGTAGTGAATTTGATGTAAAGATACTTAAAAATTTAAGAGTAAATTCTATTGAGTTAAATCCAGAAAATAAATTAGAGCTAAATTTTGTAATGCAAGACTTACTTGAAGAAAATAGTAATTACATACTTATGATGTTTACACTTATGACTATGGAAGGAAATGAATTAACTTTTTCAAATGGTATATATGATTTTCAAACTACTACATTTATTGAGCAAACTCTAGTTCAAGAACCAGTTATAGTTGAAGAAATAATTCCTGAAGTAGTTGAAGACTCTTGAGAGACTTTAGATGGAGAGATCGAAGAAGTAGCATTAAATGCTGCCGAGACTCCAGATACATGAGCACAAACGTGGGTACTTTTACTTATGACATTTATACTTAGTAGTTTGTACTTTTTAAGAAAAAGAGCATAATTTTAAAATTATAAAATAAAAAATCTATTCTACAAGCAGGGTAGATTTTTTTTATTTTATTTGTATAGTTTAAAAAATGACTATTTTTTATAAAAAATACATAATATAATTGTACTCTATAAAATCGCAAACAGTTGAGGATATAATTTATTTATAATTTATTAAAAGTATTTTTAAGTGTTTTGTCTAGCTAAAATTATATAAATAATTTGCATTTGTGAGTACTTTGCTGTACACTTCTGAAGTCTTAAATTAAGACGCTTATTTTAAAAATTATTTTGTATTTTATTTCTTAACTTGTTTATACATGAGAAATACAAAAAAAGCTTTTACGTTAGTAGAACTTATCGTAGTTATTACTATCCTAGCAATTTTAGCTACTATAGCTTTCATATCTTTACAAGGATATAGCCAAGAAGCTAAAAATGCTAAAGTTTCTTCTGATCTAAGAACTATGGTTACTTCTATCGAAACTGGTGTTACTAAAGGTTCTTTTAACTTATCTGCAATCGTAAGTGGTACAGGTACTACAACTAATAAATATACTGGTACTGATACAATAACTTATGCAACAGGTACTACTACTGCTACAGTTGCTTTAACTAGTGCTTCTACTTATGAAGTAGGTTGATTAGATTTCACTGTTTTAGGACAAAATGGTGATGATTTTAAAGATTACGATGGTAATGCTTACATTGCTGCTGTTGCAGCTCATGGAGCTACTTCTTACTACCAATTAGTTGGTCAAACTGTTACTAATGCAGGTGATTACAAAGTTGTAGCTAAAGGTAACTATGTAGCAAAAACTACTGGAGATGTTAATGGTTTAGTATCAGACGCTGATGATCTTGCAAATACTGTTAAAAATGATGATGTAATAACTGGAAATAACGGTATTTACTAATAAAAAGCTTTTTATAGCTCATAAAAAAACTCCCTTGGATTATTCCAAAGGAGTTTTTTTGTTTTGCTTTTTTAGATGATAGGTATATAATTGTAGAGAATTATATATTTTAATTTACAAATGATGGGTTCTAAACCCCTACTTTTAAGTAGAGAGGAGGACCACATTTGCACAATGGGTTTAAACCCCACGGCTTCAGCCTGATTGTAAAAGAAAAAGTGGTAAAAATCAAT
>JAQVGG010000002.1 GCA_028696815.1 Candidatus Altimarinota bacterium
AAGCCATATTTAAGTGTTATGAATTCTAGTAAAATTTTTAACCTTGTTTTTGCTCTCATTCTACCTTTAGGTAAGCTATTTTTGAAGGTTTTTAGGTGGTCCGATTTGAGTGGGACGATACATTTTTTAACATAAAAAAAACTATTATCCTTTACAAAATAGAATAGAATATAGAATATAAACAATAGAATATTGGATATTGAATTTAAAAAAAAATTCTATATACTATTACTTTTAACTTTATACTTTAAACTTTGAACTATTTTATGGTATACAACAATTTTTCAAACTGATATAAAAAAGCTTTAATAAACTCTGAAAATAAGATAAAAGAAATCTGACTTAAGGATTTAAGGATTGAAGATGTTTTCCTGGAGCTAATAAAGCATATAAACTGAGTAACAAAAGAACTTTTTACTATTTATGGTATTGATGAAAAACTTGTACTTGAAATAATAAACAAAGGTATATTTAATGAAAAACCAGAAAAAAGAAAATGAGTATACTGAGGAATGAACTCAAAATTAAAAGAAGTAATTTTATCTTCAGTAAAAGTTGCTGCATCATTTTCAAAACCAAAAGCTTCTATAGAGGACTTTATAATAGCACTATTAAGAAATGATACTTGGTTAACATCTATCCTAGACTATATCTGAATAACTCCAAGTGATTTAGAAACTAATCTTATAGATATAAATAAGATGTGAGCTCTTGATTGAGAAACAAAAGAGCCTACAAGTGATAGTATGTGAGATATAGATTCTATTTTATGAACTCTAACAGAAAACTTACTTTGAGGTTTGTGAGAAATGCAAGCTACTCCTTTTGATCAAAACCAAGCTCCTACAAAAGAAAAGAACGAAGAATCAGATACTCCTGCACTAGACTTTTTTTCAACAGATTTAACTACTGAAGCTAGAGAAAAGAAACTTGATAAAGTTATATGAAGAGAAACTGAAATAGAAAGACTTATAGCTATACTAAACAGAAAAACTAAAAATAACCCTGCTTTAGTTTGAGAACCTTGAGTTGGTAAAACGGCTGTAGTAGAATGACTTGCGATGAGAATAGCAACTTGAGATGTGCCATTTTCAATGAAAAATAAAAGAATTTTATCTCTTGATATGAGCTCTCTTGTCGCTTGAACAAAATATAGATGAGAGTTTGAAGCTAGGATAAAACAAATAATAGAAGAAGCTTCAAAAGCAGAAAACGAAATAATACTTTTTATAGATGAGATACATACTATAATCTGAGCATGAGGTTGAGAAGGAACTCTAGATGCTTCAAATATATTAAAACCTGCAATGGGTAGATGAAAGATAAGAGTTATCTGAGCTACAACATTAAATGAATATCAAAAATATATAGAAAAAGATAGTGCATTAGAAAGAAGATTTCAAAAAATAGAAGTAGCTGAACCAAACAAAGAAACTGCTAACTCTATACTATCAGGTTTAAAAGATGTATTTGAAGAATACCATAATTTAAATATATCTGCTGAAGCTATAGATGAAGCTATTAATCTATCAATAAGGTATATAACTGATAGATATTTACCAGACAAAGCTATTGATTTAGTTGATGAAGCTTGTAGTTTAAAAAGCATGAAGTACAACTTTGATGAAAAAGAAACTACAAAACTAAAAGCAAAAGTTGTTGATCTAAATAAACAAATAGAAGCTGCAGTTATCTCTGGAAACTACAAAAAAGCTAGTATGTTAAAAGAAAAACAAGCACAACTAGAAAAAGAAATAATTAAGATAAGAAAAAAATTTAAAATACCAAAAGAAAAAAGATTAACGATTACTTCTGAAGATATACAAAGAGTATTAAGTATATCAACTTGAATTCCTGTATCAAATCTGAGTAAATCTGAAATCACAAAACTAAAAAAATTACCAAAAACACTTAATGAAAATATAATCGGTCAAGAAGAAGCAATCGAAAGTGTCGTTAAATCTATCATGAGAAATAAAGCTGGTATATCAGATAAAAATAGACCTACTTGAAGCTTCTTATTTCTATGACCAACCTGAGTTGGTAAAACTGAGCTCGTAAAAGTATTAGCAAGAGAATTTTTCTGAGATGAAAACTCACTTATAAAAATAGATATGAGTGAATACTCAGATAAAACTTCAGCCTCAAAACTTATATGAGCAAGTGCATGATATGTAGGTTATGAGGAAGGATGAATGCTAACTGAAAAAGTAAGAAAAAAACCATATTCAATAGTATTATTTGATGAAATAGAAAAATGAGATTTTGATGTTTATAATCTACTTTTACAAATACTTGAAGATTGAGTTTTGACAGATAATAAATGAAGAAAAGTAAGCTTTAAAAATACTATTGTCATAATGACTTCAAATATATGACAAGAAGAGTTTAAAGAACAAGCTAAAAAAATAGGTTTTGATGTAACAGAAAGCGAAGAGGAAAAAGTCTTAAAAGATTTTAAAAAAGCTAAAGAAAATATAATCTCAAATTTATGAGACTACTTTTCTCCAGAGTTTATAAATAGAATTGATAAAATAGTTGTATTTAATCCTCTTGATAAAACTATAATCAGAAAAATAGTAAAGCTACAACTTGAAAAACTTGAAAATAAATTAAAAGAAAAAAATCTAGAGTTTAAGTATGATACAAAAGTACTAAATCAAATAACTAAAAAAGTTTATAATCCAGAGTTTTGAGCAAGAGAAGTTAGAAGATATATAACTGATAAGATAGAAGACGAAATAGCAGAACTTATAATAAATGATGCAAGTAAAAAAACTTTTGAAGTTTATACAGTAAAAGATGAAATAAAAGTTAAATAAAAAACAAGTCCTAATGCATTAGGGCTTGTTTTTTATTTGTTATTAATATACTAATACAAATAAAACTAACTCCAAAAAAATGACAAAAGTATTGATACTATATAGTTCTATTGACGGACATACAAAAAAAATAGTTGAAACCATTAAAGAAAATTTAGATAGTAAAAACATAATATCTTTATCAACTATAAATAATGCTCCAGAAAATATAGAAAACTTTGATAAAATACTTATCGCATCAAGTATACGTTATTGAAAAATACTTCCAGTAGCAAGAAAGTTTGTACAGGAAAATCACCAAATATTAAACACCAAAAAAACTGCTTTTGTAAACATAAATCTTACTGCAAGAAAAACATGAAAAGATACTCCTGAAACAAATGCTTATACAAAAAAATTTCTGCTAAAAACTCCTTTAAAACCTAAACTTACATGAGTTTTTGCATGAAAACTCGATTACAGTCTATATGGACCATTGGACACTTTAATGATAAAATTAATAATGAAAATAACTTGATGACCAACAAAAACACCTGAACCGATAGAGTACACAAATTGGGAAAAAGTAAAAGAGTTTGCAAGAGATTTTGATACACTTTAAAAAGATAGACACTTTATATGTCTATCTTTTTAGATTCACTTAGAAAATACTTTTTTATCGCTAAAATCAGGGTCAACTAGAGCAGATATATTTCTTATAAAAAATTTTCATTCTTCAGTTACTATTATTACTCCTTTTTGATATTTTAATAGTCAATCATTTTGCATATCATCAAATGTATCATCATTTATTCTTAACATATCAAAAAGTCCTTCTATTGAGACATCAAACTTTTTTGCAATTAAACTAAAATCAAGATAATAGTTGCACATAAGTTGCTCTATAATCTCTCAAACTATTTTTTGATTTAGAGATAATTTTAATCAAGTTTTAGTAGCCATCTTAGAGTCTTGTAGTAAATCAATATATTCTTTTAGATCTTTTGTATTTTGTGCAAATCAAGAATCGAGTTGACTTATAGCAGAAACTCAAAAAGCATAAACTTGACCTGTAGTTTCTCTTGTACAATATCATTGAAAGTTACGATGGAGCGCATGAGATTCAAAAGCTTTATTTAATTGATCATCTTTTAAAACATAATGATCGAGTCAAATTGGTACATATCAAGCCTCTATTAAAAGCTCTCTTGATACTTGAAACATTGCAGATTTTTCCTCAGCTTTTGGTAATCATTTTGATTCAAGTATTTTTTGATGTAACTTAATTGATGGAACATGTGCATAAGAAAAAGTAACCAAACGATTAGGTTTTAGTTCTATAGCTTTTGAAATCGTCTCTTTAAAACTATCGATACTCTGCCCTGGTAATCAATATATAAAATCAAAATTTATACTTATATCTTTCTTTTTACTTCTAAATAATGATACTATTTTTTCTATACTTATAACTGGAGCTAAACGATTTATGTTTTTTAAAACATGAGTATTAAAATCTTGTATTCAAATACTTACACGATTAAATCAAGCTTTTATTATTCAATCTATAGCTTTTTCATCTAAAAATGCTGGATGAGATTCAATTGCTATTTCAGCATTTTCTATACAAGTAAAATTATCAAAAAATATCTTATTTATTTTTTCCAGGTACTTTAAATTTACAAAATTTGGTGTTCATCATCCATAATGAATTTGTGCAAGTTTTCTTGTTTTATCTATATTAGGTAAAACAAGATTTATTTCATTTATTAAAGCTTCAAAATAATGCTCTACTATTTTTTCTGAGTTATATACAGACATATTACATCAACAATAGTAACACAACTGTTTACAAAAAGGTATATGAATATAAATTGATATGTGTGATAATCAATCTTTATTAGATTCCTCAACTAGTTTTAGATAAGATTCTCAAGACAACTCTCAAAAATAGTTAGCAGGTGGATAACTAGTATATCTTGGAACTGGATAATTATACTTTTCTAAAAGATTTTTTGAAATATTCATAATTACATTATTTTTTATAATTTTTTACAGCATCAACAAATGCTCTTACTCACTCGATTGGAGTATTTTTTGTAATACCATGTCACAAGTTTGCTATATAATTTTTTACTCAAAATTCATCTATCATTTCAATAGTTTTCTTTTTTATTTCATTTGGTTCCAGAAATAAATATGCAGGATCTAAGTTTCATTGTAAACAAGTATTTTCTCATACTAAACTTCTAGCAACACTAGGCATTATACTTGAATCAATTCATAAACAAACTCAAAGTTTAGATAGTTTTTCTAAAGCATGATTACTTCCTTTTTCAAATAATATAATAGGAGCTAGTGGCTTTATTTCTCTAATTATTTTTTCAACAAATGGTAATATAAAAGTATCAAAATCATTTGGAGATAAAACAGAACTCCAGCTATCAAATATCTGTACAGCATCAACTCATGCTTCAATTTGTTTTTTTAGATATACAATTGTTACATCTGTTATTTTTCAAAGTAATTCTAAAGCTAAATCTATTTGAGTAAAGCAAAACTTTTTAGCTTCTATAAAATCCTTACTTCACTTACCCTCTATCATATAACAAAGAATTGTAAAAGGAGCTCAGGCAAAACCTATAAGTGGAGTTTTTCAACTTAATTCACTTTTTATAAGTTTTATTGCATCATAAACATAAGTTAACTTTTCAGAAGCATTAATATCAAGAGCATCGATATCAGCTTTATCTTTTATAGTTTTTTCAAAAATTGGCCCTTTGCTTTCTACGAGTTCTATATCAAGTCACATCTCAAGTGGCACTACAAGTATATCCGAAAACAATATAGCAGCATCCATATCAAATAGTTTTATAGGCTCAAGTGTAATCCTAGAAGCAAGTTCTGGGGTTTTTACTCTTGTCCAAAAATCATACTGATTTTTTATAGCGCTATAGTCAGGTAAGTATCTTCATGCTTGCCTCATACACCAAACTGGTGGACGAGAAACTTTTTCTCAAGCTAGAGCTTTTAGTAGTAAAAAATTATTTTTCATTTATTTTATAATAATCATATAAGGATTTAAGCATAGCTTCTTCACTATGTTTTTTAGATACAATAATTTTATTTGTGCACTTTTGTTTTAAGTAAGATGCTGTGGTTTCTCATATACAAAAACATATAACATCTTTGGGTAATTTGTTTATTTCTAAAAAAGCTTCAACTTGACTAGGACTAAAAAACAAAATAGCATCATAAGCAAAATCAACTTTTATTGGTTTTAATTGTTTTTGATAAACTTCTATAGTTTCTACTTGTACATTTACACTTTCAAGGTAATTATAAAGCTCATTTCTACGAGGATTAGAAGCTAAGTGACAAACTTTTTTTTCTCAGGTTTTATTTATAACTTTAGCAAGTTCTAAGGCATTATCTCAAGTTCATAATATCTCAAATCATCTTTTTTCAGCTTGTAGGCTTGTTTTTCAACCTATACAATAAGCTTTTTTTGTTTTTAGTTTTTCTATGTCATCAATTGCATTAATAGCATGGATGCTTGTAAATACAAATGAATCTTCATTACTATATAATTTATCTAAAATTTTATTGTCTTTTATATAAGTAATTTGCACAAAATCAAAATCAAAAATATCTATTCATTTTTTTTTAGCTTCTTCTATATTAGAAATATCTAATTTTCTTGCACTTATGATTTGTACTTTATTTTGCATATACTAGTTTTTCTTAAAAGAAGCAAGTAAACTTCTTACCTCATCTTTTTCTAAAAGTCTATTTGCTGCTATTTTTGATATTGTTTTATAATTACTCTTATCTTCTTCTACTTCTACCTCATATTTTTGCTTACCATCAATAGATAATATATTTCATTTAAAAGTAATTTTTTCTCAGTCTATAATAGCTAAGGCTCAAATAGGAACAGAACAACCTCACATCAAAAGTGTTAAAAATCCCCTTTCTATTTCAGTACAAATTTTAGTATTTTCATCAGTAATCAATTCACATATTTCTATAAGCTCTTTATCTATTTCTAAACAGGCAACTCACAAAGCTCATTGTGCTGGCGCTGGTAACATCCAATCTAAAACTAATTTATTTTCTATATCAAGCTCTAATCTATCAATAGCAGTTTTAGCAAATACGGCTGCATTCCAATGGTTGTTATTTTCAAGTTTATCTAATCTTTTTTGTATATTTCATCTTAAATCCTCTACTTGAGCACTTGGATATTTATTTAGAATCTGGGCTTTTCTTCTCAGACTACTTGTTGCTACCGTAAAAGAACTTTGCTCATTTAAAAAATCTATATCTCATTTATGTATAAGTAAATCTCTGTAGTCTCATCTTTCTGGAATTCAAGCTAAAGTAATTCACTTTGGGAGTTTTGTAGGTACATCTTTAAGAGAGTGAACAGCTATATCGATTTGATTATTAAGTAGTGCCATATCAAGAGTTTTAGTAAAAACTCACTCTATTCACATCTCATAAATAGGGGTCATCTGATTTACATCTCAGTCACTTTTTATCAAAACAAGCTCACATTCGTGTCCATTTTCTTCTATTTTTGTTTTTACAAATTCAGCCTGCCAAATAGCTAGTTTACTTTCACGAGTTCATATTCTTATAGTTTTTTGCATAATTTATAATTATTTTTTTATATATAGCAGTGTAAAAAAAAATCATTTAAAATCAAATAAAATAAATAGTTTTGTTTTTTATTTTATTTTTAGTAAATTATTTAAAATTTATATTTCCAAAAAATAAAATGAAAGCACTAGTACTACTAAATATGTGAGCTTCTAGAAACAAAGAGGAGTTTAAGGTATTTTTAAAAAATATGTTTAATGATAAGTATATCTTAACTATAAAAAATAAATATCTAAGAAGACTAGTTGCTTTTTTTATTGTAAGAAAAATACTTAAAAACTCATGGGAACATTTTGAAAAAATATGATGAATGTCTCCAATGTACAATTTAACAGAAAGACTGGTTTCTAAACTACAAGAAATGTTGCCAGAATACTATGTATGCTATACTATGAGATATACTTCTCCTTTTTCATTTGAAATCATTAAAAATTTGCAAGAAAAAAACATAAAAGATATAACTTTGTTATCTCTATATCCACACAACTCAACTACTACAAAGGTATCAAGTGAGCAAGATTTTTTAAAACATAAAACTAAAGATTTAGATATAAAAATCCTAAACTATTTTTTTGAGAATCCGCTTTATAATAAAGCTATAGTTGAAAATATAAAAAAATCACTTGTATGAAAAAATTACAATAATTATAACTTAATCTTTTCTGCTCATAGCTTACCCCAAAAAGTTATTGATTCTTGAGATAGCTACAAAGATCACATAGAAAAAAATGTTGAGATTTTAAAAGAAAAATGTGCTGATGAAAATATGGATTTTGCTTCTATAGCTTTAGCTTATCAATCAAAAGTTTGAAGAGCAAAATGGTTAGAACCTAGCTTGTCAGATGTACTAAAAAGATATAAATGAAAAAACATAATAATTTATCCTATCTCTTTTATAATTGATAATAGTGAAACCATTTATGAACTTGATATTGAGTACAAAGAACTAGCCTTAGAGTTATGAGTTAAAGATTACATCAGAGTAGAATGTCTAAATGACAATGATATATTTTGTGAGATGATAAAAAATATGCTAGAATAATAATAAATTAATTTTGTTTTTATGATAATTTTCATAAAATAAAAAGGGCAATTTATAATACTTAAAAATGAGCATCAAAAAAGTTATTAAACATCTTTTTTTAATAGCAGTTATACTTTTTGCATTGACGATAAATGCAAAGGCTTTTTTAGGTGAAGATACTTGAATCAATTTATATAAAAATATAGACCAATGATTATATGATTTAGAAGTAAAATTATTTCAAAAAGAGTTAAGATGATGAGATGCTTCTAAAGAGATATCTGACAATCTAAATAGATTTGTAATGGAGTTTTATAATCTTCCTCCTTGTTTTAATGAAAATATAAGTATAATCTCTAAAGATGATATCATAGAAACTGCTCAAATATATAATTTTATAGATGATGCATGTAAAGACTGAGAATGAAATGTAGCAATATCAAGTATAAATTCATATCAAAAAGCAATAAATGATTTCATAAAATATTCTGATAATATAAGTAAAGAAAAAACTAAAAATATATATCAGATATCTAGAATTTGATTATATAGCGATTGAGATCAAGATAATTCTCCATTTGATATAATTACTGATTTACAAGAAATAGATAAAATAATCTTTTGAGAAGAGTTGAAATATGAATGAGAGGAGCAAGGATTTTTAAAAAATTTTGAAAATTACCCATACATATCTCCAGTATCAGTAAGTGATTATAATTTAGACTATTATAATAACAACTATAAAATAAATAATTCTGATTTACTTAAACAATTAAATTTAAATTTAGAAGCATGTGAAAATCAATCTTGATTATCATTAAATGATCTAAATGAACTAATTTGAACATGAGAAAATAGTGACTCAGACTGAAATACTAGTTCATGATATTTAAGTAATCCAGAATTTATGTGAGTTAACTTTAATTGAACTTGATATAATAGTGCAAATGATAATTCTATGTGGCCATGCAATAATTTTTTCTGCATTAAAATAAATTTTGCAACATATAATTATTCAGTTTTATGATATTGAGAAACAAAAAGCATTCAGTGAGTCTTAGAAAAATCAAATGAACATCTAAAAAAATGAGCTAATACATCGCTTCAACAATCAAAAATGACAACAAACAATTTTGAATTTTCTCTAAGAGATGTTGATTTTGCTAGTATGTTTCATCTTTGAGTTGTTATACAAACTAAATCTCCACCATTACTTGATTTAGAAAATGCAATTGAAAGTGACAACATACCTAAAAATTATAAGGATGCGAGAACTTCAATAAGCATATGAGTTGCGGAAAAATTAAGAGAATATTATAAAAATTTATGACTTGACTATGATAGAGCAAATGACTTAAGCATATATTCAAAATATGAACAAGAGTTAAAAAATATAATATCATCAGCTGAGTTAAATCCAAACTTCTTGCTTGCAAAAGAAGAAGAATTAAGAAAAATTGAAGAAATAAAAGCAAAACAAAATGAATATATAAATGATAGTATAGATAAAAAAATAAATAAAGATATATTAAAAGAATTTAATTTAGAATTTGTAGAACTTGAAAAATTTACTTGATCTCTAAAAGATTATGTAGACACTCTATATTGATTAATAAAAAAACTTAACGAAATACCAATATTTGTAGAATAAAATAGCATGAAAAAAATTATTATTACATTTTTTGTTTTACTTTTCTTCTCAAATCCTTTTACTGCTTTTTGAGAGTCTTGTAGTATAAAAGATTCTACTCCTGAAGAATTAATCGAGTATGTTGTTAATGTAAGAAAAATAGTTTCAAATATAACTACAAATGCTACAAAGACTGATAGCTCACTTAAAAAAACACAAAATCAATTTTTAAGATGACTTAATACTTTAAGCTCATGGAATAATTACAAAACAGAGTTTGATTTCTTTGTTCTTAAACCATTAACTAGCGAAATACCTACTCCAATTAAAAGAGATGATAAGTATTTATGAAATGAGATAGACTGATTAAATAGTTATTTATGAAGTATAGTAAGAAGATGATATTATAATAGTTTTATAGAAAAAGATGTTGCTTGTAGTTGAGTAAGTGAACAATGTGATTTAGAATGAACTGCATGAGAAATAGTAATAAAATTAATCGAAAATACAAATAATATAAGACATTTACTTCAGTTATCAGTTACATGACATCCATGAGATTTTAATTCTAGTTTAATCTTAGTTAACAAAAATTTTAAAAACACTATTACTTCTCTTTATTCTGAAAACCAAGTAATAGCTTGTTCAAATATTGAATGATGATTTTTTGATCAAATTGCTAAAGCTATTTCAAATTTATCATTAAATGATAAATATGCCGAAAAAGGGATACAAAAATGGAAAGATGCATGGGCTTTACTTATATGAAATAAAGTAGATAAAGAAGAAGAAAAAAACTTATTATTAAGAGAGTTATGAAGACAATGAGTTTCTTGAGATTATACAAAAGCAATTTTAAAAAATTTAGATGATTATAATGGTGCTTGATGATACACTATGGAAAATAATTTTATAGTAAATAGTTTTAATAGAATTCAAAATTCAATAAATAAACAAATTAATGCTTTTTCTGAATCTATTAAAAAGAATTTTTGAACTGATAAAAATAAAAAATCAACAAGTATAAGCGAATTTACAAAAACAAGTGAGGAAGTTGATAATAGTAAAAAAATAGAAATAAAAATCGAGGAACTATATAAATCCCAAATTCCGTTGGCTCAGATGCAAGATTTAGATACAAGTAAAATTACTACTCAAATAATCAAAATGCATGCTGATATTTGAATAAGCATAAATACACTTAATAAAGCAATTCCTATTAGTCAAAAGGTTTGTAGAGATCAATGATTTGGACTATGAAAATGTGAATACTAAATATACATAATATAATTGTTAAAAAAGAGTATTTGCAAAATACTCTTTTTTAGTTATTCTATATAAAATATAATATAAATAATTTTTAATGTTAAACGAGAAAGAGTTAGAACAATTAAGAAAAAATGCTCTAGTTCACAAAAAAGTTTTTAAAACTATCTTAGAAATAATTAAACCTTGAACTACAGCAATAGAAATAAATAATTTGTGTTGAGCTATAGCAAAAGAACATGATGTGCTTTGCTGATTTAAATGAGTCTATGATTTCCCTGCTAATATATGTATAAGTGTAAATGATGTTGTAGTTCACTGACTTCCTAGACCATGACTTGTGTTTAAAAAGTGAGATTTAGTAACTTTTGATTTTGGTATAAAAGATAATAAATATTGAGTAAATACAGATGCTGCAATAAGCTTGATAGTATGATGAGATGAAGCAAATCCTATCTGAGCTAAGCTTATAAATGCAAATAAAAAAGCACTTTACGCGGGTATATCAAAAGCTAGAGCTTGAAATACAGTATGAGACATAAGTGCTGCAATACAAGCAGAAATAGAATGAGCATGATTTTATGTAGTAAAAGACTTAACTGGTCATGCTATCTGAAAAAAACTTCATGAGAAACCGTATATTCCAAACTTTGGTAAAGCTTGAGCATGAGTAAAATTGGTTCCCGGTATGACGCTTGCCATAGAACCAATTCTATGAGAAACAAGTTGAAAAATAGTTGATGAGTGAGACTGGGAAATATATATAGAAGATTGAAGTCTTGGAAGTCAGTATGAACATACTATCCTAGTTACTGAATGAGAACCAGAAATAATAGTGTAAAAAGACTATTATTTTTTTGCCTAAATTTCATTTTTACATAATATACATAACATAATACCTTTATCACAATATTATGTTATTTACTGATGCACATATTAAATTTTTAGATTACCTAGAAGTAATCAAAAATAAATCTCCAAAAACTATTGAACAATATGATAGACACTTAAAAAAGTTTAGTGAATATTTGGAAGATAAAAATATAGATAGCTTTAAATTTGATGTAAAAAATATTACTCTTGATTTAGCAGAGTGATTTAGAAGTTATTTATATAAACTAAATTGAAAAATAAGTATAAAAACTGCAAACGCTTATATGATAACATTAAGAGCATTTTTAAAATATTTAGAAAAAAAATGAATTAAATCAATATCCCCTACATCTATTGACCTAATAAAGGCTGACCAAAGACAAGTAGAATTTCTAACTGAAGATGAGCTTGAAAGACTTTTTACTACGCCAAAAACAAATACAATTATATGAACAAGAGATTTGGCTATTATGGAGTGTATTTATTCAACTTGACTCAGAATCTCTGAACTCACAGCACTAAATAGAAATGATATAGATTTAAAAAGAAAAGAGTTTGCCGTAAGAGGTAAGGGTAGGAAGATTAGAGTAGTTTACCTAACAGATCATGCAGCAGAACTTATAAAAAATTACCTAGAAAAAAGAACAGATCACTTATCTCCCCTTTTTATAAGACATAATATAAAACTAGAAAATATAGATGCTTTAAACGATGAAAATGTAAGACTTACAAGATTTTTTATAACAAATATGATTAAAAAGTATGCTATAAAAGCCTATATACTAAAAGATATATCAGCTCATACTTTGAGACATAGTTTTGCAACTACGCTACTAAACGCTTGAGCTGATCTAAGAAGTATACAAGAGATGTTAGGTCATGCTAGCATAAATACGACTCAGGTATATACTCATGTAACAAATCCTAAATTAAAAGAAGTACATAAGAAATTTATGAAATAAAACTTGATTTTGTACGAAAAAGCTGTAATATAAGCGTGTTTAAAATAATAACTTTATACATATGAAAAAAATTGGTGTAGTTTTATTACTATGTTTACTTTCTACTTTTACTATAAATAATATATATGCTTCAACAGTAGAAGATGACCTATCAGCACTTTTTAGTGAAATAATGAATAGTACTTCTATATCAGAAGAAACAGAATTAAATAGTGCTTGGGAAGAAGATATTATTAATGAATTAAATTGATGAGAAGATAATTCTACAGTAATTTCTGCTGAACAAAACATAGAAAATGATGTAGAAGTAGAATTAAATAGCGCTTGAGAAGAGTCAATAACTACTACAAATAATGTAGAAATTAAAGTTTTACCTAAAACAGGACCAACTGAGATATTACTTTTACTTATCTCATTACTTATTGCTTGAGTTTTATTTTACAACAAAAGAAGAAAAACAATATAATAAATCCTTTTAAGTAAAAGCAGTCTTCTATAAGAAGACTGCTTTTAAAAATGAAAAATTTTGCTTAAAATAATATATTTTATATAATATTTTAAATATTTTTAGATAAATAGATATGAAATTAATAATTTGACTTTGAAATCCTTGAGATAAATATAAAAACACAAGACATAACTTATGATTTATATTTCTTGATTATTTTGCTATAAAAGAAAACTTTTCAGATTTTAAGTATGAATCAAAATTTAAAGCAGATATCTCAGAGTGAAATTTTTTATGAGAAAAAACAATTCTTCTAAAACCTCAAACTTTTATGAACCTTAGCTGAGAAAGTATTAAAAAAATCGCTGATTTTTATAAAATAAATACTAATGATTGGATAGTTATATTTGATGACATAAGTTTAGAGTTTTGAAAAGTTAGATACAGAGATAAGTGATCTGCTTGATGACATAACGGCTTAAAAGATATTATTAAGTACTTTTGAGAAGATTTCAAAAGAATAAAAGTGTGAATTTGATATGATAAAAAATTTGAAACTTCTGACTGGGTATTATCTAAATTTAAAGAAGAAGAATTAATTGATTTAGATAATAATATATTTATTGAGATTCTTGATATATTAAAAGAAAAAATAAATTAACTTTTATTTTTTCTTTTAACTCTCATTAACTATAGTTTGTTTATCTTTCGTATCATTATTTGATTTATTGTCTTGTCTTTCTTTTTCTTCTATTTTTTCTAACAATCCTTCTTCATAACCTATAGAAAGTTTTACACCATCTAAATTAAATAAAATATAAACTAAAATCATTAAAATCATTGCAGCAGGAATAATTACATATGTAACAAATTCAAGTCAATTTAGCTCAATTCACAGTATATATATATGATACATAAAAATATTTAAATAAATAATTTGAACTATTTTAACATATTTATAAAAAAAATGGTAATTTTGTGATTTATATAATTGATTTATACTATAAAGTAAATAAAATCTTAAAAATAATATAATATATGGATAAAAAAATCTATGTTATCTGAATATGATGAATCTGAGTATCAGCCATAGCAAGATACTATTTGTTTATGTGATGGAAGGTATTTTGAAGTGATAAAGTTGATTCTGAATTAATTAAAAAATTAAAAATAGAATGATGCGATATAATAATCTGAGAAGATGAAAATAGATTAGACAATAATTTTAATTTAGTAGTTTATACAGAAGCTATTCCTCAAAATCAAATAGAATTAAAAAAATCAAAAGAGTTTTGAATCAAAACTCTAAGTTATCCAGAAGCTCTAGCTAGTATTGTAAACGATAAAAAACTAATAACAATTGCTTGAACTCATGGTAAATCAACTACTACTTCCCTAACTAGTTTAGTACTAAAAAACTCTAGTGAATGAGTTAATTCTATAGTTTGAACGATCTTAAAAGAGTTTTGATCAAAAAATACTTATTTTTCAGATTCACCTTACTTTGTAATTGAGGCTTGTGAATACAAAAGAAGTTTTTTAAAATATAAACCAACTGTTGCTGTTATAACAAATATAGAAGCTGATCACCTTGATTACTACAAAGATTTAGATGATTATATGCTTGGGTTTAAAGAATACATAGACAATGTAATACTTGGATGATTTGTTATACTCAATTGAGAGGATATAAATTGTAGAAAATTAATCTGATTAAGAAAAAATATTAGTTATATAGAAGTATATAATAAATATTTCATATTTAGAAATGAGATAATAGCATTTCCAGAGATAAAGATGCAAGTACCTTGAGAACACATACTATATGATGCTCATATAGCCTATATAATATGACACATGGCTTGAATAAAAAATGAAGAAATAATAAAATCTCTTGAAAATTACTCCTGAGTATGGAGGAGAATGGAGATAGTTTGAACTACTCAAAATTTAAATACACTTATGAGTGACTATGGACATCATCCTACAGAGATAAAAGTTACTCTAAAAGCTTTAAAAGATGCTAATCCTGCTAAAACTATATTAACAGTCTTTCAACCTCATCAGTATAATAGAACTATAGAACTTCTTGATGATTTTAAAACTTGTTTTTATGATACAGATAAACTTATTGTTCCAGACATCTATGAATCAAGAGATAGTGAAGAAGATAAAAAGAAAATTAATTCAAAAATATTTGTTGAACAAATAAAACATCCAGATAAACTAGACTGACAATGATTAGAAAATACTCTAAAGTTAATTGAAGATTTTGATAATACCTATACTAACTCAATTATCTTGCTTCTTTGAGCATGAAATGTTGATGACTTAAGGTATAAAATAAAGACTGATTAATCAGTCTTTATTTTACTTTCCTATAAAACTATTTCTGTCTTTCATTGATTTAGCAAGAAGCATAATAAGTACTCTTGATATCCACATTACTGAAAAAAGTGACACGACTATACCTATAGCAAGCATTAATCAAAATCATTTAATTAAATTTATACCAAATACAAAAAGTATTATAGCAACTATAAGTCAAGTTACATTTGAATCCCATATAGCTGACCAAGATTTTTTAAATCAAATCCTGCAAGCCTCATCAAGTTTTTTTCAATTATTTAACTCTTCCCTAACTCTTTCAAATATAAGTATGTTTGCATCTATAGCCATACCTATAGATAAAATCAAACCTGCAATTGAAGCCAGAGTTAATGTAACTCAAAATAATTTAACTACAGCTAATACTATAATTGTATATAAAAACAATGCTATAGCTGACATAAGTCATGATAATCTATACACATAAACAAGAAAAACAAAAATAAGTACAAATCATAAAATTCAAGCAACAATTAATTTTTCCAATGAATTTAGTCAAAGTCTAGAATCTATTGATTTTTCTGAAGTAAGATAAATTGGTGCTGGTACAACTCAAGTGTTTATATCTGTTGATAATTTTTTAGCCTCTTCTGCTGTATAGTTTCCAGTTATAACTGCTTTTCAGCTTAGAATTGGTTCATTTACATTTGGAGCAGTAAGCATCTCTCATCAAACAAATATTGCAATTTGTTGTCAAACTAATCTTAAAGTCAGTTCTCAAAATATTTTTCATCACTCATCATTAAATGTTAGTTCAACCATTGGTTTAAAAGCTTGGTCAAATTGAACTGATGATTTAACAAAATACTTATCATTTAAAATTCTTCCTTCAGAATCTTTTGCTTCAATCCACTCAGAGGGTTCATCTGCTACAAATACATAGTTAATTTTAGTTTCTGAATTTTCCTTAGTAATTTCTAATACATATTTTCACTCTTCTCAAACTTCATTTGTTCATTCTACTTTATCTCAAACCAGTCACTCATTTTCTAGTAAATTTGTATCTGTAATATTTAACTCCGCAAGAGAATCTACAGTTCAAACCTCTACTTTTTCATAATTATCTTTATATTTATTAGCACTAACAAAAAAACCATATTGACTTGTTTGTAGCTCATTTAATAAATCAGTTGATATTTTTTCTCTCATAGCTAAATCATCTTCTGTTATCTCTTTTCTTCTTTCTTTAAAAACTATTTTTACAACTCTACCAATTGCTTCTTTTGCCCTTTTAATATTTTCACTATTTTCTAGAGTATTATTTCATTTTAAAGGGATTTGAACTATTATATGTTGTTCTCCACCATATGAAGCTGATGTTATTACTGAGTCATTTATATTTAATGTTTCTACTCTTTTATCTATTATAGATTTTAATCACTCTATAATACTTTTTTCTTTTTGTTTATTATAATCAGCTTCCTCCTTCACTTCCTCTAAATCAATTTTATAATCAAGTTCAATACCTCATTGCAAATCAAGACCTAGTTTATAGTCTTTTCATGAAAAAGGAACTTCTATATTGTAAGCAGACCAAGGAAATACATAAACAAAAAGCATTGCTCATGCTAGTGTAAGTAAAAATAATTTAATAATTAAATTTTTCATTGCTAAAATTTTATAAATAAGTAAAAAAATCGGGAAAGAATATACTTTTTTTTATGAAAAAGTAAAATTTTAATCCTTTTTATTTGCAAGTTGTCAACAAGCTGCATCTATATCATCTCACATAGTAGCTCTTATAGTTGATACTACTCAGTATTTTTCTAATATATTTTGAAACTTTTCAATTATAAACCTAGGAGTTGGTTTAAATCAGTCTGAACTAGTTCACTCTCAAGGATTATATGGTATAAAGTTCACATGAGCAAGCCTGCCTTTTAGAAGTTTTCAAAGTTCATCAGCTAATATTATATTATCATTTACTCAGTTTATCATTATGTACTCATAAAATATTCTTTTATTTGTTTTTTGCACATAATCATCAAGTGCCTTCATAAGATCTTTTAAAGGATAAGTATGATCAACTGGCATTATCTTTGATCTTATCTCATCATTTGGAGCATGAAGTGATATAGCAAGGCTAGTCTGAGGAAAATCTAAAGTAAATTTTTTAATTCCTGGAACTATTCAACAAGTTGAAATTGTTACTCTTCTATTTGCTATATTTATCTTTTTTTGAGCTGTTGCTATATCTATTGATTTTTTAACATTATCATAGTTAAGCATAGGTTCCCCCATACCCATATAAACTATATTTCTCAAAACTCCTCCTTGCTCATTTACTAGTTTAGCAGCATACATTATTTGTTCAACTATTTCATAAAACTCTAAATTTCTTTTCAACCCTAGTTTTCAAGTTGCACAAAAACTACATCACATAGGACACCCAACCTGACATGAAACACAAAGAGTTATTCTACCTGTTAGATGCCTCATAATAACAGCTTCGATATATTCGTACTGTTCCCTCTCCTCTCAAAGGAGAGGGTTAGGGTGAGGGCTTTTTGTTTTAAAAAGTATTTTTGTAGTTTGCCCATTTTCTGAAGTTTTTTGCATATCAATTTCTAAAGAATCATAAAAAAAGTTTTCTTTAAGCTTTTCTCTTAAATCTTTAGGAATTGTCTCTATTTTATTAAAATCAGTAATAAAATTTTTATAAATAGCATTTTCTATCTGGCTATATCTAAAAGGTGGGATTTTATTTTGAGATAAAAACTCTTTTAATTTATCTTCATCATGTATTGAAATTTTTTGCATTTAATTAATTATTTGATATATTATTTAAAAGTATATAAATTATATTGATTTTTATCAAATGTAAATATGAAACTAAACAAAAAAGCAACTTCAATTATTGAAGCTATGATAGTTATGCTTGTTATAATAACATGAGTTATTTGAATGTATAGCATATATGATAGCTCTACTAAACTATCTGCTTCAACAAAAAATAGAATAGAAGCAATTGAAATAGCAAGAGAATGAATTGAGGCTATGAAAAATATAAGAGATACAAACTGGCTACTTTTCAAGGCTGATCCAGATAACTGCTGGAATACTTTAAACTATAATCCAAACTGTGTTTGAGATGATACAAGTACAAATGATATAATAGCTTGAAGTTATATAATTTATCAAGATATAGATAATAGATGGAAATTAAATTCTCAAAGTTGATGAACTTTTTGAAGTTGATCATACATAAGTGATTTTAGAGTTAAAAAAGATATTAACTGACTTTACACTCAAACTTGATGAATTGATTTTACTCCGATTTTTACAAGGGAAATAAAAGTTAACTATCCTAGCTGAGATTCAAATAATCAAAAAATGGAAATATCTTCAATAGTTCAATGGAAAGATAGCTCTTCTAATGCACCACATAAAGTAGAGCTTAATCATACATTAACTAACCGGGAAAACTAAAAAACTCAAAGCATAGCTTTGAGTTTTTTAGTTTTTAATCTTCATCTGACTCTAATAGAGTATTATGTGTTGCTCTTTTTGTAGATTCTGTTACTTCAAACATCCTAGAGTAATCTGTATCTTCTACGAGTGCTTCGCTAGAATAATCTTTTCCAGATGTCATATTTTTAACATACTTTTCAATTAATCCATCAACTGGGGATTTTACACCTCATCTTGATGATTTTAAAATCCTTCTATAATCTGTAAGTCTTGATAATTCAAGCATATCTATTCACCAATATCTTAATTTGTATCATATTGCAGAAGATTTCTTTACAATTGCTTTTAACAAATCATCTCTAGAAGAATGAAGCTCAAGTAATCATGATAAAAACTGTCTTAAATCATCCTCAAGAAGCTTTTTCTTTGCATCTTCTCAGTACATACTATAATCTCTTTTTACAATAGCATCAAATTCATCAGATATTTCCTCCCACATATATACTCACATCTCCAAATTTCTAAAACCTCATCATTGATCTTGTTTAACATTTTTACTTGCATTTTGTAAATGAAATCAAGAAGTTCAAGCCTTTCTAAATGCATCTGTCATGGTATCTTTATTGTCCCATTTTGTATCTGCATCTATCAATGTTCTAAATGTATCATAATAAGATTTAAATACTTGGTTTCATTTTTCTTGTTTAATTCACTTTTCATCTACATATCAAGCATCTTTTTCAAAAAAGATTATTTTTGATAGAGAAGAATCATCGTCAGTTTTTCAATCATTAAGCATATATAAAGATCTAGTAAGCACTTCTCAGTATTTATCAAAAAATTTCTCAGTTTTTTTAATTTTATCAAAGTCTTTAATAGAATTATCTTTCATCTCGCTAAAAATCTCTGTAGCCATTGTTCACATTCAATCATACTTACCTCAAGATCTTGCCTCTATTCTAATTGCTAGTTCTCTTATAGTTTCATTTAATAGATTCATGTCAGACACATGGGACATAAACCTAGTAATAGGTAAAAGATATCACTTTCCATTAAAACTTTTTAAAGCATCAAGTATCAATACATGATCAAATCCATAAGCAATTCAAGAAAATGCCATTATAAATGGGATTTTACTCATAACATGCATAGATCATCATTTTTCTACTACTTTTTCAAGCCAACCAATAGCATTTGGGTATGTTCATCATTCTAGTTCTCACATACCTCATTTTACTCTTCATTCTATATTTCTCTCATCAGCTGCATCATTTCTTCAAGTATCCATCTCATCTTTTTTTCATTGAGCTCTTAATCTCTTATACTCTTTATGCAATCTAGTTCTTCTAACTGGTTTTAATTCTCATTTACACTGTTTAACTAGAAGTCTATATACTAAATAATCTTCGTTAAATGGAAGATCACCTGCTTCTTGTTCAGCTTTTATATCATTGTATAGTGCATCTCATACTTCTCAACCAAGAGCTCTATACCATAAAAATTTTCATTTATACTTAGCAAGTCATCACTTTGCATAAAGTGTTCAGTATTTTTCCATCATAAATATAAGTCAAGCCTCCTTTTTATATTCTGGAGAACTTTTGTTTAGCAACCATGATTCTATCATAAAACTAGCATCAGAAGAATCAACAGATTTTAATTTTTCTATGTATTCATCTTGTGCTTTTTTTTCAGTTTGTTCCACTCTAGCTTTCAAGTCTCTTCTAACTCCCTCTGGTAAAAATTTTCAAAATACTCCTGATGCAAACTTAGCAGCATGGTTATCATTTCACTCTTTTAGATAATTTTGCAAAGCCTCTAATCACATCTTTGATCAAGATATGATTTCAGCAATACTAAAATTACTAAATAAACTTGAGAAAAATTTCTTTTTTCTTCCTTTTATTTCTGGTATATTTTCTTCTCTTTCATCTATTCACTCTTTTTCAAAATTTCTTGGTACTAGTTTATGATTTTTTATATATGTATGTAACCATCACAAAGTAACTGTAAAAGTTCTTGATTTATCTACTCAATAACTTGTTATTGATTTTTTAGTTTTTTCATCTTTTTTCGATTTTATATCTCATGCATAAAAAGTGACTTTATCTCAAGATATATTTTTGATTTGTAAAAGTTCTTCAGAGTCAATAGATGCCAAAAATGGATACTCCACTTTTTCTTTTGCTGTTCATTCTTTTTTCTGAATTGCTCAATCTTTAAATTCGAACTGTTTCCAAATACTACTTATTGGATCATCTAAACCAACAGCTTCTATTAATCCTGAAAAATCTATACAAACATTTGAAGTTCTTTTTGCTTTTTTTTCTTTAAATGCATTATAAAAATCTTGATAACTTATTGGAGGTTCTCTTCATATAATAGATTCAAGTACTATTTCTCAATTATCTGTAGATACAACAGTATAAATTCAAAAATCTTTTGATCACTCTTGTCAAACTTGAAAAGTAACTCATTTCCCAAATAAATATTTAGTTCAAGCTTCATCAAGCTCATCTATTTTTTTTGTAAGTCAAGATAAATTTAAATCTGGTGCTTCTTGTATTTCTTTATCTATTTTCTTTAGTTCTTCATCTTCTTCAAGTAACTCTTCTATCTTGTTATCATCCCATTTTTTATTTCAATGTTCATCCAATTCACTTTCTAATCTTTCTTTTATCTCTGCATATTTTAATTTTCTTTGCTCTGTTAACCTTTCAATACTTACTGGAGTAAATTTATCAGTATCTTCTTGTATTTCTAATTTTTGTATCTTTTCATTTATTTCTTCAGGAGTAAAAGATTCTACTTTTGCTGCAGTTACTGTTCTAACTGGTTCTCAATAATCATCAACTACATCTAATCACCTTGTTAAAAGAGAGATAAATTTATTATACTCTAGATATATTGGTTTATCTAAAGATGTATCATAAGAAGAGCTTGTTCATCTTGGAACTAACTTCATTTTTCACGTTTCTACTCAATCATCTTCTAAAACAAAGTATCTTGTAGTATCCTCTCTTTCTGCAATTCATTGTTCTTTTTTGGTTGCAGAAGTGCTTCTTTCTGTTATAGCTATTATATTTCAAGTTTTGAACTTCTCTAAACTTTCAAAACTCATTTTTCAAAGCTTTGATATATCAGCTTTTAGTTTATCAAAATCTCTTGATAATCATTTTTCATATAATCATTGTGCATTTGCAATTACTGCATTAAAATCATCTCTTATATTTTTAATTGATTCTCATCTTGAGCTCATAATTCTCATAGCATCCATAGGACTCTTAACAACTTTCTCAATGTCTATGTAGATTTTTTCATCTCTAAGACTATTTAATAATGAATCAACATCAGTTTCATCTAATTTTATATTTTCATTTCAAGCTAATCATTTTAAAATAACTGCTTTTTTATACTCTTCAGCAGTTTTTTTGTTAATTAGTTTTAACTTTAAAGCTTCAGCTAAAGTAATAGCAGGTAAAAACTGTTTTACAAAATCTATTTTTTCTTCATTTCTAAAAACTCATAATGCAAATAATTCCTGAATATCAAAAGTAGATAAACTGTAAAAGTTATTAACTTTATTGTAAAAAAAAGCTAAAGCATCTTTTGCCTTATCAGGAAGTTTATCATATCTATCTTTAGATAAATTAAAATTTTTTAATTTATTTAACAACTCTTTTCTATCAGGTCTCTTTCATAGTAGTTTTGCTAAAAAATTTCAAGTTAATTCATCAGACACTATAAATTTTTTTATTTCTTTTTCATTGAGTTGTTCAACATGTTTAAGTATTTCTAAAGTATATTTATGGGGTGTTATATCATATTCATTTAGTATCTTCTTTTTAAATTCTACTCTACAATTATTTAAATGTAATAATTTTCAAGTTATTTCTGACATCAATTCATTATAAGTTATTGAATTTAAGTCAATTCACTTAAACTCCTCTATTCATGAAGAATATCTCTCAAGCATTTTAGTTATCTGAGTATTTTTTTCTCAAGCTTTTGAAATAGTATTTAAAAACTCAGTTCATCATCATTTTTCTCTGTTGTAATGAAATTTGATGAAGCTTTTAATAAACCTATTTTTTAATGATTCTTTCTTTACATTTTGTTCAGGAGTTATCTCTTTCCCCTCTTGTTTTTCTTTTCAATTATGATTATCTGATACCATAATACTTTTATTTTTAAAATATATTTTATTTAGTATACCATTTTAAAGCTAAAAAATCAAATTGTCTACTATAAAAAATCAAAAAAATTTGAAAAAAAAGTTTTTTTAATTAACATCAGCTCACTTGATTAAAAATATATCAAGAGAGAGTGAAAGAGAATAGGCTCGCATAAATTAAGTCTATAATTATATTTTTCAAATAAATTATGTCTTAAAATTAATCACTCCAGCAACCTACCCCAAATATAGGACAAGGTGCTAAATCCTATCCCGCTAAAGCGGGAAAAGATATAATTCAATTAATAATTTAAATTTGAAAAATAACTTTTCCTGTTTTTGTAGGGAAAAGTTATTTTTTTATTATTTAATAAATTTCCAAATGAAACACTATATAACTTCAGAATCAGTAACAAGCTGACACCCAGATAAGATTTGTGATCAGATAAGTGACGCTGTACTTGATGCATGTTTAAAAGAAGATTCAAACTCTAGAGTAGCTTGTGAATGTTTAACTACAACTTGAACTATAATTGTAAGTGGTGAAATAACTACAAATGCTTGGGTAAACTTCCAAGATATAGCAAGAAAAGTAGTAAAAGATATAGGTTATGACAGTTTAGAAGCTTGATTTAGTGCTGATGATGTATCTGTACAAATACTTATAAATTCTCAATCTCCAGATATAGCTCAATGAGTTGATACAGGTTGAGCATGAGACCAATGAATAATGTTTTGATATGCTTCTCATGAAACAGAAAACTATCTTCCTCTTCCTATAAGTCTTGCTCATAAACTAAGTAAAAAACTAGAAGAAGTTAGAAAAGACGGTATACTAGACTACTTATTACCAGACTGAAAAACTCAAGTAACAGTTGAGTATCACAACAATAAACCTGTAAGAGTTGATACTATAGTAATCTCAAATCAACATAAAGCATCGATTTCACAGGAAGAATTAAGAAAATGAATTAAAAAACATGTTATAGAATGAGTACTTGGAGATTTGATAGATGAAAACACTACTATACATATAAACCCTACTTGAAAATTTACTATTGGTTGACCAAAATGAGATTGTTGACTAACAGGTAGAAAGATAATAGTTGATACTTACGGATGAATAGGTAGACACTGAGGTTGAGCTTTTTCTGGAAAAGATCCTTCAAAAGTTGATAGAAGCTGAGCTTATATGGCAAGATACCTAGCAAAAAACATAGTAGCATCAGGTATATGTGATAAATGTGAGGTACAACTTGGGTATGCTATCTGAGTAGCCGAACCAGTTTCTGTTTTTGTTGATTGTTTTGAAACTGAAAAAGTCAGTAGAAAAGATATAATCAAAGCTATCAGAGAAAATTTTGATTTAACTCCAAATGGAATAATTAAAAAACTAGATTTAAAAAGACCAATTTACCAAAAAACAGCAACTTATTGACACTTCGGTAGAGATGATGTTAGTTGGGAGGAGTTAGATAGTGTGGAAATATTTAAAAAATTAGTATAATATACCTAGGCATCAATTATGGTACCGGTCTCTATTACTTGAAAGTTAAATAAAAAATTAAAATTATTGCTTTCTAAAACTAGAGACCGGTACCTAATTTTACATTTTACACCTTATATTCTATACTTATGATCTTCCTTTGAATAATCGTTGCAATAATTATATTTTCAATTGTGATACTAGTCCACGAATGGGGACACTTTGCTTCTGCTAGAAAGTTTTGAGTAAAAGTTGAAGAGTTTTGACTTGGTATACCACCACGTGCTAAAAAACTTTTTACTGATAAAAAATGAACATTGTTTAGTTTAAATCGGCTACCACTTTGAGGTTTTGTGAGATTGTATGGAGAAAATCCACAACTCTTGCAAGATAAAAACTCAAAAGAAGCTTTGTTTAACAAACCAGCTTGGCAGCAAAGTATTATCATACTTGCCTGAGTATTTATGAACTTTGTGCTAGCTATTTTTATATTTTCACTACTATTTTTCTTTTGAGTAAAACCAGTATGAGTTAACACAGTCATCCCTACTGAAGTTGAATCAAAACTTATACCTACTTACGAACAAGCTTTAGAAAGTTGAATTTTAATAAAGTGAGAGTGAGTAGCTTTGTATCCAATAGAGGATTCTATTGCAAAAAATGCTTGAATTAATGAAGGAGATATACTTACTCATGTAATAGTTAATAATGAGCAATTAACAATTAATAGTCCTAATGAAGTAATAGATTTAGTTTGAAAACATGCTTGAGAAGAGATTGAGTTAATATTAAATACCTCATCCCAACCTTCTCCTTTGGAGGAGAAGGAGCAAGAACAATCTTCTTCCCCCTCTCCTAACAAAGGAGAGGGGTTAGGGGTGAGGTCTGTCAAAGTAACTCCATCTTCTGATTGAAAGATTTGAGCTTACTTGTGAGATAATATAAAGATAAATGAAAATTTTGAATACAATTATTCTATTTTTGAGTCTATAAAGTACTGAACAACTGAGACTTATAGTCAAATAGTCCTAACATTTAAATGAATCTGATTATTAGGAAAAAAGATATTTAATCCTGATACTCCAGAGCAAAGAGAAGAAGCTATTAGTCAAGTAAGCTGACCAATTTGAATAGTTGATTTTATAAGTAATTCTGTTGAAGCTTGATTTAAGTTTATACTTATAATCTGAGCTATCATAAGCATAAATCTTTGAGTTTTTAACCTACTTCCAATACCAGCTCTTGATTGATGAAGATTTGTCTTTATAACTCTAAACTGATTAATTCATAAGACATTTTGATTTAAATTTATTTCTGAAAAATCTGAAAATATAATTCACTTATTATTTTTTATTCTTTTAATTGCATTAAGTTTAATCATATGATACAATGATGTTATTAAAATTATTAGTAGATAAAAAATATGCAAGAAGACATTTTACATAAAGCAAAAAAATACGTAAATACCCTGTTATCTCCGCTTGAACATCATTATTATCATCAATATTGACATGCTATTGAAGTGATGCAAAGAGCTATGTATTTAGGGGAAAAAGAATGATTAAGTAAAGAAGAAATTGAGATGCTATGAATTGCATGAATTTTTCATGATACATGATTTATCATACAGTATGATGACAATGAGCCTATTTGAGCTAAAATTGCAAAAAATTTTTTAAGAGCATCACTTTATCCTGAAGACAAAATCAAGATAGTAGAAGAGTTGATTTTGGCTACTGACCCAGAATATAAAAATCCTAAAAACATAATGGAGGAAGTTATTAAAGACTCTGATTTGGATAATTTATGAAGAGAAGATTTTTTCCAAAAAACAAATAACTTGAAAAAGGAGTTAGAAAACATCAAAAATATAAAAATAAGAGATCCTGATTGGCATCATTCGGCTCTTGATTTCTTATATGAACACAATTTTTACACAAATACTCAAGAACAAGAAAGGTTTATTAAAAAAGAAGAAAATAAAAAAATGCTTGAAAGTATGATAAATGAGCTTGATGAGATGGAAAAAAATGAAAAAGTTAAAATAGAGTTGTAAAATATAGGTACTAGGTTTTTGGTTTAAGTATATAAAAAGCATATTTATTAAAAATAAATATGCTTTTTATATTTCTACTAAACTTAAAATCCGTACTTGCATTTTTTTTCTTTTTATCTAAAATCCTATAGTCTACAACCTATAACCTGCAACCTATAAATGTTTGAATTTAAACTAGAAAATACTGACTCTAACGCTAGAGCTTGAGAGTTTTTTACTGCTCATGGGAGTTTTAAAACTCCTGTTTTTATGCCTGTATGAACAAAAGCAAGTGTAAAAGCTATAACAAAAGAAGATTTAGATAATATGTGAGCTGAAATCATATTAAATAATACATATCACCTATATTTAAGACCATGAGATGAAATAGTAAAAGATTTTTGATGAGTTCACGAGTTTCAAAATTATCACAAACCAATACTTACAGATTCAGGATGATTTCAAGTATTTTCATTGTGACAAACTGCTTGAAACTGATACAAAAGTAGTGAAAGTCTTGTAAAAATTACTGAAGATTGAGTACATTTTAGAAGCTTTATAGATGGTTCAAAACATTATTTTACTGCTGAAAATGTGATGGATATACAATCAAATCTTTGAGCTGATATCATAATGGCATTTGATGAATGTGCACCTTGAGATAGTACAAAAATATATGCAAAAGCTGCTATGGATAGAACTCATAGATGGGCAGTTAGATGTGTAGAAAGATGGAAAGAAAATGAAAAGAAAAGAGCAGAGGCTTGATTGTATCCTCAAGCACTATTCCCTATTGTGCAATGAGTTATATATGATGATTTAAGAAAAGAGTCAGCAGAGTTTATAGGAAATCTTGATACACCTTGAGTTGCAATATGATGATTGTCAGTTGGTGAATCCAAAGAAGATATGTACAGAATACTTGATATAATGAAGGATACGCTACCAGAAAACAAACCAAGATACCTAATGTGAGTATGAACTCCAGAAGACTTGATAGAGTGAATATATAGATGAATAGATATGTTTGATTGCGTTTTACCTACTCGTCTTGGTAGACACTGAGTTGCGTTTAGCAGCACTTGAAATATAAAAATCAAAAATGAGCAATGGAAAACATCAAAAGAGCTATTAGACACTGACTGTGATTGTAAAACATGTAAAAATTACACAAGATGATATCTTCGTCATCTTATAACTGAAAACGAGATACTTTGAATGCACTTACTAAGTTATCATAATCTTTATTTTCTTGTAAATCTAGCTAAAAAAGCAAGAGTTGCTATTCTGGAAAACAGATTTGAAGAGTTTAGAGAAAAGTTTTGGGAAAAATATAAGGTTTAATTTTTAATCAAAATAAAAATGTTTACTTGAATTATAAGCTCAAAAGCAAAAATATTATCAATAGATAACTGAACTTTCACGATTGAAAATACTTTTTGAAGGAATATGGAGATATGAGAAAGCATAGCTCATGACTGAGCTTGTATGACTATTGAAAAAGCGGATAAAGAAAAATATAGCTTTTTTGCTATGAAAGAGAGTCTTAAAAAAACCAATTTTTGAGAGAAAAAACCTTGAGATTATTTCAATGTAGAAGAAAGCTTGAGATTATGAGACAAGATGGGATGACATTTTGTTACTGGACATGTTGATACAACTTGAAAAGTAGAAAAAATAGACTTTATAAGTGATGGTTCATTGATTTTGTATATTAATTTTGATAAACTATACAAAAACAATATAATCGACAAATGAAGCATAACAATCAATTGAGTAAGTCTTACAATAGTTGATAATTGAGATGATTTTTTATCTGTAAGTCTTATTCCTCTAACTCAAGAAATAACAAATCTTTGAGAATTAAAAGTTTGAGACGCTGTAAATCTTGAATTTGATATGCTTGGTAAATATGTTCAAAAAATAACTAAAAATTAATTTTAATATTTAAAAACAAAAAAATGTCTGATTATAAAACTCCTCTAAAAGATATAAACAAAATAGATAAAAATATAAAAATAGTTTTTATAACTTCAGAATTTAACAGAGATTATACTTCTAGATTGGAAGCTTTAAACGAACACTTTTTAAAAGAAAACTGATTTTCAAATATTGAAAGATACAATGTACCTGGAGCATTTGAAATACCTGCTTTCACAAAAAAAATAATTGAGATTAAAAAACCTGACTTAATTATATGTTTATGAGTAGTTGTTAGATGAGAAACTACTCACTATGATATGGTTGCTTGAGAATCAGCTAGAGGTATTATGAATATAAGTATTGAAAGTAAAACAGCAATGATTAATTGAATACTAACTTGTGAAAATTTCGAACAAGTAGAAGCTAGAGTAAATTATTCAGCAGCAGTTAGTTGATTAAATTTACTTAGTGAATTAGTAAAAATAAGAGGATAATTTTTCACTATTGTCACCTACTACCTGTCGCCTACAACCTAAAATCTATTTATAAATGTATCAAATAATTAAATGAACTGTTATTAGATGAAAAACTCTTTGAAGCAAGATTTGATTTCCTACAGCTAATATAGACCTTGATAATAAAGACATAGAAGATGGGACATACAAACTAAACTTAATAATTGATGGAAATATATATGCTTGAGCATGAGTTTATCTAAAAGAAAAATGACTTTTTGAAGCTCATTTTTTTGGTTTTGCAAGTGATATTTATTGAAAAGAGATAGAAATAGTACTTTTGTATAAGATAAGAGAAAATAAGAAGTTTGATTCTCTAGAAGAATTAAAAAATCAGATACAAAAAGATGTAGATTTTGCAAAAAGCAACACTGATTATATAGTCACTTTTGGAACTTTTGATATAGTTCACCCAGGACATGAATTTTATCTAAATAATGCGAAGAAGTATTGAGACAAGCTGATAACTATAATAGCAAGAGATGGAAATGTAGAAAAACTAAAAAATACTACTCCTCTTCATGATGAACTAACTAGACTTGAAAATATAAAGAAACTATGAGTTTCAGATATAGTTTTACTTTGAGATTTAGATGATCCTTTAAAAGTAATCAAACAGTACAAGCCAAAAGTGGTATGTCTTTGATATGATCAAGTAGGTTTTATTGAGCTACTTAATAAATACATTAAAGAAAACAATCTTGAAACTCACATCATCAGACTATCTCCTTACAAAGAAAATATCTATAAATCATCTATTTTAAAACAAAAAAGAGACTTAAAAAAATAAGCCTCTTTTTATATATTAAACGATAAAAAAATATATTTGAAATCTTTTTAAAATTAATTATAATTCTTTTTCCAATTAAAATTTAGATTGATATAAATTATTATGAATAGAAGTATTGCAGATAAACATAATTACCCTCAATATTCTGTAGAAACTCTTTTAAGCACTATTTTTGAAATAGAAGATAGTTTTTTTATAAGTGAAAAAGAAAAATCAATAATAACAAGAAATTTCAAAAATGCATTTAAGTTTGCAAAAGAAAGACATAAAGGACAAACTCGTAACTCATGAGAAGATTATATAGAGCATTTAAAAAGAAGTTTACATATTGTATTTAAAGAATTAAGACAATGTATTCCTGAAGACTATATTTCTCAACTTATTTGTGCTATTATACTTCATGATGTAATAGAAGACACTGAAGCAACAAGGGAGGATATTGAATCTATATTTGAAGATAAGCAATTATGAAAAGATGTCGCAACTATTGTTGAATATGTAAGTAAAAAACCATTAGCAGATTTTGCAAGTAAAAAAGAGAGAGATGAAGAATATCATGCTAGGCTTAAAGAATTAACAAAGTTGGATTGAGACTGACATGAAAACATTTTAAAAATATTAGCTCTATTATTAAAAGCTTGAGATAATATAGATAACCTTAGAACTCTACATAGTTTAAGTCCAGATAAAATTAGAGAAACTATAGAAAGAACAAATGCAAATATACTTACACTTTTTTCTATGAGTTATCATGATAACATAATATGAGTTTTAGTCGAGACTATTCATGAAGCTAATAGAGTATTAGAAGAAAAAGAAGCTAAACTTTTACAAAAATGCTGAACTTAAGTTCAGCATTTTTATTATCTTATCTCAAAAAGTACTCTTGCTCAGTGTGGTGCAAATTTTGATACTTCATAAACTTGTTTTTCTTCAGTATCAAGCTCATCTTTTTTAGATATTAAAGTATCTTTTATCTCATTTAGATACGAGTACTTATTTTTTAAAACTTCTCATGAGTTAATTGTGTTTATAATTGATTGATAACAATATATTTGTTTATTTTGTCTTCAAATAGTCTCTCAATCTTCTGTATAGCTTTCAAAATTAACTCCTGCAAGAATCATATATTCTTTTAAATCTTCATCTGTTTTATCAGATAAATTATATTTTTCTAACGCATACTTTAAACATATACTATCAGTTTCTACTAAAGTTAATCTTTCAGAAGTAAACGTTTTAAGTAGATTTTCATATCTCCTTGTTAGATCATGTCTTGGATCTTGATCTATTGTAGCAGCATTTAAATCCACAAGTAAATAACTTAATCAAATTTTTTTCATTTTATCTACTGTCTTATCTACATTTTCACTATTGATATACTTATCAAAACTTACTATCAATGCATCCTCATATAGTCTTTTATTATTATCAACTATAAAATATCTTAAAAACGTTCAGATTCTATATACGCCTTCACTATTCTTATATTCTAAAGATGGTTTTAATATTCCGTTGTATATAGCTAGTTTAGACTCTCTAGCTTTTTGCTTTAGTAGGTTTAATTTATTTTGATCAAACTTAGCTAATACATCTTTTGAAAATATCTTTTCAAAAGATCATGCTTCAATTATTTTTAAGATTTCACTTACTGCATAGATATCTCAAGTATAGTTTTGAATTATATTTTTTAAATTATCATCATTTAGTTTTGATAATATAAACTCTTCTCTTTTATCCTTAGCTATATTTAGAGTAAAAAGCATTTTTAAATAATCATGGTGGTATCCAAATACAAGTTCTTCTTTTGTATATTGAGAAGATTTATAATACGGATATTGTGCATTTTTCAAATTATTAAATGCATGTGGTACTACTGAAGCTAAAAACCAAACTCAAAAAATAATAAGTATAATACCCGCTCAGAAAAATTTAGCATTTAGCTCTTTTGTATCTTTTTCATCATTATATCAAGTCATATAATGCAGAGATATACCTATCATAATCAAAAATCCAAAATACATCATGATACCATACCATACAACTCAAAATGCTGATATAGCCCATAGAAATACATAAAATGATGTAAATACTAAGTTTATCCTAAAAAGCGTCATCAATTTACTGTGTTTCAGTAAAAATAGTAAATATGACGTAATAGCTATAAATATTCATAAAAGTACCAAGTATCAAAAAGGTAAAGTTATACTAGACATAAGTCATGTAAGGTACTCTTTAGTAACAGGTATCAAAAATAATAAAATTTCTAATACCAAAAAAGTAACTACTGCTAAACTATAGTACTCTTTTCTAAAAGGTAAAAATATAAGTATAGCTGGAAGTAAAGCTAAAAATAGAAATCATATATTTGTAAATTCACCTCCTTGATTTAATTGAAGTGTTAGATTCCATGGAAGTTTTACATAATTATTTATTCCCTCTTCATATCAAAAATATCTTCAAAAATCTTCATTTGTTGTTTGTCATACATCTGACATCTTTCAAAACGAATAATTATTATCGATTTCTTTTTTCTCTTCAGGAGTGTATATTTTTTCATAATCAACTACAAATCTTTCAGCACTACCATTTAATATTTTAGAAATAGATATATCTCATCATGATTCGTATATATTTTTTGCTATCCACGGAGACATAGCTACAAAAACTCAAAGTAAAAACACACCTAATCTTATTAAAAGTTTTTTAAACTCTCATATAGTATTTCTTTTTACTCAAATTGATAAAAATACAGCTCATATTATAAATGATATAATAGAAAAAGAGTTTATTAAAACTGTATTATCCACTGGATAAACTACATTCATGTATTTCCATAATCCAAATTTTGTAAATACAGCAAAAAATACTCAAAGATATCATATAAAACCAAATCATCCAGTTTTTATATAAAATAAAGCTCATATAATTGCTGATATAAGTAAAAGAGATGTAAATTTGATTGTAAAAGCAAGTCATGCCAATATTCAAATTAAAAACAATATCTTTAATAATATAGTGCTTTTTTCTTTATCTTCTATACCTATTTTTTCTTTTAGTTTTGATATAATACTTTGTTTTTTCTCAAACAGCTCAGTAAAAAATGTTTTATAAAGTACATAAAGAGCTATAAGACTTATAAAAAATAATCAAGCATCTAGTTTCATATCTTTTGCTTGTTGAAAAATAATCATTGGCAGAGATATAAAAAGAGTTGCAAGAAGTAAAGGTATATTAATCAGAGTTTTTCTTTCTGATTTGATTAAGTCTGATAATACTAAAATAATTAATATAAAACTAAGTATTCATCATAAATTATTTAAGAAAAAAGCTTGATTTGGTTCTCAAATCATATAACCAATACCTGTAAAAACTTGCCAAGCATACATTCATCATAAACCAAAAATTTGTCATGCATAAGCCATCTGTCTTGGATAGTTCATATATACTCATAAATCATCCCAACCAATAGGCATAGGTCTAACAATACTTATAAGATTTATAGATATGATAAGAGTTGCTACTATAAATAAAAACTCTGTTGATAGTAGTTTAAGCGCTATATTTTTAATCAAACTATCAGATTTTAGATCATGATTTGTATATGTAATTCTATAATCCAAAAATCATCTCCAAACTTCTTTTAATTCTCTAAATGAAAATATTCCAAAAAGTATAATTAAAGCAGATACTGTAAATAAATTATAAAATCAGAAAATTCACAATACAGTTAATAAAGTTAAAAAAGAAAAAAATCAAAGACCAAGAGAAAATAAAAATGTATAAATTCAGTTTTTATCTTCTTCTATATGGAAACTGTATTTATCTCTATCTATTCAAGCTAAGTTTATAAGCTTTTTTCAAAAAGACACATTTAAAAAAACTATGATTATAGGAATTATGCTATATCAAATTATTTTGAAAAACAAAGTTAAACCATATCAAAGTGAAAAACCATTATATGAGAAAAAAAGTGTTGAAAGTATAAAAAGATGAAGCAAAAAAAATCATAAGATTCAGACTAAACTAAACTTAACTTTATCACCTCCAAAACTTATTTGATAGTATTTATATATTGAGTAGATAACTAGCATAATTACAGCATAGCTCATATAACCATCAAAGTTTTCTACATGTCATAAAGATGGCATATAGTAGATAAATATCACAACAAATGAAAATACTATTAAAGCTAAAACTTTTAATAAATAATTTACCATGGTAATATTAGTAAAGAAATATATTTAAAAACGCAAAAGAGTTTATAAGTATATGAAAAAATGTAAAGCAGTTTTTAACATAAAAATAGAATCTCAAAAATATAAAAAGAGACTGGTCTTAGTAAATAAAGACCGGTCTCTAAAAGTTTGTAAGTTTTTTATCCTAGCTCTGAAGCAGCTTTTTTAGTATCTTTATAAGTTCAAATTAATCAAGCTACAAGTAAACTCAAATCAGTCATTACTCATCCGATACTTCCAAATGCTAAGTTGTAAATAAGCCATGCGAGTACCACAAGTAAAAATCATAATTTCATCTTTACTCATCTAACCATAAATACTAGATAAGTTGAAAATATGGCAGAAAACGTAGGAAGTAGTGAAAAATAATTAAGCTCTCATATAGTTAGAGTTAAAAAATCTATATTTAAGAATGTATATAGTCATATGATACTATAAGCAAATATAAACTTCCACATCCATGACTTTTGTCTTTCCCATTTAAGAGATGCTAGATTTTTAAATATATCAAAAAAGTTTATATAAGAAGCAACTAGTGCACCTATAGCAAAAAAGTGTATTCACCATACTAGTGAAGCGATTGCAGTAACGATTATAAATTTCTTATCTTTACAGAATAAAAAATTATAAATAGAGATTAGAAAAGCTATTATTCAAATAGTTTGACCAAAAGGATTTTCTAAAAAAAGTTTTCAAATATTTTCAAGCATAAATTATTTTATATTTTAAAATGTTAATTCAATCATAAGAAAATAATTTAAAAATCAATTTTGTTTTAAGTTTTTTAACACTAAAATATTATTTACATTGATAAATATAAATATTGATTAAAATATCTTTAATCTCTTTACTTCTCTCTTTTTACTTTTCTTCTTGTATATGATAGAACAACACGCAACACTCACTGAAAAGTTCTTAAAAAAAGGTTTTTGGTTATATCTTTTTTCATTTATCATAGCACCTTTATGATATATCATAAAGATAATAATTTCATGAGAACTTAGAGTAGAGGAAGTTTGAATACTTTATGGTATCATAAGTTTAATAACTCTCCTGTCAGGTTTTAGTGATTTCTGAATGACAGAAAGTTTAAAAAAATTTATACCTCAATATGTTATAGAAAAAAGATATGATAAAGTAAAGACTATATTGTTTTTAACAATTATTATACAATTATTTACTTCTTTTCTTATATTTTTGTTGTTTTATTTTTGAGCAGAATTTATAGCAAATACCTATTTCAAAGATTCAGTTGCTATCGAAGTACTAAAAATATTTTCTATTTTTTTTATATGATCAAATATAAGTCAAGTCATATCAACATTTTTTTTAGCAATACAAGATACATTCTTAAATAAAATTACTGAGTTTATAAGAATGATTGCCTTACTAAGTTTTACTATATGAATATTTGTTCTAAATAAGTCTAGTATTATAAATTACTCTTATGCTTGGATTTTTTGACTTGTTATATGAATAATATTTACATATATTTTTTTTCATTTCAAATACTATAAAAAATACTTAAAATGAGTAAAATTATCAATAGATAAAGAGTTATTTAAAATAGTTTTTAAATATGCTTTACTAGTACTTTTAAGTACTCAAGCAAGCACAATATTAAGTCAAATAGATATGCAAATGATTATATATTTACTTTGAAATAAAGATGCTTGATATTACACAAACTACCTGAGTATTATATCTATACCTATAATGATTATTGGACCTATTTTTATGTTTTTGTTCCCTGTTTTTTCAGAGATGTACAGTAAATGAGAGATAGAAAAAATAAAACTAGTAAAAAACATTTTTGTAAAAATATTTTTAGCTATTTGAATAGCTTTTAATACTATGTTTTTTGTACTTTGACCAGCTATAGCTTATACCCTTTTTTGAGAAAAATTTATAGATTCATGAGTTATACTTAGATACTCTGTATTACTTTTTATATTTAACTTTTTACTTCAGATAAACTGAAACATACTTGCTTCAATTTGAAAAATAAAAGAAAGATTAAAAATAGTATCTATAGGTATAATATTTAATTTTATAACTAATATTATACTTATTAAACTTATATGAGTATATGGAGCTGCTTTAGCAACATCTTTTTGATGGGTACTTATATGGTTTTTACAAGAAAAAGTACTTTGAAATGAATATAAAACTAATTTAGATTTTAAATTTATATTTAATAACCTAAGTATTATGACTATAGTATGAACAATAATATATTTTTTTAGTTGAAATTTAGTTAATATAAGCAGAGTAGATTCTTTAATTTATTTATTCATAATCTGATTAATTTATTTTTGATTATTTGTAATAATTAATTATAAAGAGTTTAGATTTTTTATTTTAGAAATAAAAAGACTAAGAAATGATAAACATAGCTAAAAAAATAGTTTTAGTAGCTGGTAAAGAAATAATGAAAATATATGAGTGAGACTTTGATGTAGAAATAAAAGAAGATAATTCTCCTATAACCATAGCTGACAAAAAAGCAAATGAGATTATACTTAAAGAACTAGAAAATACTTATATACCAGTGCTTTCTGAGGAAAAAAAGGATAGCTTAAATAGACTTGACAGTGAATACTTATGGGTAGTAGATCCAATAGATGGCACAAAGGACTTTATAAATAAAACTTGAGAGTTTTCTATCATGATATGACTAGTAAAAAACTGAAAACCTATCATGTGAGTAGTATATGCTCCAGCTAAAAATAAGCTATATTATGCACAAGCATGAAAATGAAGTTTTTTAGAAGAAAATTGAGAGACAATAAAACTGGAAATAAATAAAAAAAATCATAAGATACTCATCAGTAGAAATCATACTACTGATAAAGAGTTTAAACTTATAGAAGAATTAAATCTTGAGGCTATAGCTTGTTGAAGTATATGAGTTAAATTTTGATTGATAGCAGAAGGTAAAGCTTGAAACTACTTAAATCTATCAAACAAACTAAAAGAGTGGGATTTAGTAGCTCCACAAATTATATTAGAAGAAGCAGGATGAAAAGTAACTGATACTCTTTGAAATTGTATAACATATAATACTAAACAGGTAAATCTTGAAAATTGATGTATTTGAACAAATAAAACAAATCATCAACTTATATTAGATAAATTAAAATAAAACATGATAAGACAAAATATACAAGCCCATGGAGGTAAATTAATAATTTTTGAAAAAACTAAGATAACAGAAAAACCACATTTTGAAATAACTCTAAATGATGAACAAATAGTTGATTTACACAATATAGCAAATGGAACATACTCTCCCCTTACATGATTTTTAAGAAAAGATGATTTTTTATCTGTACTTGTAAGTATGAGACTTACAAACTGAATAGTTTGGCCTATACCTATAGTACTTGATATAAGTGAAACTGATAAAAAGCAAATAGAATTATCAAAGCAAAATTCTATACTACTTAAAGATAGCTCTTGAAATAAGTTAGCGATTTTAGAAAATATAGAGGTATATTCTTACTCAAAAAAAGATTTTGCTAATTATGTTTTTAAAACTATTGAACAAGATCATCCTGGAGTAAAAATGGTTTATGAATTAAAAGACTACTTAATTGGTTGAAATATAATTTTATTAGATGATATAAATCTAGATTTACCTAAGTATTTTTCACCAGTTGAAATCAGAAAAATATTTCAAGATAAAAATTGGAATACAGTAGTGGCATTTCAAACACGTAATCCTCCTCATGTGTCTCACGAGTATTTACAAAAATGTGCTCTTGAGTGATGTAATGGGCTTTTTATAAATCCAGTGATCTGAAAGAAAAAATCATGAGATTTTAAAGATGAATATATACTTGGAGCTTATGAAAGACTTATAAAAAATTACTATAAACCAGATAGTGTACATCTTTCAACTCTTCCTCTTACTTTTAAATACGCTTGACCTAGAGAAGCAGTACTACATGCTATTATCAGACAAAACTTTGGATGTACACATATGATAGTTGGTAGAGATCATGCATGAGTTTGAAGTTATTATGGTACATATGATGCACAAAATATCTTTAATAACTTTAGAGATGATGAGTTAAAGATAAAAATCCTTAAGTATGAAAATGCATGATTTTGTAACATATGTAATACAGTTACGACAAATAAAACTTGTCCTCACTCAGACTCAGATAAGATGCATATATCATGAACAGAAGTAAGAAGAAAGATACAAAACAAAGAAATACTTCCAAGTAGTTTTATGAGAAAAGAAATAAGTGAATACTTGATAGAGTGAGAAAACCAATTTGTAAATTAAACCTTTGTCATTCTAGACTCGTTTCAGAATCATTAAATTGTAACAACTAATTAAAATAAAATGTCTAAAATACCTAAGAAATGATTTGTACTGTGGCTGACTTGATTATCTGGAGCAGGTAAATCAACTGTAGCTGATAATCTATACAACAGACTAACGGATGAGTGATTCACTCACATAGAAAGACTTGACTGAGATATTGTAAGAGAAAACTTGACTAAAGATCTGGGTTTTACAAAAGAAGATAGAAAAACCAACTTAGAAAGAGTTGCATTTGTAGCTAAACTACTTAGTAGAAACTGAGTATGAGTTATATCAACTTTTATATCACCATATGAAACAGAAAGAGCTATGGTTAAAAATCATGTTTCAAATTATATAGAAGTATTTGTAAATGCAACTTTAGAAACATGTGAAGATAGAGATGTAAAATGATTATATAAAAAAGCAAGAGAAGGTATTATACCAAATTTTACAGGTATATCTGATCCATATGAAGCTCCTGCTAACCCTCATATAGAACTTAAAACTTGAGAAGAGTCTATTGATGAGAGTGTAAAAAGAGTTTATGATTATTTAGTTAATAATGGATATTTCTAATGAAACAAACAATTATAATTACATGATGAGCATGATTTATAGGCTCAAACTTCTTAAATAAATATGTTTTAGCTTATCCTGAAATAGATTTTATAAATATAGATGCTTTAACTTATGCATGAAAACTTGAAAACATCAACCAAAAAGTTACAAGCTCTAGTAATTATTTTTTTGAACAAGTAGATATCAGAAATAAAAAAGCTTTAAGAGAGGTCTATGAAAAATATAATCCTACTGATATAATACACTTTGCTGCTGAATCTCATGTAGATAACAGCATTAAAAACCCTATTATTTTCACTGAAACAAATGTAATAGGAACTCAAAATCTACTTGATTTACATATAGAATTTAATATGACCAGATTTCATCATATATCAACTGATGAAGTTTATTGAGATTTACCAAACTGAGGTTTTTTTACTGAACTAACTCCTATTAACCCTAGTAGTCCATATAGCGCATCAAAAGCAAGTTCAGATTTACTTGTAAAAGCATACGGTAGGACTTTTTGAATAAATTATGTTATAACTAGATGTAGTAATAATTATTGACCAAATCAAGATAATGAAAAACTTATTCCTCATTTTATTGATTTACTTAGAAATAATAAACCTGTTACAGTTTATGGAGATTGAAGTAATATAAGAGATTGGTTATATGTAGAGGATCATTGTGATGCTATATGGGAGGTATTTACAAAAGCCAACAATAAATCTATTTACAATATCTGATGAAATAACGAATATACAAATCTTGAAATAACTAAAATTATCTTACAAGAAATGTGAAAAGATGAAACTTATATAAGTTTTATAGAAGATAGAAAAGGTCATGATTTAAGATATGCAATTGATGCTTGTAAGTTAAAAAATGAACTTGGTTGGGAACCAAAAATAAAATTTGAACAATGAATAATAAAAACAATAAAATATTATTTAAATAAATAAAAACTCATGAAAGGTATAATACTTGCTTGATGAAGTTGAACTAGGCTATACCCTATAACTATGGCTATAAGTAAACAACTTATGCCAATATACGATAAACCTATGATTTATTATCCACTATGTACACTTTTGACAGCTTGAATAAAAGATATTTTAATTATTACTACTCCAGAAGATAGTGATAGTTTTAAAAGGCTTCTTTGAGACGGAAGCAAATGGTGAATAAAACTAGAGTATGCTGTTCAACCAAGTCCTGATTGATTAGCTCAAGCTTTTATTATATGAGAAAAATTTATTTGAAATGACGATGTTTGTCTTGTTTTATGAGATAACCTGTTCCACTGACAATGACTATCAAAACTATTAAAAAATAGTGTTGATATAGTTAAAAATGAAAGAAAATCAGTTGTATTTGGATATGAAGTAAGTGACCCCGAAAGATACTGAGTTGTGGAATTTGATAAAAATAAGAGTGCCCTTTCTATAGAAGAAAAACCTATTAATCCAAAAAGTGATTTTGCTGTCATTTGATTATATTTTTATACAAATGACGTTATACAAATTGCTAAGCAAATAAAACCAAGTGACAGATGAGAACTTGAAATAACATCAGTTAATCAAATATATCTAAATAAATGAGATTTAAAAGTAGAGTTAATGAATAGATGATACGCATGGCTTGATACTGGTACTCATGAATCTATGCTTGAAGCAAGTAATTTTATAGAAATAATTGAAAAAAGACAAGGTTTAAAGATATCTTGTCCTGAGGAAATTGTATGGAGAAACTGATATATCACGGATAGTGAATTAGAAAAACTATCTGAACCTCTAAAGAAAAACAATTATTGAAAATATTTACTAAAACTATTAAAAAATAATGTTTAAATTCACAAAAACTAATATACCTGAAGTAATCATAGTCGAGCCTCAAGTATATTGAGATAAAAGAGGCTTTTTTATGGAGACTTATAGTAAAAAAGAATTTAAAAATGCTTGAATTAATACTGACTTTGTTCAAGATAATCATAGTAAATCTAGTTTAGGAGTTTTAAGGTGACTTCATTTCCAAACTATAAATACTCAAGAAAAACTTGTTAGAGTAGTAGCTTGAAGTGTTTATGATGTAGCTGTAGATATCAGAAAAAACTCCCCAACATATGGTAAGTATGTATGAGTCTTACTTTCTGCTGAGAACAAAAAACAATTATTTATCCCTAAGGGATTTGCTCATGGTTTTCTTACATTAGAAGATAACACAGAGTTTGTATATAAGTGTGATGATTATTATAATCCTGAGTGAGATTGAGGAATTATTTATGATGATGCTGATATAGCAATAGATTGGGAAAATATTATGTCTGAATATGGCATAAAAAAACTTAAATTATCAGATAAAGATAAAAATAATCCTACACTAAAAGGTTTTTATATAAATAATCCTTTTTAGATGAAAAAAATTCTTGTTACATGATCTAAATGAATGTTTGCTTCAGACTTTATTAAAAGGTATAATGATACTTTTGATATTATTTGACTTGATAAAGAATATCTTGATATAACAAATATTTCAAGTATTGAAAAAACTATATCAAATATAAAACCTGACATAGTTTTAAATTGTGCTGCTTATACAGCAGTTGATAATGCTGAAGATATAGGTATGAAACTAAACTATGATATAAATACTTTATGAGTGTATAATCTAGCAAAGATAACAAAAAAATATGGTATAGATTTTATCACTATATCAACTGATTATATTTTTAATGGTACAAAAGAAGAAGGTTACAATGAATATGATGAATGCAATCCTATAAATGCTTATGGTATGAGTAAATATTTATGAGAAAAACTTTCTAAAGAAGAAAACAATGAAACAATTATAATAAGAACAAGTTGGCTTTATTGATGATGAAAAGAATTTAAAAATTTCGTAAATACTATGATAAAACTTTCAGAAACTCACGATAATTTAAAAGTTATAAATGATCAGTTTTGAATTCCTACTTATACAGTTGACTTAGCGAATGCAATTATAGATATGATTTTAAATATAGATATGTATAAATGAAGTACTTTTCATTTTTCTAATTCATCCGTTGACAAAGTAACATGGTTTGATTTTGCAAAAGAAATCTTTAAACTAACCTGAAGAGAAATCAAAGTAAATCCTTGCGGAAGTGATGAATACAAAACCAAAGCTAAAAGGCCTCAATTCTCTAGACTGCTAAACAATAGTGATATAAAGTTGAGGGATTGGAAAGAAGGATTAAAGGATTATATAAGTAATAATTATTAAAACTATTTGATTTATAGTATAAATTAACTATACTATAAATAGTTTATACTATAAAAATCAATATGAAATTCTATAATAGGAAAAAAGAAATTGATATTCTAAGTAAAAAAATACTATCAAATAATTTTGAATTTATTTATCTTCTTTGAAAAAGAAGAGTATGAAAAACAGAACTTATAAATCACTTAAATAAAGATATATTAAAAAAAGATTTTTTATATATATTTACTGAAAAATCTGACATAAACATATTTTTAAAAAAACTTGAAAATTATATTTATGAAAAAACAAATATAAAATATAGTTTTGAGAAAATAGAAGATTTTTTAGACTTTTTCTTTTTACAGGAAAAAATAGATTTACTTGTAATTGATGAATTTCAAAATTTTAACTATATAGACATTTCAATTTTTTCAATATTTCAAAAGAAAATAGACCAATATCACAATAATTCAAAAAATAAAATTATTGTCCTTTGAAGTATTCAATCAATGATGATAAAAATATTTGAAAATTCAAAAGAACCATTGTACAAAAGATCTACATTTAACCTATTATTATCAGAATTTAATATAGAAACTCAAATAGAAATCCTAAAAGATATATTTTGAGAAAATTATAATCATTCTATTTTACTTGATATTTACTCTATTTTTTGAGGAATAGCATATTATTTAAAATCTATTTATAGAGAAAATTACAAAGAATATGATTTAAAAAATATATTAAAAGACTTATTTTTTGATGAATTTGCCATTTTGAAAAATGAGTGAAAAGAAGTACTTATAGAAGAATTTTGACAAAAATATAAAAGATTTTTCGCAATATTAGAGGTAATAAGTAGATGAAAAAATAAAAGAAATGAAATAATGTCAGAAGTATGACTTTGAACTTGAGAAATAGATATTTATTTAAAAGAATTAATAGATATATATAATATAATAGAAGTAAAATCACCTATTTTAGAAAAAAAGAGAAATATTACTAAATACTCTATAAGAGACAATTTTTTAAATTTTTGGTTTAAATATATATATTCAAATAAAGAAAAATTTGAACTTTGACTATATGATTTATGTCTAGATAATACACTAAGTGATTTTAATAAATATAAATGATTTAAGTTTGAAAACTTAGTAAAAGATTTTTTAATAGAAGAAAACAAAAAGTGAAATCTAGATTTTGTGTTTACAAAAATATGAACATGGCTTGATAGAAAAAATAATGAGATTGATTTAATCTATACAGATGAAAAAAATAATATAGTTTTTTTAGAATGTAAATTAAATGAAACCAGGATAAACAAAGCTGAAACAAACCAACTAATAGATAATGTAAACTTATTTCTAGATAAGCATCCTGATTTAAAAGATAAAAATATAAAAATTTGATTTGCAATATTTGATGAAAAAGATTTAATAAAATTTAAGTATTTATAAAACAAAAGACCAAAGTTTTGAGGGACTAGAAAGAAGTATTAAAGGATTATATAAGTAATAATTATTAAGAAATGAATAAACCAAATCTCTTTATAGTATGAGCTCCAAAGTGTGGTACTACTTCTATGCACTATTACCTATCTCAGCATCCTGAGATTTTTATGAGTGAAGACAAGGAGCCATATTTCTTTTGTAGTGATATAATTGAAGAAGCAAAAAAATTTAATAATAACCACTCTAATTTAAACCAGTTTAAATATAAAAATTTAGATGAATATTTAACTATCTTTAACACAAAGAAAACTTATAAATATTATTGAGAATCAACTGTGCTTAATTTATATTCTAAAAAAGCTGCTAAAAATATTTATAATTTTAATAAAGATTCAAAAATAATTATAATGTTAAGAGAGCCTGTAGACTTTATTTATTCACTACATTCTCAATTCTTGCACAGCTATTATGAAGACGAATTATCATTTACAAAAGCCTTAGAATTAGAAAAGGAAAGAAAAAAATGGATTTCTTTGCCTAAGAATATTAATTCTCCATCAATTTTATACTATTCAGAAATATTAAAATTTTCAGAACAGATAAACAGATATTTAAAACTTTTCCCAATAGAAAATATAAAAGTAATATTATTTAATGATTTAAAAAATGATACTAAAGCAGTTTACAAGAATATATTGAAATTTTTGGAAGTTAATAATAAAAACTTCTTACCTGAATTTAGTATTCAGAATCCAAAAACAAAAGTAATATTTCCAAAAATTAAGAAAATATTAGAATTTCCAATATTATGGAAAATACCAAAAATAATACTACCAAATAAAGTATATAATAAAATAAAAAATTTTATTAATTCCAAAATTACTATAGTGAAAAAATATGAATTAGATGAAAAGTTCAAGAAAGAATTAATGAAAAAATATAAAAATGAAGTTGTTGAACTAAACAATATATTACACGAAAATAATCTTATAAATAAAAATATAGATTTAGTAACATTATGGTGATATAATAAAATTTAATATAATACATTAAAATAAAATTTATGAAGAAAATACTAGATATTTGATGTTGAGGATGAAATAATAAATATAAAATTTATAATAAAAATTACAAAACTTATTGAGTTGATATAGATATTAATAATGTTAATACTTGTAGAAATAAGTTCCCTGATAGTATATTTCAATTAGTAAAACCATGAGACAAATTACCATTTGACAATAATTATTTTGATACACTCCACTCTTTGGATACACTAGAACATGTTGATGATTTAAAGCAAATACTAGAAGAATCTACTAGAGTATTAAAAAAATGATGAAAGTTTATTATTGAAATTCCTTATTGGAAATCTGAACAATTTTTATTAAAAATTAAACCAGAATACTGGGAACAAGTTCATCATGTTAGAATGTTCAAAGAGTGAGAATTAGAAAATATAATGAATAATTTTTGATATGAGTTAATAAAAAAGAAAAAATTAAATTTTTTTGAAAATATAGTACTATATTTTCAATTTAAAAAATGAGATATAATAAGTCAAAAATGAGATTCAAATGTTAAAATACCTTATTTTATTAAATTACTAAAGTATTGTACTGATAAAGAAAGTACTTTTAGAAATACAAAAACTTCTCTAATTCTATGACCTGTATTTTTAATTATTTATCCTATAAGAATAATACTAAATAGAGTTTTTCCCAAAAGTATATCATTCAACTTTATAAAAAAATAATATGCCTAGAGTCTCAATCATAACAACTACTTACAAACACCAAGATTTTATAGCTGAAACTATTGAATCTGTTTTATCCCAAACTTTTACAGATTGGGAACTTTTGATTTGAGATGATTCTCCTGATGACTTAACCTGGAATATTATTCAAGAATATGTACAGAGATATCCGGATAAGATAAAAGCATGGCATTATAAACAAAATAAAGGAATAGTAAATAATATGAATTTTTTAATTGATAAGATTTCAAATGAAAGTGAGTACATAGCTTTTTTAGAATGAGATGATTTGTTTACTCCTGATAATTTAGAAAAGAAAATAGATATATTTAAAAAATATAAAGATGTGAAAATGGTATATAATAACTTAGATTATATAGACAAAGATTCTAATATACTTTTAAAAGATTTTTTTAAGGGACTTAACAGTGTAATACAAAATAAAAAACTTGAATTAGAAAACTTTGTTAATTGAAATGGGTATTATAATTCATATTCAAGTTTAATGATTAAAAAAGATTTGTTTAAAATCTTTAAAATTACATGATTGGGAAATAAAAACTTTGTTGCATCAGATTGGTATTTATTTTGAAATATTGCTAATAATTATAATATTTATTGAATAAAAGATAGCTTAACATTACTTAGAAAACATTGAGAAAACACATCATCAGATTTTCTTAGAATGTATAAAGATGTAGTCACAGTATTTGAAAAATTTAAAGAAGAAAAACCTGAAATTAATATAAATTATAAAATTTTTCAACTAAAAACATATTTATCCTATTTAAACCATGAAAGATTAAGTACCATAAAATTTTGAATAATTTCTTTTAGATACTCTTTGACAAAAGACTTTCCACAAAGAATATGAATGATATTATTATCATTATTTCCAAAGAAAATAAATAATTATCTATATAATAAGTTAAAAAAATAATGGAAACATTACTTTTAACATGAACCATTTCTCCTTCAAAGGATATAAAAAAGCAGTGATATAAATCAACTTCTATCAAACCTAAGGAGAGATATTTTGAGTACATAAATTCTATAATATACTATATAACCCAAAGTGATTTTAAAAATATAGTCTTTTGTGAAAATTCTAATTATAATTTTAAAGATTTAGATTTGATAAACGAACTTTGTAAATTATATAATAAAAACTTTGAACTATTACAATTTAATTGAGACCATAAAAAGTCTTTAGAATTATGATATTGATACTGAGACTGAGAATGTATGGACTTTGCAGTTGATAATTCGCAAGTAATTAAAAGCTCTAAAAATTGGTATAAAATTTCTTGAAGATATATTATTAAAAACATAAATGAGATTATTAAAATATTTAAAGATAAAAATGTTTATTTTTTCAAGTGAACAAATATTGATTTAGCAAATTTTTCTATAGCACTATTTTCTATTTCTACTTATTTCTTTAAAACTAATAGTTTATTTTATAAAGAAAATTTATATAATATAAAATCAAACATTCATCTAAAAACATCTATAGAATTTGAATTTTATAAAGAACTTAGATTTTTACTTGACTATACTAATATCAAATCTAATATATTATTACCAATAGAAAATAGATATTATAAAAAATTTAAAAATATAAACTACTTATGATTATTAGACTTATGATTTATTTCATATATAATTGATAAACTACTTTTTAATTTCTTACATAAAAAGTCTTAAAATGAAAATTTGAATACTTTACATGTGCAGTTGAAAATACGAAAAATTTTTTGATTGATTCTACGAGTCCTCAAAGAGACTTTTCTTAACGGATAAAGAAAAACATTATTTTGTTTTTACTGATAGCAAAAGATTACTTGAACAATATTGAAATAACAAAGATATTACCTTTATAGAACAAAGGACTTTATGATGGCCTATTCATACTTTATTTAGGTTTTGGATGTTTAGATCAATAAAAGAACAATTATTAAATTATGACTTTTTGGTATTTTTTAATGCAAATTTTGTTTTCCTAGAAAAAATCTGAGATGAGTTTCTACCAAATTGAAGAAATGAAAAACTTATTGCATGACTACATGCTTGGTTTTATAACAAACCTAGTTTTCTATATCCATATGATAGAAATAGGAAATCTAGTGCATATATTCCATATTGGAAAAGATGAAAATACTATCAATGATCTTTAAATTGATGATTTACAAATGATTATTTAAATTTGATTGAGACATGTTTTAATAATATTCAAACTGAGCTTAACAAAAATGTAATTGCAAAATGGTTTGACGAATCTCATCTAAATAAATACCTTTTATGAAGAAGTGATGTAAAATCACTTGATGTTTCTTACAATTACCCAGAATGATCTAATCTACCATTTAAACCTAAAATTATGCTCTTAAATAAATGATGATGAGATTGACATAAAGAAATTAGAAATATTTAATAAAATTATGTTTAATAAAGAAATAACAATTGCCATAACTTCTTGTTGAAGATTTGAATCGCTAAAAAAAACTATAAAATCTATAGAACAAACTATAGATTTAACTTTGTATGAAAAAATATTAACAGAAGACTCTAAGGACGAAAATCATATAGAAAAGATGAAAGAAGCAAATAATAGTTGATTTCTTAAATGATGGAAAATTATTTATACATGAGGGGCTAATCAAAAAGATTTTTATAAATGCCATTATTATGCTTTAAAAACTCTATATGATAACATAAGTACAAAATATGTATTTCACTGTGAAGATGATCAAATATTTAAAAAAACTAATTTTGATTACATGAGGTTATCTTATAATATACTTGAAAGCAGTCAGGATATATGAATAGTTTTACTCAGAGATCTATTTAAGGATTTCTGACTTAAAAAGACATGACTAATGAAATCAAGATATTATGAGCTTTTAACTGATGATGAAACAGAACTATTTTGACATAATTTTATATATTTAAATAAAAATGATTCTTTTACTCTGCAACCATGACTAAGAAGATTATCTGAAATGAAAGAAATGATGTTTTGATTTGAAGATTATGTAGATGAAAAGTTAATTTGAAACAGATTTAACAATAAATGATTAAAAACAATAGTTATAAATCCTTGAATATTTAATCATATAAATCCTGTTTTTAATAGTACAAAAAATATAAAAAATATGTGATTAACTAAATATATTTATGAAACTTTAAAAGGAACTATAAAATATAGATGATGACTTGTGATAAAATATATAGAAGATTTTATTATTAAAAAATAAATAATGTCTAAAAAAATAGAAATATGTTTTTGTATAGATGATTGATATGTAAAGCACTGTTTAACAACAATTATTTCAATAGTTGAAAATAGTAAGAAAAATTACTATCTTTCTTTTAATATTTTAACTGACTACATTTCAATAGATAAAAAAGAAATTATAAAAAATATTGAGAAAAAATATTGAATTTCTATAAAAGTTATTGAAATAGATAATAAAAAGTATGAAAATATAAACTTATGAAAGTATTGAAAATATATATTATATAGATTAGATTGCTGCAATTATATTGAAGCAGAGAAAATCTTATATCTTGATTCTGATACTATAATCTTATGAGATATATCTGAAATATGGGATATTGAACTTTGAGAAAAAATTGTTTGAGCAGTACAACAAGATAAGCCTAATAGTTTTCCTTTAAGTATTGATTATTTTAACTCTTGATTATTAATTATAAATAAAAACAATTGGTTAGAAAACAATGTAGCAAATAAAGTTATAGATTTTCTAAAATCAAATTGACATTATTGATGGCCTGATCAAGATGGATTAAATTTTGTTCTAAAAAATAATTGGATAAAATTACCTAGCGAATGGAATTGTTTAAATTTTTATAATAAAAAATTAAATACAAAATTATTCCACTTTGCTTGACTTAAACCATGGAGATGGGAAAGCTTAAATCCTTACAATGTAGAATATTACAAATATTTATATAAAACCTGACTATATAATAAAACTGACAAAATACATTATATCTGGAACAAAGCTATAAATATAATTCCATTATTCATAAGAATATTTATAGATAAAGTAATTTACCTAAATTTATATTATTTAAAAGAATACCTAAAGAAAAGATTATGATAATTTGAAATTGACTTATAGCAAAAGCCTTTAAATACTATGAATGGAACAATGATGTAATTATATTTGCATCAGGTGTTTCCAATTCTCAAAATAAAGATCTAAATGAATTTAAAAGAGAAATAGATTTATTAGAAAAATCTCTAAATGAAAATAAAGATAAACTTTTTATATACATAAGTTCATGCAGTATAGATGATGAAACATTGAAAGACTCATTATACGTAAAACATAAGATTAATGCTGAAAATATAATTAAAAGTTCTTGAAATAAGTACTTAATTTTTAGAACTTCAAATCCTGTTTGATTTACAAAAAACCAAAATACCATACTAAACTTTCTGTACAATAAGATTATTAATAAAGAAAGCTTCACTATTTGGAAAAATGCAAAAAGAAACTTAATTGATATTGAAGATTTATTTAATATATCAAAGGAAATAATAGATAATGCCATATATATAAATGATACTATAAACATAACTAATAAATTGTATTTCCCTATATTGGATATAGTAAAGAATTTTGAAAATATAACTTGAAAGAAAGCAATTTATGAAATTAAAGACTTATGATGAACTCCAAAAATAGACACAAAAAAAATTGAGCCAATTATAAATAAAATATGAATTAACTTTAATTATAATTACCTAGAAAAGATTATAAAAAAATATTATCAATAATTAAATTATATATGCTTGCAGAATACTTTACAAAAGTAATATTGAAATGAAATAATTTTCCATTTTTATTAAAAATAATCCTATTATTGATAGTTTTCAAAAGAAATATTTTATCAAAAAAGTATTGAAATTTTAAGAACTATGAAAACATTGAAAAAAATATAAAATATAATATAAATAAAGAAGCTTTTGATTTTTCGAAAAGAAAAAATTGAATTTCATTATTTGCTAGATTGAAAAATTCAGCTGATTTACTTGAAATAGCAATAGAGAGTCATATAGATTTTTATGATGAAATTATACTAGTAGATAATAACTCAATTGATAATACTAGAGAAATTTGCAAAAAGATGAGATATAAATATCCTGATAAAATAAAATACTATGAATATAATGAAGAAGTTGTAACATATTGAGCCCCTAATCGGAATAAAATTCCTGAGAATTCAGTTCATAGTATGGTTTATTATTATAACTGGACATTATCAAAGACTACATATAAATATGTTGCTAAACTAGATGATGATATAGTAGTTATGGATAAAAAATTAATTAAAGAAAAAACTAATTATATAAGAAAAAATTGAATTAATTATTTACAAATTATTCCTCAAATAAATGTTCATATCTCAAAGTGAAAACTTGTGACACCTTTAAAGTGACCAACTTCAAATATATTACCATTAATTGCATGAATATACTGTGATCACTGAATATTTCCTATATCAGAAAACACTTACTTTATAAAATGACCCCAAGTAGAAAGCTTTATTTTTCCTTTTAGGTATAGAATCTCAAACTTAGGTTTTTTTCATCTAAAGTGATTAAAAAAGAAGTTATGAGCTTTTAATCAGAAATGAGAAGTAGCAAGAATTATCATGGATATAAATGATAATTCTACTTATATTCCTCTACCTGAAGAATATAAAACTCAACTTGCAAAATGGGTTGATATTAAAGGCTATCAATAAAGTTTTCCCATTTTGAAATAATAATACTTTTATCAAACTCTTTAACTTTTATTAAGTTATTTTTAGATATTTTTTCTCTTATTTTAGTATTTAAGTACATATTTTCCATAGCTTTACACATTTCATCTATATCTCAATTAGTTATTAATATAGCATTATTTGTAACCTCAAATCCATCAGTATTTTTTCAAGATAGGATTTCAATAGGTCAACTAGGGCACTTTGTAGATATAATCGGAAGTCAAGCTACCATAGCTTCAATTAAAACTAATCAAAAGCCTTCAAATAAACTACTTAAAACAAAACAATCTGAATGCTTTAAAAAAGAAAACACATTTTCCTGTTTTCATAAAAAATAAATATCATCTTTTGAACTTAAATTACTTCTAAAGTTATTCAAATCTTCTCTTAATTCTCAGTCTCACAAAATAATAAGCTGAGATTTATTATATTTTTTATGAAAAACTTCAAAAGCATCTAAAAGAAGTCTTTGATTTTTTTGGGGTGTTAATCTTCAAATATTTATAAAAGTAAATTTTCAATTTTTAAATATATTTTTATATTCTATTGGAAGATTTTCTTGTATTTTTTGTGAATTTTCCTCTAAATCTATTGAATTATAAATAAATTCAAGTTTTTCTTTCTTAAATCAATATTTATTTATAAATGTATTAAATTCTTCATTTGAGATTAAAACTATTTTATCATTCAAATTTAAAAAAAATCTAAGTAATAAATTTAGATATTTTGGCCAAATTCAAATAGTTGTATGAACTACAGCTATACTTTTTCATTTAAATCACAATAGTTTTACTAATCCTGAAATCATAAAAAAATAATCTCATTGTCAAATTAAAACATCAATTTTTTCCTTTTTACAAATTCTAGATACTTTGAAAGCATTTGTAAAAAGTGACCATATTTTTTTAATTCAAAATCATAAAACAAATGGATTATTAAGTGTGATTATCTCTCATTTATAATCATTTTTTGGTCAAATATCTTCACTTAAAATATGATAAAATTCATATCATAAATCTGTTAATCATATACTTAAATTTGCTTGTACCTTTTCAACTCATCATCATACCTTTAAAAAGGCAAAAAGTGAAGCTACTTTCTTCTTTTTCATTATTTTACTAAATTATATAACTTTAAAATATTATTCTCCCGAGAAAACTTATTTTTTATTTCCTCAAAACTAACTCACTTTAACTTACTATAATTTTCAACTGCATATATTAAATTCTTCTTTAATTCTTTTTCATCTCATGCTTTAAATAAGATTAAATCTTTATGATTTGTTATCTCTTTTGTTCATCATACATCAGTTGCTACAACTACATTTTTTGTAAGAAGTCATTCTATAACCGTTGTTGGCATTCATTCTGAAAAGCTTGGATTAACAAGTATACAATTATGTTTACTTAAAAAATCAAATACAAATTCTCTATTTTTATATCATAGAAAATGTATATTTTTTCATTTACTTTTTTCTTCTAGTTTTATTTTTTCCTCACCATCTCAAATAATAATTAATTTATTATTTATTCTTGAACTAATATACGCATCTATTAGATTAGAAACTCATTTTAAAAAGACTAATCTTCATATATAAACTATTTGTACATCATCGTTTTTTTCTTCTAGGTTATACAGAAAATCAAGTCATCTATAAAACACACTTATTTCTCTTTTTATAAATTTATTTAATATAAATTCTTTTGAGACTTTACTTATCGCTAGCACTCTATCAGCTTTTTTAAATACCCATTTTCATATAGTTTTATCATAAATAATAGATATATATGATTTTAACTTGCTTGATAATAAAACATAACTACTACCATGTTCTATATGTATCCATTTTATTCTATTATATTCCCTCTCCTTGCTAGGGAGAGGGTTAGGGTGAGGGCTTCTTGCAGATAATCATCCGATAAAACTAGTTAAAAAAAATCTAGTATGAGTTATAACTCTCCAATAATTTTTATTGTCTCCAATTTTTTGTTTTAAATATTTTTTAATTATTTTGTACTCTTTTGACCAAATCTTGTAAACTGGGAAATTATTTATTATCTCTATACTTGGAACTACAAGTACTTCGCAATCATCTTTTTTATATCAAATTATTTCTCAATCAAAAATAATTTTTTCTATACTCCCATAATTTAAAAATAGTTCCTGTTCAAAATCAGTAACTACATTTATAAACTCTCAAAAATCATTTTTTGTCCAATTTTGTCCTATTTCCTCTCAAACAGTTTCCACTCATCATCTATGAGGCGGAAAGTATGGCATAAACTGAATAATGTTTATTTTATTTTTACTCAAAAATTTGCAATAAATAAATAAATAAATATAATATATATACTATCAAAGATTAAATCTTTGGACTACTTAAGTAATTAAGTAGAGAACTGGAAAAATAGAGCAATATTTTAAATATTTCTCTATTTTTTTATTCAAAAAATTAACTTTAACTTATTATCTATATCTGTAAAATCATTTATTTTTCAAACTCTATCTAATAATCTTTTTTTCGAAACTTGTCTAATTCAAGAAAAATCAATTATTGAGTCTTCATTTAAATTATTATCACTAGTTGCTTCTAAAAATAATTGAAAATTATTAATATTCTTTCAATTAAAAGATTTTAAAGGAACAATAATAATTGTATTTCAAAAATTTGATTTTTTAATACTTATAACTAAACAAGGTCTTGTTTTATTTAATTCACTTCAAATATTTTGTCATAATTCGACATAATATATATCTCATTTATTTATCTTTAAATTTGGTGTTTTTTTATTAAAATGAGTATTTATTTTTTCATAAAACCATCTTAAAAAATGAGATAAAAATTCATTATTTATATCACTTTTTAAACTTTCTACTAAATTTTTAAACCTATTTATTTTTTTATCAAACATACTTATTGTTATACACTATCTGAATAATATACTAATATTTTCATTTTATGAAAGATAGTTCACTAAAATATAGAAGTATATTACATAAAACTATTTATCATAGTTTATTTTATTTCTTTAAGTTGTCTCTTTTTTCTACCAAAATATATAAAATTAATCTGTAAAAATCTTTTCTAAACCAATTTTAGCTTAATCAAAACCAAAAATAGTATATGAATAAATAATATATTTACAAAGAAAAATTCAAAAAGTTTTGATTAATTTTAGAAAATGTATATACTGTAAGTAATGTATTTTAATTACTTCTAGTATATGAATGTATTATTAAAACTATCTCAATCAAAAAATACAGTCTTTAGTTTTGATGAACTGCAAGATATTTTTTGAATAGAAAACAAACAAGTATTTAAAAATAAACTTTCAAGTTATGTAAAAAAATGAATACTTGAAAGAATAAGTAAGTGAATATATAGCTTAAAAGACAAAAAAATAGATAGATTTGAACTAGCAAACAAAATATATTCTCCTAGTTATATATCTTTTTTTACAGCACTATATCATCACTGAATCATATTTCAGTATGAAAATGATGTATACCTAGCTTATAAAAAATCAGATATTAAGAAAATAGCTGATTTTGATATAAAGTTAAAATGTCTAAAAAAAGATATTTTATTAAATCCAACATGAATAGTTAATAATTGAACTTACTCAATAGCATGAGCAGAAAGAGCTTTTTTAGATACTATATATTTATACTGAGATATATATTTTGATAATTTAGATAAGATTGATTATGAAAAAGTATTAGAACTACTAGATATTTACAAAAAGAAAAGCTTAGAAAAAAAAGTTAAATCTTATTTTGATAAATATTAATTATATGAACGCTATTATAACAAAGCTTGATAAACAGAAACATAAATTAATAATTATGTCTTTATTGCTTGATATATCAAAAGATGAATTACTTAAAAAATCTTTAATATTTAAATGATGAACAAGCTTATTTTTATTATATAATTTAGATAGATTTTCTACAGATTTAGACTTTGATTTTGAAGAAAGAATAAATAAAGAAGATATCTTAAACAGATTAAAAGATATTTGAAGTAAATACTGAGAAATAAAAGATAGTTTTATAAAAAGAAATACTATATTTTTACTCTTATCATATGGTGATATAGATCATAATATTAAAATAGAAATCTCTACTAGGTGAGTTAGTTGAGAGTATAGTATAAAAAGTTTTATGTGAATAGAACTAAAAGTTTTAAATATAGACTATATAACTGCAAATAAATTTATAGCTTTAACATCTAGGTCAAAGCTAGCAAATAGAGATATATATGATATCCACTTTATACTAAAAAATAACTTAGATATAAATAAAGAATATATAGAAAAAATAAGTTCTAAAACCTTTGAAGAGTACATAAAATATATGATTTGTTTTTTAGAAAAACTATGAAATAAGTACAATATACTTGATTGACTATGAACTACTCTAGATGAAAAACAAAAAGCTTTTGTGAAAAATAATTTACTTAATGAAACTATATTTCTACTATATAGTTTGATCTAAAAAAAATACTTTACAACAAATATTGTAAAGTATTTTTTTACTTATTATAAAACTTCCAACTATTTCTCAAACTATCCTCTAAAGAAGTAGTAGCTTCCCAATCTAGGATAGATTTTGCTTTACTTGGATTACAATACACTTCACCTAAATCTCCCTCTCTTCTTGGAGCTATCTCATATGTTATATCTTTTCCAGTAACCTTTTTAGCAGCTTCCACCATCTCCAAAACTGAAACTCATCTACCTACTCACAGATTAAAGTTATCTATAAATCCTTTTGTAGCTATCCTTTCTCCCTCTGGGGGAAAGTTAGATAGGGGGATATTTTCAAGTAATTCATAAGCTTTTAAATGTCCATCTATCAAATCAACTACATCTATATAGTCCCTAACTCAAGTTCCATCTACTGTATCATAATCATCTCAAAAAACTCTTAACTTTTTAAGTTCTCCTGTTGCTACTTTCATAATATACGGAAGCAAATTATTTGGAATACCATCTGGATCCTCTCATATATATCAACTCTCATGTGCTCCTATAGGATTAAAATACCTCAAGTTTATAACATTGAATCCAGCAAATTTTGATAAATCAGTAAGTATAACTTCAAGCAAAAATTTTGTAGTACCATAAGGGTTTGATGTATTTCAAGTCACAAAATCTTCTTTAATTCAACTTTGTGCTTGCTCCCTCTCCTTCAAAGGAGAGGGTTGGGGTGAGGTATAGACTGTAGCACTACTTGAAAATATGATATTTCTCACTCAATAATCTTTCATAAGTTCAAATAGTCTGATACTTCAAACTATATTATTATCAAAATATTCAAGGGGTTTTTCACAAGATTCTCATACAGCCTTTAATCAAGCAAAATGTACAACTCAATCAAAATCATATTTTCTAAATACATCTTCTAGTTTAGTTTTATCTCTCAAATCAACTTCAAAAAAATCAGGTCTATAACCAATTATTTTTTCTATACCATCGATAGTTTTTAGACTAGAGTTTGACAAGTTATCAACTATAACAGTTTTATAACCTGCTTGTTCAAAAGCAACTACTGCGTGAGAACCAATATATCCAGTTCCTCCTGTAATAAGTATTGTCTTCATTATCTAAAAAATTTATTCCATATAATCCTAAGAGCTATAGATATAGCATTTGAACTTGATTGTCATTTTGCTAAACTATAGTCTGTATACTTTATAGTAACTGGTATTTCTTTATACATTATCTTTTCCTTCGCTATTATATCAAGTATTTCAGATGCATGTCACATACCATCAATTGTAATCCTTATCTTATCTAAAGCTTTTCTTTTGATAACTCTAAATCCGTTATGAGTATCAGTAAGATTTATCTGACTTATAAAAAAAGTAAAAAGTATTCAAAGTTTAAGAATTATCTTTCTTGTAAGTGGTATTCAAACTTTTTTCTTTCAAAGAAACCTACTTCATAAAAGTACTTCAACATCTTCATGTTTATGTAAATATTTTTCAAATTCTTTTAGATCTTCTAAACTATGTTGCCCGTCAGCATCAAAAGTAATTACATAATCCACTTTACCATATCTTCTTACATATTCAAATCAAGTTTCAAGTGCTGCTCATTGACCTCTGTTTTTAAAATGATTAAGTACGATGATATCTTCTGAAAGTTTTTTTATTCTAGTTCTCGAATCATCTTTTGATCCATCATTTACAACTATGATATTTTTATAACCATGTTCTATTATATTTTTCAAAGTGCTCATGATAACCTTTCCTTCATTATATGACGGTATGATAAAAACTTCTTTTCACTCTATCTCCTTTTTAGGACTATTTTCTATAGCTAATTCTCTAACAAGCTCAGTTATATCATCTTTATTTTCCACATGTTTTGAAAGAAGTAATAGTACAAAATACAAAAGAAATATAATAGAAGCATATACAAGTACATCCGCTCATCTAGCAATTCAAAAAACTGCTCCTATAGCATTTAATATACCAGGGAAAAATGTAAAAACTAGAAGTCAAATTCAGATTCATAAAAACACCAAAAGATGCAAAGCATTAAACTTCTGTTTTTTTGAAACATCAAGAGCGATTATCAAAATAATCACTCCTGAAATGATAAAGAAAAATTGTAATAGATTCATGAGTTTTTTTATGTAAAATAAAAAATCTAGTAACTAGTAGTTAGTAGCTAGTAACTAGTAATTCAGTAATTAGTTTATTTTTTTTATAAATCAAGTCAAAAGTTTTGATATATCTATAGATAAGTTATATAATTGTCTATAATTATCATCATCAATATATCATAATTCTTTTCATATACTTAGCATACTTCTAACTTCTCCACAAGATCATTTAGCTATGAATAAAAACTGTTTAAATTCTTTATTAGTCTGTCTTTCAAATCACTCAGCAATATTATTTGATATAGATATTCAAGCTCTCTGAATCTGATCTTTAAATCAATAATCCTTATTATCTTTAAATAACTTATAAATTATTACAGCTAATTCTTTAGACTTTTGCCAAGAAACTAAATCTTCAAAATCCATAACTCAATTACTCATGTATAAAAGTTAAGCAAATAAATTACTAGACACTAACCACTAGTCACTAGTTACTAGAAAGTTTATTAGATAATAAACTTTCTATATCTTCCCTAATTTGTGAAATCAAATCAAGATCTCTCAAGTCAGCAACTTTTAAGTCTGGTACTCATGATTGCCTTACTCAATACACTTCTCCAGGTCATCTAAGCTCTAAATCTATCTCAGCAAGTTCAAATCAATTATTTGTTCTTTCCATAGCTCTAAGTCTATCTGTATAGTTTCATTTACTTGGGAAAAGATAACAATAAGATTGATAAGCTCATCTACCTACTCTTCATCTAAACTGATGCAATTGTGATAATCAGAATCTTTCAGCTCATTCTATGCACATGATTGTACTATTTGGTACATCAACTCAAACTTCAACTACTGAAGTAGATGAGAGTATTTGTATTTTATTTTCACTAAAATCTCTCATAGTAGATTCTTTTTCTTTTGCACTCATCTTTCCATGTAAAAGACCAACTTTATATGGTGAAAATATATCAACCAGTGACTCATAAGTTGCTATAGCATTTGCTAAATCTATCTTTTCTGATTCTTCTACAAGTGGAGAAATCCAAAAAATTTGTCTTCATTTTTCTAACTCAGTTCTGATAAAAAGCTCAACTTGATGTCTTTCTTCTTCATTTTTAATCACTTTTGTAAATATATCTTTTCTGCCTTTTGGATACTCATTTATGATTGATAAATCCTGATCCCCATAAAGAGTCAAAGCAAGAGTTCTTGGTATAGGAGTTGCCGTCATATTTAAGCTATGTGGAATAAGTCAGCTTCTATTTCATAAACCAGACTCTAGTACATCTCTTTGACGTACTCAAAACCTATGTTGTTCATCGATTACTACAAGTCACAAGTTGTTAAATATTACATCTTCTTGTACAAGAGCATGAGTACCAAAAACTATGTCTATTTGTCCATTTTTTAAATCAGTTTTCACTGCTTCTTTTTGTTTTTTTGTAGTACTTCATACTAGAAGATGTGAGCTTATACCATACTTCATCAAAAGTTCCTGAGTACTCTCAAAATGCTGCCTAGCAAGAATTTCTGTCGGAGCCATGATAGCGACTTGGATAGAGTCTCCCTTCGTCTTCACCCCCCCTTCAGGATTACCTCACCTAACATTAATAACCTCACCCCTAGCCCCTCTCCTTTGGAGTAGAGGGGAATTTCTTAGTGCATCATAAATATAATCTTCAGAATTATTTAAAATATCTTCATTTTTAAATCTTATAATCTCAAATCAATAATTTCTTAATAGGTTTTCTCTTTCCTCATCATATTCCTTTCTTACTTTTTCATCATGAATTTTTCAATCAAGTTCTATAATTAATCTTAATTCTTCTGAATAAAAATCAGCAATATATCTTCAAATAGGATGTTGCCTTCTAAACTTAATATTTTCTAAATTATTATTTCTCAGTATTCCCCATAATTTTTCTTCACTATTAGTAGGATGTTGTCTGAATTCTTTTGCCAAATCAAAAACATATCCAGGAGATTTTAACTCTAGTTTCCTAACACTATGTTCTTGCTCCCTCTCCTCCAAAGGAGAGGGTTGGGGTGAGGTCTGTAGCTCTTGTCAAAGTTGGACTGAGTGAGAGCTTTCCTTGCTAGGGTGAGATCTACTCCTCAACACCCCATGCATGGCAGCCAGGACTGCAACTATTGTCTTACCTGTACCTACATCTCACTCAAGTAGTCTAGCCATAGCATGTGTTTTCTCCATATCTTTTAGGATTTGGAAAAGTACTATCTTTTGTTTATCTGTAAGTTCAAATGGTAAATCTGATATAAGAGTTTTTACAAGTTCTGCATCAAGCTGGATAGCTCTAGATTTTCATTCACTCAACTTAAATCATTCGTGTTTTTTTGTAAGAGCTTTGTAGTTTATATCAAATAACTCTTCATAAGCTAGCCTATGCTTAGCCTCCTCTATATCATGCTTATTTTTCGGAAAATGTATCTTATAAATAGCTTCTGCTCTAGAGATAAAATTGTACTTTTGTACAATACTATCAGGTAAAGTCTCTTCTACCCCTTGAGCTACTCCCTCTCCTCTCAAAGGAGAGGGCTGAGGTGAGGTCTGTGGCTTTATATATTTTTTTAATAGCTCTATTTTACTTACTAACCATTTGCTTGGTATGTAGTTTAGCTCTGGATATACTGGAACTATCTCTCAAGCTACTTTTGAAAGATCTGTTTCTACTTCTGGAGACTGAAAAGTTACTTTTCAAAAAGCATATTTTACTTTTCATGAAACTATGACTTTTTTCTGAGTATATAGATTTAATTGAGTAGCTAGATATTTTCTATTAAACCAAACAGCTTCACTTAAAAATCAGTTCTTATCTTCTAAAACTGCTTTTGTTAGCAACTTCCCTCATCAAGTTTTTTGTGAAGTTATAGAAACTAGAGTTACTAAGATGGTATTTTTTTCTTTGATATTTATAAGTGAAAAACTGTCCAAGACATTTGTCCTATCCTCATATTCGCGAGGAAAGTGATTAAGTAGATCTCACACAGTCTTAAATCAAGCTTTTTCCAAAGCTTTTATATAGTTATCAGTTGTGTGCAAAAGTGATTTTGTAAGAGGTGTAGAAAGCATGTAATTATTTTTTAATTATAGTTTATTAAAGAATAATAAAAAAAGAGTATTTTGCAATACTCTTTTTCCTGTTGTGAAGTTATATTAAAACAAATACCTAAAATAAAGTATAAGGAAAGCGATAAATGAATTTATAAATACAAGTGGTACTCAAATCACTAAATATTTTAAAAATCTGATAATTACTCAGTTTTTTTCTGCTTGACCAAGAGCTATAACGTTACATGCTGCTCATATAGGAGATCATGCTCAACCTATAGAAGTACAAGAGTTAAGTCACCATGCAAGTGCCATCCATGCTCATCAAGCTACTGCTCAACTATCTAAAAACTGATGTAAAGTACTAACCATTGCAATATTATATGGTACATTATCTATAAAGACAGAAAGTATTGCAGATCACATAGTAATCATAAGTAACAATAGATTTTCACTTCAATCAGTTACGTATATCAATTTATTAGCTAGATATTCTATGACTCAGTTATACTCCAATGCTCAAACTACTATAAATAGCCCAGCAAAGAAAAACAAAGTTGCATAATCAACTTGTGATCTTAAAGTATTCCCTACATTACGATTTAAAAATAATATAGCTAAAAATGCTCAAAATAATGTTATGCTTCAATTATCAAATCTGATTCAAGTTTTGTTAAAAATAAACTCTTTAAATACAACTAAAAGTATAACTATAAAAAGTATTGAAGTTGAAATAATTAATTCTTTTTTATCTGATAAAAAATGTTTCGGATCTATATCTTTTATCTCATCTAATTCTGGTTTTAGGTTAAAATCTTTTCTAAAAAGTAGATAAAGGTACAGTGAAGAAGAAAGTGATACAGTAAACATTATAAGTCCAGTATTTGAAAATACATCCCAAAAGCTAAATCACAAGTTTGTCGCTTGATAATAAGTAGTTGGATCACTTATAGGAGTAACAGCTCATCCTAAGTTTGCAAATATTATTATTCCCAAGATATAAGGCATACTTGGTAAATCAAGCTTTTTTGTTATAAGTGTTACGATAGGAGCAAGTATGATAATCGTCGGGATATTACTAATAAAAACTGTAAGAAAAAAAGCCATATATGAAAATATGAAAAATAGTTTCTTTGGACTTCATTTTACAGCCTTTGCTATCTTTATAGCCAGATAATTAAATATTCACGAATCTTTTGTAAATCATGATAAAATCATCATACCGATGATAAAAGCAAATATATCAAGATTATGGTAAATGTACTGTCCTGCAATCTCTTGAGAACTTGGTCAATTAACATCTCACTGAGTAAAAACTTGTAAAAATATCAAAAGACCTGCAACTAGTATAGATACAAGTGTTTTATCAACTTTTTCAGTTATAAGTATCAAAAAAAGCAGCGATAATCAAACTATAGAAACTAAAGCTTTAAATGAGAGAGTTGCTCAAGACAAAACTACTTCTGTTGCACTTGATGCATGTACCTGCGGAATAAATGTAAAAAAATCTAGCATTTTATTTTTGTTTTAAATAAGGGATTTATATATCTATTTATGATTTTGAAACAAGTTCAGAATGACAACTTTTTATATCTTATGCTAAACGTGTAAGTGTAAAAATACATTCATTTGTTTTCATCTCTTTAGCTTTATCTATTCTTTTTTTAAGTTTTCTTTTTAGTTTATCTACATTTGAAATAAAATTTCCTTGGACAGCTGCACAGTGAAATTCGTATGTAAATCATTTTTCTTTTATCTTTTCTCTGAGTCTATTATTTAAAATAAGAGCTCATCTAACAGTAGTCTCTTCAAGTATAACAAGTATTTTTTTCTTTGAAAAAGTAAACACAGTATCTGAAATACGTAGATATTTAAGTAAAAATTCTCAAAACTCATCATAATAACTTGGATCATTTAAATCAAAAAGCATAGCAGTATATGATGCACCATATCTTTCTGTTTCATACTTCAATTTTTCAAATAAATCAGGTAGTTCTTTTAAGTCATGAATGTATTTTATCATAAGCTTTTAATTATACTTTTAAATTTATCTAATTATATCATAAAATAAGGGTAAAATACAATTTTTTACTTGTATTTTATTTTTTAACCATATAATTTAGAAAAAAAAATCCCTCCCTCTCGTTCCTCGAGTACTCCCTTTGAAAAAGGGAGATTTTATAAAAAAACTAAAGTTATGAAAACACCTGATATTATAAAAGAAGCTGCTAGAAAGTTAAGAAATAAAATGACTAAATCTGAGATTATACTTTGGAATAATATAAAATCATGAAAATTATGAATAAATTTCTTAAGACAAAAACCAATATATCTATATACAGAGGGATCATGATTAGACAGATATATAATACCTGATTTTTATAATTTTGATAGAAAAATAATTATTGAAGTTGATTGAAGTATTCATTATTTAAAAGAAGTTTATATATTAGACTTTGAAAAAGAAAAATTTCTTAATAGCATGTGATATAAAATTATCAGAATAAAAAATGAAGAGATTGAAAATGATATTAATAATGTTTTGCAAAAAATAAAAACTTATATTCAATAAATCTCCCTTTTCCAAAGGGAGTACCCGTAAGGGGGAGGGATTTTTAAAAATTAACTTACTTTTTATGAAAAAATTACTTCAAAAATATAGTATAGAATTATCTACTGAAGAACTAGAAAAATTTGAAAAGTTTTTAGAGCTTTTTAAAGAAAAAAATGCTGTAGTAAACCTATCAGCTATCAGAGATGATCAAGGTATAATAGAAAAACATTTTATAGATTCTATCATGTTAAATGTATTTTATGAAGTAAATTGAAAAGTAGCAGACATGTGAACTGGATGAGGTTTCCCTCTTTTACCACTTGCTATAATCAATCCTGAAGCTGAGTTTTTATGAATAGATAGTGTTTGAAAAAAACTTAAAGCAGTAGAAGAGTTTAGTGAGAAATTATGACTTAAAAATGTATCTACTCTAAATGGTAGAGCTGAAGAAATAGGACAAAATCCACTTTATAGAGAGCAGTTTGATTTAGTAACAAGCAGAGCAACTGCTTTCTTCCCTACACTATTAGAGTATGTGATTCCATTACTTAAAGTATGAGGAATATTTGTGGCTTATAAGCTTGATGACAAAGAGGAATTAAAAAGCGCTAAAAAGGCTTTATCTAGGCTTAGTGCTAAGATATTAAAGATAAAAAACTATAGCATAGACTGACAAGACAGGACTCTTGTTTTTATAGAAAAACTTCATCCAACCCACAAGCAATTTCCAAGAAAAGTTGGTATACCTTTAAAAAGTCCGATAAAATAAAAAAAGCCTTTACTTCTTCGTTAAGGCTTTTTTTGAGTTTATTCTACTCATGTTTCAGGAGTATGTGAATATTTATTCCCTGCAATAAATATTATTTTTATGAAGTATTTATAGTATTGTACTAGGTTTTTGAAGAAAAGGTAAAATGATATTGTTTTACCTTTTCTTTTATATATTACACTAAACTCTAAAGAAAAAATCGTGAAAAAAAACAACTTTGACTTAAAATATTTTTGGAATAAAATATATATAAATAATTTTTAAAAATGTCATATATGTATAATTTCAATATATTTGTAGAAAAAGAAAATAAATTTTATATAGCTCATAATCTAGAATTATGAGTAGTTTCTCAGTGAGAAACTTATGAGAAAGCTTTAAAAAATCTCAAAGAAGCAAGTGAACTATATTTAGAAGATGAAGATAAAGAAAAATTAGTAAAAATGTTTACTAATAAAAACTATTCTTTAACAAATATGGTTATATAATTATGGTAAAATCTGATTATAAATATATATCTTGAAAAGAATTAATAAAAATATTAGCATCAAAAAATAGTTTAGAAGTTATATCTCAAAAGTGAAGTCATATAAAAGTGATAGTTAATTGAATAAAAACTATTATTCCAAACCATAAAGAATTAGCTTACGGAACATATTCATCTATTTTAAAACAACTTCAAATAGATGAAAAGGATTTATTACAAAAATAAAACTTAAAATTTAAATCCTTTTTGGAGGATAATGAAGATCCAAATATTCAATTATCATAATCAAGTCACAATAGTTCACTGTATTTTTTCACTACTTCGTATTCTGTTTTCATAAAATATAATTTTCATAAATATCTATAACTCAATCTACTGGACTTGGAAACTTTAGAGTCCTTGCTTTTTCTATAGAAAAATATTTTGCTCAAACTCATTCATAAACTGTAAAATCTACTTCTCTCATATCAGTTTTTATAATAAACAAATTTCTATATGCAATTCTATCTATAAGATCAAATCTAAATTCTCAAAGATATTCAACCTCAAAATCATCCATATCAAGTCATAATTCTTCTTTTGCTTCTCTATAGAAAGCATCTAAAGCTGTTTCTCATTTTTCTATACCTCAACCAAAAAATCACCAATCTTCTCCATGTTTTGAATAGTCTCATCTTTCTTGTAATAAAATCTGATTTTTATTATTATAAAAACAAATAAGTGATGCTTTTTTGATTTTTTTCATAACTATTTAATTAATAATAAAACTACTGGGTTAGAAAATCTAAAAAATTTATAACTTTTATATCTTTAGATATATTTAAATTTTTTTCTTTTTCAAAGTATATCAAAATTTTCTCTCATTTTTGTTTTGATAAATATTTAACTTCTCTATCTAAATTTTCAAAATTTAGACTGTAAACTACTTGAATAAATTTATTTTCGCTAGGAATATAAAAATCTATTTCATAATTTTTAGATAAAAAAAATATTTCCTTATATTTTTTTACAAGTTCTAAATAAACAAAATTTTCAAATCTTCTTCAAAAATCTAAATCTCATACAAAATTTGAAAAAGCAATATCGATTAAATAAATCTTTTTAATTCACTTTATTTTTGCCCAATAATTTGTAAGATTAGAAATTAAGTATATATCATCTAAATAAACATAAAAATTATATAAACTATCTTTTGATATTTTTATGTTTTGGGATTTTAAATCATTATATATTTTATTTATATTTAATTCTTTTCAATATGCTGATAATACTCTTTTTATAAAAAAATTAAGTGCAAAATCATTTTTTATACTATATCTATCTTGTAAATCTTTATAAATCATAACATCAAGATAGTTTTTTAATATATTTTCTTTTACTACAATATTTTGAGTTAAAACAATCTCTGGGAAACCTCACCACTTTAAAAAATCTAAAAAATAGTTTTTATATTTTGATTTATCAATTATTAAATCATTTTTACTTTTTGAAATACCTTTAAAAGTTAAATATTCTTTGAAATCAAGAGGAAAAATCTCTTTAGTATACACTTTTCATCTCAAAATAGTTGATAACTCTTTTGAAAGCAGATGAGCATTTGATCAAGTAATTATTATTTTATATCAAAGATTTAATAATTTTATTAATTGATTTGGAAAATTTTTTAATTCTTGTATTTCATCAAATATAAAGATAGGAGTTTTATCTGGAAATAAACTTATATAAGACTCTCTTATTTCATCAATAGTAATATTACCATCAAGTATAGAAGAAAAATCTATATAACAAATATTTTCTATTTCTATTTGTTTTTTTTCTATAAGTTCTTTTATAATCTGAAAAGTTAAAAAAGTTTTTCAAGCCCTTCTAGATCAAATTAAAGCAAATATTTTATTTAACATAAAAACATCTTCAATTTCACCTAAATTAAAATTTCTTTTGATTAAATTAAGATCTACAATTTTTCTTTGATTCTCTAAAATCTCTTTTTTTAACATATAATAAGGAATTATTATATAAAACTTTACTTCATAATAAGGAATATTTTATAAAAATCAAATCAATTTCCCTAAACCTTTATAAATTATGCTGAAAACTAAAGAAATAAAGCAATATCATTATTGTTTTAAGTTATGTTATACAAGAAGTTGCTACTGTATTAAGGAATATCTGAAAAGATAAAGCTGATTTTCATCTCAAAACAACATCGTCTCAAAACAACTTTGACTTAAAATATTTTTGGAATAAAATATATATAAATAATTTTTAAATTAAATATTATGGCTTCAAGCATAAAAGATGAAAACATAATTAAAAATAAATTACTTAAATCTATAAGTAAAAATATTTACTTTGAATATGATGATGAGATTAAAGAATATTGCGTATTTTTTAATAATATAGATTGATATTATTGACAATGAAAAACAAAAGAACTAGCAGTATTAGAGCTTCTTTCTTGATATTTAGATACTTGTAATTGTTAAAAAATGTGACCATTAAAACCTTTAACAAGAAAAGAGCTAATAGGCAAGCTTAAAAAGTTATGATTTCATGGTCCTTTTGTTTGATGAAAACATGATTTTATGAAAAATAATTCAAATTTCAAAATTACTATCCCGAACCTACATTCTTGAAAAGTTCTATGAAAACCAATAGTGTGTAAAATATGCAATGAAATCTGAATTGATAAAAATAGTTTTATGGATTTATAAAAATATTAAAAAAGTCTTTACTGCTTCATATTAAAAAAACCTATATTAATTATTTGAATTCATAAATAATTATAATTAGATAATATATTTATTTACATATTTTATATATAATATCAATACTATTTATCATTAAATAAAGCAAACTATGAACATAGTATATATTTACTGACCACCTGCTGTCTGAAAACTAACAACTGCAAAAGAATTATCCAAAATAACCTGATATAAGATCTTTCATAATCATTTATCTCATGATTTAGTAAGTTCTATATTAAATTATGAAGATAATAAAGAAATATTTTTTCCTTTAATAAAAGACATGAATTTATTCTTCCTATCAAAAATACCAAATAATATAAAATGACTTATATTAACAAATTGTTACGAAGAAAATAAAGATGAAAATTATATTAAATCATTAAAAAAAATACTAAAAACAAATTGATGAGATATAAAATATGTTAGATTAATTTGTGATAAAAATAATTTATTAGACAGGGTTGAGAATTTAGATAGGAAAAAAACTACTAAACTAAAAGATAGAAATAAATTAGAAATTTTACTAAAAGAAAATAATTATGTAAATAATATAAAAAACTCTAATACTTTAGTTATTGATAATTCTAATATAAGTCCTGAGGAAGTTGCTTTTAATATAAAGACATATTATAATATATAATACTTCTAAAATCTGGGTTATACTAAAACCATTTAGCAATCTTAGTATTATAAATAAAATAATAATAAAATAAATATTTTCTTCTTTATTACTTTTATGGAGGAAGTTTAAGATAATAAACAAATATTAAAAAAGCCTTTACTTCTTAGTCAAGGCTTTTTTTGAGTTTATTCTACTCATGTTTCAGGAGTATGTGAATATTTATTCCCTGCAATAAATATTATTTTTATGAAGTATTTATAGTATTTTACTAGTTTTTGAAGAAAAGGTAAAATGATATTGTTTAAAGACTAACTTATATCATTTTCTAAAACTTTTAACATAAGCTTAATTCAGTTAATATAATCAATATTTTTTAGTTTAGATTTTATCGTATGCTGAAATGCAACTGGTATATTAATTACCGCAACATCCCATCAATACCTATAAAAAAACAACTGATTTGTTCTTCATAATTCTAAGATAGCAATTTCATCTTGAAGTGGTATATTATTTTTATTTGCAATATCTTTTATATAATCAATTTGTATTTTAGGTATTACAAAACTTTCTCCTATATGTTGTATAGCTGGTCAAAATCAAGAAGTCGGTATATTCATATGTAATCCATCAGTAACTATTGGTTCAGCATATGCAGCATCAATTATATAAACTTTTTTGATGTTTAAGTTTTGTTGAGATAAAAAATACGCTGAAGAATTTTGTCTAATTTCTTCTCAAGAAGAAAAAACAACAGCAAGTTTTTTTCATTGTTTTATAAAAAAATCTTTTATATGTTTAGCAACACTCAAATTTAAAGCACATCATACTTTATTGTCCAATGATGGTGCAATAGTATATTCCTTTCAATTTATTATACTTCTTTTAAATGAAAGTATATCACCTACATTAAATTTATCTTTATAATCTGAGCTTAGTTTAAAACATCAATTTCATATATAATTTATAATTCAGTAATATTTATTATCTCATTCTGTTTTAAATACATCTGCTCACTCAATTCAATCTAAATATCAAAAATTATACTTTCAAATACATCAAACATATATCTCACCATTTTTTATACTGTTAATAAAAAATCAAACTTCATCTATATGAGATTCTAGAACATAAGTATCTTTAGAATCCAAATCTCAAAAAAATCATATTATATCTCAATTATGGTTAGATATATATTTTCATCAAAAACTCTCTATTGTTTTTTTAAGAAATATTGAAAAAGAACTAAAAGATTCTGTTCAAGTTACAGAATCTTTTTCTAAACAGTCTAGTAAAATACTTATTGACATATATATTTAAAGTTACAAATTATCATAATGAACATTGTTCTTTAGAAAAACATACAGATATTTTACTATTTATTTCATTATTTCAAGTTTTTACATCAATATATAAATCTAAACCCATTCTTCTCTCAAAATTCAATAACTTAAAGAATCATAATATTTTCAATCTACAATTCTAGCTTTTATATACTCAGCTTCTTTCTTAAAACCTAATTTTTCTGCAAGTTTTATCATAGAGATATTTCAAGACCATGTTGTTAATCATAATCTAATTATTTTAGGATTTGCAGTAAATAATTCATCTATCCATATTTTAAAAGCATTTCTTCAAATTCACTTTCCCCAATTTTTTTCTTCAAATATTACTATACCTGCTTCCATCCACATTGTCTCTTCCGACTTCCAATACCAGTTAACTTCTCACAGTATCTCATCAGTATCACTTACAATTAACTTTTTATTTTCTAAAATTTCTTTTTCATTATTTAGTATTTTTTTATGTAAATTATTTACATACTCCTTTAACTCATTATTTGTCAGCTGCTTAAAATAAGGTCAATTAAACTTATGAAATTTATTTTTAGGATTATTTAATACTAAATATTTTTCTAAATCACTTAACTGGATATTTCTTAATTTTATATTCATATAAATAATAGTTTAAATTTTAGTTACTTGTATTAAATCCTTTTGGGAGGATTCTCAAAAGTTATTTCTTTTAAAGAATTAATGTAATCATAGTCTAGTCATAATTCTTTTTCATATATTTGAAAAGAAGATCCAAATATTCAATTATCATAATCAAATCACAATAGTTCACAATATTTTTTAACGACCTTTTCATTTTCTCACTCTATCTCTATATAAGGATTTAATCATGGCCAAATATCAAGCATTATTTCTATTTCATGATCTATTTCCCATACTTCTCTATATGTTTCCTGATAGGATTTTTCCTTTAGTCATAGTTTTCTGAAAATATTTACCATTTCTTGAAAATCTCAAACCATTGTTTCTAATTCACTTATAGAGTGAATATCTAGATCTCAAGACTTTTCTTCTTTGTATGTACATGTTATCTTATCTCACTCATCTCTAACCCTTAAATAACTTCATCTTTTATTGCCTGGTACTTCAAATACTACTCTTTTCATAAGAGTATTTTCTTTTACAAGTTTTCATCAAAGAGATTTAATTTTACTTTTCATCTCTTCAATATTTATATTCATAAATACTACCTCATATTCTGTTTTCATGATTTTATAATTATTTTAAAATTAATTAATATACTTTCTATTTTATATTTAATTTCTGCCCTACTTTTTCAGACTTTTTATTTCAAAAAATAACTATTTTAATTATAATAAAAATTAATAATAAATAAAATAATAATAACATTAACATTATGAGTTGTATATTTTGTGATATAGTTAATAAGAAAGCTCCTAGTTGGACAGTCTATCAAGATGATCATGTGACTGCTTTTTTTGATTATTTTCCTGCTTCTAAATGACATATATTAATAGTTCCAAATAATCATTATCCAAATCTTTTTGAAATACCAGAAGACCTGTTAGCTAAAGTTATATGATTATCTAAAAATATTGCTATTTTTTACAAAGAAAAAATGTGAATAGAAGATATAAATATCGTGCAATCCAATTGAGAGATAGCATGACAAGAAGTTTTTCATTATCATATGCATCTAGTACCAAGACATAAATGAGATAAAGTAAATTTAAAATGGATTCCTGATGAAAGTATTAGAGATGAATATGATAATTTGAAAAATTATATATGTAGCGGTCTTGATAATTAGTAGTTTAAAGATTAAAAAAGTAGAGAGTTTTTTTATTTCACTCTACTTTCTAGGGAGGCGGTTCAGATGATAACTTTTTTATATGAGAGTTTTATTGTGAATACAATAAAAAAAAATCTAATATCTTTAAATGGATAAGATTTAATATCAAATTCTTAAAATCTTTATTGAAAGAACAATGATTAAAAGTAAAAATATTATGAGAAAATGATTATGGGTATTGTTTAGAGATAAAAAATAGTAATTAAATCCTTTTGGGAGGATTTAGAAAAGTTATTTTCATCAAAGAGATTTAATTTTACTTTTCATCTCTTCAATATTTATATTCATAAATACTACCTCATATTCTGTTTTCATGATTTCACAATTATTTTTAAAATTAATTAATATACTTTCTATTTGATATTTAATTTCTGCCCTATTTTTTCAGACTTTTTATTTCAAAAAATAACTATTTTAATTATAATAAAAATTAATAATAAATAAAATAATAATAACATAAATATTTTCTTCTTTACTACTTTTATGGAGGAAGTTTCAGATAATAAATAAATATTAAAAAAGCCTTTACTTCTTCATATTAAAAAAACCAATATTAATTATTTGAATTCATAAAAAAGTAGGTATAATATAACTAGAACTTATAATTAATTTATATATTATGCTAAAAACTAAAGAAAAAAAGAAATATGCTATAAATCACTTTGTTATAAAAAACAAAGAAAATATTTTTTACAAACAAGCTAAAAATCACATATTTGCTGGGTGAAAAGATAGTAAAAACTCTTCTTTAGATATTGATAATATAGTTTATGGAATTCAGTAAAGTAATTTTTGATAGCTGTATTTTTATAGCATTTTACAATTCTGATGATTTATTTCATAAAGAAGCTAAAGAAATTTTAGAACTATATAAAAACAATATCATTATTGTTTCAAGTTATGTTATACAAGAAGTTGCTACTGTATTAACATACCGTTTCTGAAAAGATAAAGCTGATTTATTTATTGATGATATTTTAAACTCAGATAATACTATTATTTCTTCTTCAGATATAATAGAAGAAAGTAGATATTTTAAGTCTATAAAATCAAAGATATCATATACTGATATATCATTATTATACCTAGCTGAAAGAAATAAATGTGTTCTTATAACTTTTGATAAACAATTATTAAATTTATATAAAAAAAATAAAACTTAATATTAAAAAAGTCTTTACTTCTTCGTCAAGACTTTTTTATATGCTCAATTTTGAAAATCCAAGATAAAGGTTAAAATAGAAGCATTAAGGTTGTAGGTGACAGGACACTTTGTTTTTAGGAAACAGGTTAACCATACAATCTACCACCTAACTCCAAACTTATGAATTGATGATATAAAAATCTCTTGGTATGGCGAAAGTCAATAGAATTAAGTTCTAAAATATATAAAATAACAACAGGTTTTCCAAAAGAAGAAATATACTGAATAACAAATCAAATTCGAAGATGTAGTGTTTCAATTCCCTCAAATATAGCTGAGTGATACTGAAGAAATTGAGAGGGGGAATATAAGCAATTTCTATGAATATCTAGATGATCCTCAAATGAACTAGAAACACAATTAATCATAGCAAATAATATATGATATCTAGATAATGATAGCTTAGAAGAAATCTTAAAACTATTATCTGAAATCCAAAAAATACTTTATACTTTAATTAATAAAACAAATAAATATGAAAAAAAATAATACCTACAACCTACAACCTGCAACCTACAACCTAAAATCAGCTTTCTCCTTTGTAGAAGTGATAATAGTTATCTCTGTGATTGTACTACTTGCAGTAGTAGCGCTAAATGCTAATACTAGCTACAAAGAAAAAGCAAATACTGTAAAAGTAGAATCAGATAGTAAAACTCTGAAAGAATCTTTTACACAATACTATCAAGAAATGTGAACTCTTCCAATGCCTGGATGAAACAATAACTATTTCAAAGATGATTGATCATACTGACACACTTGATCACCAACAAATTTCTGAGTACATGGATATGTTACTGCTGATACTCTACCAAATAAGTACATAAACTACTTACCTCTTGATCCAAAAACAAATCAATTTTATGCATATGGTAAAACTCTGACTTGAGCTACTCAATTTGAAATAGCTTCAGTTATATGGAAAAACGCTCTTCCAGAAACAAAACTAGAGTGAAATTATCCTTGAGAAACTGGACCTATAAGTTTGATAAGAGAATACAATGGACCAAACTTTGTAATGGATAAATCAAAAACTAGTTTCCCATACAATCCTGAAGAATTACTATTAACTGCTAAGATAAACAGTTATAGTGGATCTGTAACTATAAATGGAAATGATTTTAATATAGAAAATACTACTCTAGTTTCATGAGATGAGATAGTAGTTCCTGCCGGATGATATGCTGAATTATACTTTTCTGATGGTTCTAGTTCAGTTTTATGAGATAGTTCTACTAACTCTACTCTAGTGCTTGCTGACATGGCTTACAAAGCTGAAAATAACTTAGTTACAAAAATCAAACTAGCATTAAATGCTTGAACATTATGGACAAATGCAACAAGCTTAAATGATGAAAGCGAATTTAATGTGTTTACTGCTGATGCTTCTGCCGCTGTTAGATGAACAGTATTTTGAGTGAGTAAAGTTGATGAAAATACTACAAACATAAGTGTAGAAGTATGAAAAGTGGCTGTAGCAAAAGTATCTCTATACTGAGAATGAGTCAAATTAGAGGAAGCTATAAAATTAAATGCTATTGACACTCTGCCTATTTATGATACTACTTGAACAACAGTAACAGATGGTTGAGAGACATATATAAATGTAGATGAGTGAATAGATTCTCCAAAATGAATAAATATTACAAGTGCTAATTTACCTATAGGTTGAACTATAGAAAAAATCAACTACAATCTAAGTTCTCTAGAAAATGTAGCTTTAAAATTAAAAAGTATTAGCAGAAATACAGATGATGCATATACTACTCTAACTTTTAAAAATAAAAGAGCGTACTCTTGAGCTATGTTATTTGTATGAAATAATGCTAATGGTTCTATTTGTAATTCTGCTGATAATGATTTTGTATGTACTACAACTCCAACCCCAACAGTATCTTGAAGTCAAAAAGTAAAACTATGTAAAGATATAAGTTTATGAGCTGAAACTCTACAAACTTGTACACATAGTATAGAGGTTAATCTTGGATTAAATGCAGAACAAACTCCAGAAGATAGCGATAGAGAAACAAAAGAGAATTTAGTAAATGATGATGATTTTAAATGTAGTGATAATTTTGAAAGATTTAATTGATGATGTGTAGAGAATAGTCTTTGAGATGATTGGGATTTAGTTGCTTATGCTCCGTATAATGAAAATATAACTTTATATGACTCTACGTGAGAAGAATATGCAGTCTCAGATTCTTGAGCTCTTGATACAGATAATTGTTGAGCATGAACAACATGATCATTTTGTACTATATCTGGTTCAAATAAGTGAATTTTTATAGATAATGATGATGGTGATGGTGATGATTTTATAAAATACGAAAACCTAAACCTATCTTGAGACTTTGCGATTGAGATGAGTGTTCAAAAAAATGCATTGGAACAAAAGTCAACTAAATACCTACTTGATATATTATGATTAGCTTATCCTTGATGAAATTCTTATATAATATTTAATTGAACTAATTTATGACCTTATAATTTATCATTTTATAATACTTTTGAAAAAATTATTATAAAAAACTGAGATAGATTAATTATTTGATGAGAAGATTTTAATATATCATCTCATAGTATTTCAATAAATGAATTATTTATATGATCAAAAAAGGATAAAGCATGACAAATAAACTGAATAATTGATTATGTAAAGATATATAAAAAGTAAGATTTAATATAAAAAGCATATAGTTTTATAAAACTATATGCTTTTTATATTTGTATAAAGTATGCTCATAAGCTCTGGAACTACTTGTAAGAAATTATAGTGAGAATTATTTAAATCAAAGTTATAAAACTGAGTTTTGTATACACATTTTCCTGAAATAAAACTATGTATTACATTATGCAGACTTCATAGTTCTCTTGAAGTATTTTTTAATCTCTCTTGCTTCAAAGCTTCATCCATTTTTTCATAGATAAACTGTTTAAATCACTCTTCAGAAAAAATTGGATTTTTTAACAATCAAGTAAATAGTACTTCTAATCATCTTTTTCTCATAGATCTTCTACGCTCTAGTGTAGTATCATGATTGAAGTTAAAAATAGATTCAAGTAACTCAATAGCTTGAGTTGTTTCTTCCTGACTATAAGTCAGATAAGCTATATACTTTCTTTCTTCTTCTGGTATTAAAAACTCTATATTTTTATCTTTTAGAGCTTTTGGTACTATAAACTCTTCAAAAAGTCTTTCAAAATTGTATTTTCAAAATATGTACTTATCTATTTCTTCTAAAATAGGATCTTGAGTTTGATTTCAATTTTTATATCATTTTAAATTATAGTCTTGATTACTAAGAACATAAATACACTCAAGCAGTTTTATAAATTTATTATAAGTCCAATTGTGGGACAATTCTTTATCTAACTCCTCTGCGTCCAAAGTAAGTACATTTTTATTTGCATCAAAAAAAGATACAATATCATTTAAATCATAATTTGTATCTTTGTTTATGGCATAAGCATTGTAAAGATAAGATATATTCAAAATACTATTATAAAAAGATAATATAAAAATTATATGTATATTTACTAAATAAACAAATTATTGAGCTACACTTTTTCTCAAATTCTCCCTCATATTATTTATATTAAATGAAATATCTGATTTAACTCAGTTGTCTTCTAAGGCTTTAATTACAGTGGTATTTAATAAACTAAAATCTTTAGTTGCATCTATAGAAGCAAAAATAGAGTTTTTAGGAGCTACTTCTCAATAAATTAGTTTCTCCATAAAAGCTACAAGATTTCTTTTTGCTTGATCTGATAATCAATCCTTTCATTCGGTATATTATTTTCTAATATAATATCATTTCCCAATTCATCAATAGCTTATAACTTCAATATTTCAATATCAAGATTCTTTAATTAATTTTCTTAACCATTGTTCTTTATAAACTGAAGTATGTAATCACTCATTAGATGAAAAAACAATACTTTCATCTCATTCATTTTGTTGTAATCACTCATATCAACAGTTTATATAATAATTATATCTTACTTCATTTGAAAAATCATCTGTGCCATAAGTAGAAATAAGTAAATCAAAACCTAAAGCTGAAAAACTTAATAAAGTAGACCTAATATTTTCAATATTTCAAAAAGAATTAAAAGGAAATAAAACTAGTGGCTTTTCACTTGCTCATATAACTATATTATCTAATTTAACTTTATCAGCAGATAATACTTTAACAAAAGAATCTTTAATTCAAGATGAAGATATTTTTATTTTTGCTTCTTCTATATATCTCTGAACTATATCTATTCAAAAATATCATATTCATAAATCTAATGAAATATTTACATTTCTAGCATTCATACATCATACTTCAAATAACAAATCATATCATCACCTAAATAATAAATCAATTGTAACATTTCTTTCATTAACTAAAAAATCTTTTATTTCTTGCGGATAATTATCATCATCAACAAGTAATTCTCATCAATTATTTGAATAAAAATCTTGAACTTTGTTATCTGAATAATCTGGACCAGTTTTTATCTTATTCAATACCTTTAACTTTCTCTCACATTGTTCTTTGATATAATACATCATATCTTCATTTATTCTTATTGATACTTTTCATGGAGAAGCTTCTTCAAAAAAAGTATATGGTTCAGTCATTGTATAATTTGTTATATAATCAAGACTATCTTGTTTTCAATCCATAAGTGTAAGCTCTGTACCTGGATGATATGTCACAATATTTGGACTTACTAATGCAAGTTTTCATTCATTAATAAAGTTAGCCATTCAATTAATAGTATAATCTATAGTCTGTTTTGTTTCTCAGGGTAATCAAAATAATATTGAGGCTCAAACTTTTAATCAAACTTTCTTTGAAATTATTAATATTTTATCAACCTTTTCTATCCATGAAGAATAAAATTGATTTTTTAAAATATTGTTTTTATGTATTCAAGCCATAACATCCTCGCTTAATGATTCTATTCAATAAAAAATATAAGTACATCAAGCTAATTTCATTTTATTTAAAACATCTTCTGCTTTATCTCAAAATCTTAATACATTTTCAATAGTCATTTGACATCACCATTCAAAATAATCTGGTATATCTCAAGACTTTCTACGTTTAATAAGTTCATCAGTTAATGTTAAAATTCTATCAATATTTCATTGCATAAAAATCGAATCTTCAAAAAAAGCTGATTCACTTCATTTATTTATAGCTGATTGTATTTGATTAAATACATGAACTATAAATTTACTTTTCTTTAATACGTTAGTATTTCAATGAGCCTTTGTAGATTCAGAACAATAAGTACAATTAAAAGTACATCATCTTGTAGACATAATATGAGCTGTTTTCTTTACCCTTCAATCTCAAAAAGTGAAAACATCAAAATAAGAATTATTATTAAAAAAATCATAAATACTAGGTAGTTCTCACATATTAACTTTTTTTCAAGAAGTCTCGGTTATTATTATCTCTCATTGATATAATGTTCAAATAGTACTAACTCATTTAGTAGAATTAAAATATCATTTATTAGCTAATTTACTAAATATTTCTTTTTTATCTCAATTATAGCTTTCAAGCATTCTTAATAGGCTTTCAAGAGAATACTCTCCATCTCAACTAATAACAAAATCAATTGCTACTGATATATTTCATTTATATTGATCTAGCAGAGTTGCTCCATGATTTAATTCTTCTCAAATCATTGTTTCATCTTCATGGGGTCATCATAATATAATTATTACATCTGAAACAATAGATTTTATAAAGTCAGAAATCTCTATTGCATAAGGATGAGATGGTGATGTATTACTTAATAAAATATATTTAGGGTTATGCTCTTCAATTTTTCTTTTTAAACATTCTTTTGCCTTATCATTCCAAATCTTAGGATTAAATATTTCACTATCAAAATTAATATCTCATAAACATTTTTTTCTCATTTTATTTACAATTACCATTGCATAATATAAACTTGTTGGGTCTCATCAAGGTAATTCAATTTTTTCTATACATGTAGATGGTGAATTAATAGCAACTATTTCTCACTGATTAATTTTTAACATAGAAATAAAACAAATAAATAAAAACTACAAAAATATTATAATAGCTTTTATTTATTTGTCAATATTTATAATGGAACTAATACTGTTTTATTTCTATATTTTTTCAACTTGCATAAGTAGATATTAATTCTGATCATTCTTCTAAGTACTTTCTTAAATTTCAATCTAAATTTCATCAAAATGAAATTAACATAATTAACATTCTTTTTGTGTTTCAAGTAATCATTGCTCTTTCAGAATCACTAGTAGGACTTCAAAAAGGTCATTTATTATCAGAAAATACAGGTAAATTTTCAATATTTATAATATCCTTTCATATTCATTTATATGATTCTCATGTTTTTCAAATTCAAATTGTAATATCTCAATCAATATTTGTTAAATCGTAAGATCATGCTGGGACTAAAGTATTCAGAGATAAATAATTATTAATATCAACAACAGTATTAATTTGATATAATCATTTTCATTGAGCTACTCTTCTTAATAATGCCTCTGCAGATCATCTATATTTTGCTGGTTTTTTTCAACATTTTAAATACGTTTCTCTAATAGAAACAATATTAGGTTGCTCAACTATTTCCTCTACCCTTATTTTAATATTATCTCATAGTTCATTTAATCTTAACCACAATTCTTCATTTCTCTTTTCTACAATTACATCTGCATAAATTGCTCAAATTACTAAATTAGGTGCTACTTTCCTAATTTCATCACTAATAATAATTTTAGGAGATTTTAATTCATTAACTCATCATTCAATACCATTATTTAAATTCATATTATAAATATTAAAATATATTTATTTTTATTATATCAAATAATAGAAAAAATCAATTTATTTATCTAAAAATAAATAGCAAATAAAAAACATATTATTCCTAGATAGAAATATCCAATTAACATACTTAACTTTCTAGTTTATTTCACTTCCCTTCTCAAATTCTCCCTCATATTATTTATATTAAATGAAAGATGTGATTTAACTCAGTTATCTTCTAAGGCTTTAATTACAGTAGTATTTAATAAGCTAAAATCTTTAGTTGCATCTATAGAAGCAAAAATAGAGTTTTTAGGAGTTACTTCTCAGTAAATTAGTTTCTCCATAAAAGCTACAAGATTTCTTTTTGCTTGATCTGATAATCAATTCTTTCAAACCTCAGTTGTTGATTCTCAAAATCTAGCATTTTCTAGGTCTATGTTTTGTCTATTTAAGTTCAATCATGGAATATTTAGCAATCATGATTGATATTCTGTTATAAGCTGATTTAAGATATTTTGAGGGATATTGTTTAATCAAGAGGCTTGTAAAAATCTAAGAGTTTCTTTTTGTTTTTTTCATATATTATCAAAATACTCTTTTTTCTTTGAATCTAGTTCTTGCAAATATTTTTTCTCAATGCTTTTAAACTCTTCTATTAATTTTTGGTAAGTTTGGTTTAATGTAGTGTATCTTTGATTTAATACTCATTTTATCTTATCTTTTAAAGTACTAGTATTTTCTGGTGTCAAAGATAAGTTTCAAGTTTCAAAATCAAAATTATCAGTTTTAAATTGATCAATTAACTGTCATACTTCTATATCTCAAACAAATATAGATTCTAGTTTATCAAGTCAAGAATTATCAGATAATAAATCTATGCTAGTTACTTGATTTCACTTAGTTACAACATCATTCATCTGAGTATTTAATCACTCTATTTTTTTGTTTAATTCTCTAGCTTTTGTTTCGTATTCAAGAGTTGGTTTATAAAATACTCAAACTCAGCTTTCAGTTTTTAAGTCATAGTTTCAGTTTGTTATAATAGTCTCTGGTGGCTCTTTATTTGGATCTATCCTCAATCAAATATGTTTTCACAAGTCAGCTAAGTACTTACCATTGTATTTTGTAGTATTTTGCAAAAGTGCATCATTTCTAGCTGATTTGATTGGTGAAATGCCTTGAAATAATTCATGATTTTCAAACTCAAATCTTGCAATTTTTGCCTCAAATCCAGAGTCTCTTGATATTAAATAATTTTTAAAACTTTCATATTTCTCAGGAGATTCTTTTTGGATTAGAGTAAGAAGTTTTGTTAAAGTTTCTTGATTGTTTAATAACTCATTATCTATAAAGTTTGCTGATTTATCTATTTCTTCTGCCGCTGCTTTTCAATCAAAAAGAATTTGTAAATTATCTTTAAAATTTCAATCAAATTGATTAATGACTTCTTGAGTAAAGTTACTCTTATAAATATTAATAATATCTTCTTTCTCTACTGCAATATCTTCTTTCTCTACTGCAATATCTTCTTTCTCTACTGCAATATCTTCTTTCTTATTAGCTCTATTTTCAGTAATCTTTCAAAATTTATTTTCAAAAAGTGAAAAAGTCTCTTCATTTATAGGATAACCATTATCATAAATAAAAATTTGTAAATCAAAAGCTGTTGGTTTTGATATAACATCTATAAAATTCTGCTTTTGAGTATCATTTAATCAATCTGTATATAACTCAAATTGTTTTTTAGCTTGTTGTTTATCTCATAAACTATCATCCCACTCCATAGAATATATATAATCCTTTTTCTCTTGTAGAGCTTGTTCTAGCTTTTCATTATCACTTAAAATATCTCAAGAGTTTTCTTGAGTTTCAAAATTTTGAGCTTCATTTGCTTTAAATGCTTCAGCCATAAAAAAAGATATTATATTTTACTATAATATCTTATCATATTTAGCTATTTTTAGTCAAATATAAGCTTATTTTCATACATGTTTTAAAACTTTTTTATAAGCTTCTATAGCCCTCTTATCCTCTTCTATAGCCCTCTTATCCTCTTCTATAGCCCTCTTATCCTCCATTATCTCATACTCATCTCTAATTGCAACTATTGGTTGTCATATAGACTGTGACAATTCATCATAATTTTCTAAAATATACTGAGTCAATCATGATGCATTTTCAGGAATATATTTATATCCGCTACTTTCTCCTCAAACAAAAAGTTGTTTTAATATACTATCCCAACTCATTTTTGCCATTTTTTCTTTTCTTTCAGGAGTTTTTAATCTATCAAACCTCTCTGTTTTTACTATATTTGCTATAAACTCTGCTCTTGCTTTAAAAAGTTCATAGGCAAAGTTTTCTAGTCATTCTGGTAGTTTATCTGCGTATTCTTTATAAATATGAGCATCTTTTTCTGCTATAACTTCCAAAGGATAATCAGGTCATGTTGATATAACTAAGTATTTTTCTCAGGCAATAGTGGTAGTTCATTCAAACACATCTTTTCAATCCTGTGAATCTCATCATACTAAAGTGTATTCTCCATTTTTTCATACTTTTAATATAGCTTCTCATCATCACTTAAACATAACTGTTGATTCAGTTCATGGTTTTAGTTGATTTAGTGCATCTTGATTATCAGCCATAGCTGGTGTTGCACAAGTCATAGACAAAGCTAGTAGGGCTGCTTTTGTACTTGTTTCACAAGCTAGTTTCATTTTTTCTGATAAAGATCAAGGTTTTTCTTGAGTTTGTTCTACTCATACTCATGTTTCAGGAGTTTTTGGAGTATTGTTCACTGCCATAAATATTATTTTTATGAAGTATTTAGAGTATTTTACTAGGTTTTTGGTGAAAAGTCAAGAAAAAAGCCTAAGTTAAACTTAAGCTTTTAGAAACTAGAAATCAAACACATTTGTAAGTGTAACCGTTTTAATTTCACTCTCTAAACCTTCTGGATCTCTTACTTTGTATGTTAAACTATCATCTCAGGCATAAAAGCTTCATTGTGTTACAGTATATGTAAACTCTGAGTTTGTATTCCATACTAGAGAACCGTGACTTGGTCATGATACAACAACTATAGTTAAATTATTGTCAGCTGTTTCGCTATCAGATATATCTGGAGCTAGATCATAAGTAATAGTTTCTCATCATACATCTTTAGTTACATCACTCGCTGTCGGTGCTGTGTTTGTAGCAAGAGTAGTATATACCCTATAAGTTTCAGTATATTTTAATGCATTTGATTCTTTATCAAAAGAATAAATTCTTGTCCGAACTCTGTATGAGGTATTTGGCGTAAGCGTTGAAAAGTCGACATTTCATCCTGCTCCACTTCCAAAAGCTACATATCCAGGAATAGCACTTGCATCATTAAGTGTTATAGCATATTCACAAGATTGTGGTATACTATTGTAATCATCTTGATCTCTACAAACTATATATCAAGAAACAGTTGTATCAGTAACTGAAAAACTAGTATATGTAGCTACTGCTTTAGAATCTTGTACTACTTCAAAGTCTTTTGTTACTGTTTCTGGTCAACTTACATCTAAATCTCATCAATCAACTCAAGTAAATGTTGTGTTTAATGTATATGTTCAAGCTGATACTAGTAATCAAGCTGGAATAGTTATAGTATATGTTCAATTATTTTCTGAAATTATTAGTTGTGATTGATTAATTACTATATTTCAAAATCTATCTGTTATATTTATTTCATAATTATTAATACCATCTAAGTCAGTAGCAGTTAGGTTAAAACTTGCTTGAGAATTTATGGCAACTGTTGAAGGTCAATTAATTAATGATACATTTAAAGGAGCGTCGTTTGAATTAGCAACTCAAGTACAAGTATATGTTATATTATTAGATTTATTTCCATTTGTATCTTCTCAATAAAATGTAGCACTATAGTCTGTGTTTGAATCAAGAGTTGTAGGAACATTACATGTAACATCTCAAGTAGTAGAGTTAAGTGAGATTTCTGCAGGTACAGTTCAAGATGATTTTACAACAAAACTATCTCCATCTGGATCAGTCATAGAGGTTGCGGTAATCATATTTGTTGTATTTGATGTTCATTCTTGAGCAGATACTCAAACAGTATTAGTTGATACTTCTGGAGCCTGATTTGATGATCATCCTCCTCATCCTCCTGATCCTCCACATCATGAAAGTGCTGTAATTAAAGCAGCTCAAGTAAGAGTAACTATTTTACTTGTTCTTTTTTCTCAGGTTGAAGGTATATTATTATCTCCCTCTAGTGATCTAAGTTGGTTAACTTTTGACATAGTTTTAAGTTAAAAAATTAAAAAATACAGATTTATTATACATTAATAATACTTGTTTGTCAAATATATTTTTAAGCTTTTCTATTTTAGCTAACTTATTGTTTTTATCAAATCGTTTTATGAATTTTGTTTATCTCATCAAAGTATATCTTCTACTTCACCACCTGTATCACTTACTTGATTTTGTACTGCGAAGTATTTACTTGGATTTACTATAACTCATTTATAGATTCATTTCTCAGGGTTTATCTCATCTGTTAGTCTGTTGAGTCAATCAATAACTATATAATATCTATTATCATAATCAAAATATCAGTCAAATTCTGGTATTTGTCTTCCGTTTTCTAATTCTTCAGCAAATTTCCCTTTACTTTTAAAGTGTTTTTTTAATAACTCTATATCATTGTCTCTGTTTTGTTTATCTTTGTATTCAACAACCATAGAGTTTCATCACATATCAAAAACTTCTCTTTGTTCATCAAAAGAAACCTTAATAGTTTCTTCTCATACAAAGTATAAATTTCACTTTAGCATTTCAATAATAGCTTTAGCATAAGATCAAGTTATTCTCATCTCATGAAAAATAACATCTCAGGTTCTAAAACTTATTGGATTAACATCAGTTAATCACCTATCATCTCTATCTTGTATTTGCATAATATTTTTTTATTGATTTATTTTATTATCAACTCTTCAAAAGTCTATTATATATGTATTTCATTTCTTATCAAGCATAACATTTCCAGGGTGTAAATCTGTGTGAGTTAATCAATTCTCTTTTAATATATTAACAGCATTATCTAGGGGTGTTCATCCTGATTTTCAATATTTTTTTCTAAAATTGTAACTTGTACCCATTAATTCAGCTAATTGATCTATAGAATAATCTTCTATAATCATATCTAGATATGAATCATCTACTCACAGTTTAGTTTTTAGAAATTCTCTTACTTGTTTATCAGGCAAAGTTAATAATTTAGACTTATCTTCAGCTGATAATCTATTATCAAATCTTTCAACTAAAGTTTTAGAGTGCAAACTTTGTCAATCTACTCTTTCCATAATAAAATATCAGTCTTTATCTCACTTCTCTACCAAAGGAACTCTAATCCTAGGATCTATATCTCATTTTGATACAAGTTTTTCCCAAGTATCATAAAATGAAATATGATTACTAAATTCTTTCATTATATCATCCACTTCTCAAGGTCTTGCTATCTTTATGACTAATCTAGTATTTGTAGGATGTTTCATAATCAATGCCTGTTATAATTGTTGCAATTATAACAATAGTTTTTATTTTTTTTATTTCTTTTTATTTTAGCATGTTTTTACTCTTAAAACAAAATTACTAAATTCAGCTATTAATATCTTTTAAATTGCTTATTTTCCAAAAAGGTAAAACTTTTACATCTCACAAATTTGTATCATTATTTTTTGATATTATTATTTTATTATCAATTTTAAATTTTTTCTCAAAAAAATTTAATCACTTTAAATCATCTTTTTTAATTCTCTCTTTATATTTTACTTCTACTCAACTTATATCTCAACTTTCCGAGACTCATATAAAATCAACTTCCTTATTATTAAATCTAAAAAAATATTTAAAATCAAAATAGTTCTGAATATAATTTTCATATAATTCTCAACTAATTTCTCAATTTCAAGTATAAAAACTACATGATTTTATATAAATTTTCTTTTGCTTCTTTTCTGATGTTAGTAGATTAGGTGAATAATTATATACTTTATTTATCAAGAAACTTTCTTCCAAATAATATATGTAGGTCTGAACTGTTCTAGGATCTACTCATAAATCATTTCACAAATTATGGTAATCTATAGTCATTCAAGGAGAAGAAGCTATTATATCAAATAACCTTAACAATAAATCAGGGTATTTTATATCAAAATAATCTTTTGCATCTTCTTTTATTATTTTATTTTTTAAATTTTTTATATAATTTTTTGCTTCTATAAGATTTAAATTTATTGTATCATAATATTGTCTATATAAGTATTTTTCAAACTCTAAAATTAACGATTGCTCATATAATTTTGGTTTTTCTAAAAAATATAATTTATCTTTAAAATCTAAATATTCTTCAAAAAATAATGGTTTAATTTCTGTTATATTTATTCTACCCGCTAAACTTTCAGTTGATCTTAGAAAAACAGATGATGATCACGATAAAATAAATTTTATATTTGGATATAAATCATAATATGTTTTTATTTTATTTTGCCAATCTTCAACCTTTTGTATTTCATCAAAAAATATATAAAGTTTATCAGAATTTAGTTCTTTATTTGATATTTTTAAATAATCATTAATAATACTTGAAATTTCATTCTTATCATCAAAGGAATAATAAAATATAGAATCTCTATCCATTCAACCATTTATTAATTTATTTATTAATTGTAACATAAGAGTAGTCTTTCAAACTCTTCTTAACCCGATAAGTAAATTAATAAATTTTGAATCTAGATTATTTACTAAATCATTAAAATATAATCTTGTATTTTTAAAGTTATAATAATAATCTTTATTCCAGTGTTTATTATAGTTTAATAGTTCCATTGTATCTATTATTAGGTTTTTATATACATCCATTGTATCTATTATTGATTTTTTTGCAAGTACTATTGTATATATTATTTCACTTCCCTTCTCAAATTCTCCCTCATATTATTTATATTCTTTCTTTAAATTTTCCATAGCTTTGCCAACTGCTCAAACACTCATTAGTTCACTTTCTAGTATAACTTTTAATTGTTCCGGTTGTATAGCTCACATAGTACCTGTTGATATAGTAAGTGGTACCGGTTTTTCAGGATCTCCTGATATCATCTTGTTAAACAGTCTGATGAATTTTTCTTTTTCTACTGGACTATTTCACTCAATAGCATCACTAAATCCAAGTACACCATTTTTTAAATCTATTTGAGTATTTAATCCATAAGCTCACTTGTTTAGATTTATTTGATCTATAATAGTATCTGTTACACTTTGTGGTACTCTATCAAAACCGATTGAGTGAAGGAAAGTAAGGGTTTCACGAGTCTTTTTATCTTTTTCTTTTAACTTATCACTATATGTTTGTATAGCATCTCTAAGCATAGTTTCATATCTTTTTTTTGCATTATCCATCTTTGATTCTAATTCTTTTAGTTTAGTTTCAAGATTTATAGGATTTAAATCCTCATATGTAATTGCAAAATCAAGTTTTATACCATAGATATTCTGTAAATTTGATTTTGCTTGTACAAAGTTCATTCCTGAATCTCTCATATCCTTAATATGTTCTTGTACTTCTTTTTTTTGTAGTGATTTTATACTATTTATCTGAGGCTCTATCTCTTGTTTAGTTCTTTCATATTCTACTGTAGCTGGGTAAAAATCTCAAACTGGCAAATCTGTTTCTAGTTTATAATCACCATTTGATATAAATCTCTCGGGTGGTATTTTTCAAGCGTCTATTTGCACATCTCAAGCCTTAAATACTGTTCAATCTTGTTCAAAGTCAGTTGTACCAAGTCAGGCGATGATTTGTGCTTTTTTAAAATCTGATTTTATAGCTGGAAGTCAGTCTTTTTTCACTTCATAGGCTTGGATTCTACCAGCAAAATTTTTATCTATAGAAGTTAATGTATTTTTAAATGAATCATAAAGATGAGTACCATTTTCTTCATCATGTTTTTTAAAAGCGTCTAATAAAGCTGTAAGCTGTTTATCATCTTTTAACAATAAATTTCTTAAACTATCATATACATCATTATTTCATTCACTTAATTGTTTTAATAATTTAACAGATTCTAAATCTGGATCTAGTTTATTTCAAACTTTAGAGTAAATATCTTTTAAACTTTGAATATTTGCTTCCTTTTTTTCTTGTGCTTCTGCTTTTTGCTCTTGTGCTTCTGCTTTTTGCTCTTGTGTATCTGCTTTTTGCTCTTGTGCTTCTGCTTTTTGCTCTTGTGTATCTGCTTTTTGCTCTTGTGTATCTTTATTATTTAGAATAATTCAAATATCTTTTGTAAATTTATCTATAGTTTGTTCATTTGGAAATCAATCAATAAGTATAAAGTTTGTAACTTTATCTATTATCTTTTCATCCCTTGAACTAAAAACAGTTAATATTTGTTTTTTTAAATCTTTATTTTCTAGTAAGTTTAAATATTTTTCAAATACATCAACTCAAATATTATAATCTCAATACTTTTCTTTTATTTCTTTGATACTAAAAGCTTCACTACTCTGTTCTACATAAGTAGTTTGTTTTTCTATTTTATCTTGCGATTGTTCATGAGACTTAAATTGTTCTGATGACATAAAAAAATATTATAGTACTATACTATAATATTTTATCATAAATTAATCCTTAAAGCAAAAATCTACTTTTTTCAATGTAATGCATTATATAGTTTTGTTTCTTTTTCAAGTTCTGCCTTTGCTTGTTGTGCCTCTGCCTTTGCTTGTTGTGCCTCTGCCTTTGCTTGTTGATTATTATAAATTTGTGTATATTCTCAACCAAAATCTTCCCATCAGGCAACCATATTTGGTGTTTGTTCTATAAGTAGTCTTAAATATGCTCATGACATTTCTCAATTTCCGTCATTTACTTCATCTAGTGCTCTTTCCCAGTTTCTATAAAAAACTCATCTTATTTTATCTCTTATCTTTTCAGGTTTTGATTGTATTATAGGTTCTATAGCAGCTAAATACTCCATTTCTCATGCTAATAGGTTTGCAACTTTTTCTTGTCAGTATTTTGAATAATCTATTCAGATTTGTGAATTAAATTCTGATAATTCTACTAGAGTTGGGTCTGCTCAAATACTTCTTACTAAATACACTTTATCATTAATAACTATTATTCATGCATCTATATTATCAGTTCCACTTTCCGAGTTTCAATTTTTTATATAATACTTTCATCATTTTTCATATAATTCTCATGTACCACCTCATACAAAATGTACTGTATTTGATTCTTGGAGCAACTCTTTATTTATTTGATTATCAGCCATAGCTGGTGTTGCACAAGTCATAGACAAAGCTAGTAGGGCTGCTTTTGTACTTGTTTCACAAGCTAGTCTTACTCTTTCTGATAAAGATCAAGGTTTTTTTTGAGTTTGTTCTACTCATGTTTCAGGAGTTTTTGGAGTGTTTTTCCCTGCCATAAATATTATTTTTATGAAGTATTTATAGTATTGTACTAGGTTTTTGGAGAAAAGTCAAGGAAAAAGCCTAAGTTAAACTTATACGCACAAAATGTTTTGATATACTACCACTTTTGATTTATTTTTTATTTAAAAACTATTCCTCTTCATAGTAATAACTATAATCAATCCCTTTCATAAACATTTCACGACTATCTATTTCATCAGTTAAAGCATTTTTTACGAGACTTTTTATTTCCTTATCACTTGAAGGACTTTTTATCATAGCATTCATATAATCATTTTTACTTATTTTACTCCAGTCTACACATCTTTTCAGATTCTTTTTTAAAATAAGATCAAGCCAAATCTTTGTACTTCTTCAATTTCCTTCCATAAAAGGATGTGCAATATTCATTTCAATATATTTATTTATAATTTCATCAAATGTATTTCCAGGCATTTTTTCAATTTCATTTAATGTATTTTCCAAATACTGAACTATCGCAAACTGAAAACCATTTTTGGAAATATTTTTTTTCCTAATTTGTCAAGTAAAATCATATAAAGAGCCAAATAAATAAGCATGTATCTGTTGTAAACCTTTTATGGTACCAATTTCAATATTATCTATAAATGAACTTTCAAAAAGAGCATATGCTTTTGTTTTACTTTTTCAATCTATAGTTTCATCACTATATGTAAACCATTCAATAAATCTATTCGCTTTCGTTCAAGGAAAAGTTTTTCCTAACTTAATAATACCATCATAATCAAACATATCTGATAAATATTTTTTTCCATCACTAGCTATAAGTTTCAGTTGGGTAGTATTACTAACCACCTGACTGTTTTCTTTTTTAAGTTTTGCTTTGAGATATTTCCAATAGTTTCTAGTTTTATTATAATCATCTTGATTGGTAAGTACTGCAATAATATCAAGCACACTAAACCACCATTTGGAATTGACTTCATCCCAAACGGCACGAACTTCTCTATCATCAAAAAATCTAATTGAAACTTTATTCATATTTAAAATTTTATTTTGTTTTTAAAAGCTGAATAAAAAAACTAATTACAAAGGTTTATATTTACTAGTATGTGTTGATTTTTAATTATTATATATAATTTTTGCAAAATGTAAAAAATTGTATTATTGCAGAATCAAGTTTACATTTTATTTTTTTAAAAAAGTGGGACAAATAAAGGATTTTCTTGTTTAAACTTTTTTAACTTTTTTTCTGGAGATAATCAATTCATTCATAATCAATGAT
>JAQVGG010000032.1 GCA_028696815.1 Candidatus Altimarinota bacterium
CGTATATGTTTGAAGCTTAATGCAATTCGCACCTATCACTTTTGCAGCTTTTATGGTCTCTTTTGCTATTTCTATCTTTCCACCATGGTTTGCACTTAGTTCAGCAATAATAAAAACACCATCTTTTTCTAAGTCAAAATTACCAATTTTCATAATATTATTTCCTTAATTTTGCGTAAATTACTACTTGCCTGCTTAGCCCAATATCTGCACAAGCTTTATAAAAATTGATATATTTTTCAATTCCTTCATTAAATAAGAAATTATCCACTTCTATTCTGGATTTATGAGCGTTTTTACCCTTTAATTTATCATGTGCATAGTTAGAAGTACTATTTGATAGATACAGTTCAATTGGAAACTCTCCCATACTTAGTTCTATCTCATATCCAACAGATATTAATAGTTTAGATAATGATACAAAAGTAAAATAGTGCAAGTGTTCTGGAGGGCAAAGCCAAGTATTAGATGTATAGTTTTTATCAAGTAAGAATTGTTGAAAACTCGAATAATCATTTGGAACAGATATTCTTAAAATTGCGTTACTAGATAGTAGCAGTTTAAATTTATTTAATAACTCTTCTGGGTCAAGTACATGCTCTAATACGTTTGATAGATTGATAAAACTATACTTAGTCTCTTTTTTAATTAAGGTATCTAATGATTTAAATATATCTCCTTTTATTAACGTATTTAAAATTTCTTTATTGTGTTTTTTTATTCCAAAGTCAGAATAATCCAAAGTTGTAATATCCCAATTTTTTTTATGAAAAAAATTAGCGAAGAAACCCTCACCCGCCCCTACTTCCAATAAACTGTTGTTTTGAATTTTTATAATGTTTTTATATATATTGTATGCAACTTCTGCTGTATTATTAAAAAAAATCAATTCATCTTTTGTGTATTTATGATTATATTGAGTAGATTCATTTTGATAATATTTTTCAGAATAATGCTCTTCTAGCTCTAGCTCTGTTGGCAGATTTTTAATACTATAGTAACCATCTTTTGTTTGTATTAATTCATTTTTCATTTTTTCTTCCATTAAATTTATATTTATACCCCAAAATCGCATCTCCATATGAACTAACTTTTTTATCACTTAGAGAAAATAATTTTTGTTCTAACAGATCATTTATCCACCATAAAGCATCTTGAAAATTAAATTTATCCCTTATATATACGGTACTTGAGAGTCTAGGATTTATTTCAAAAATATAAAACTCATCTTCAACTCTTCTGCTTTGGATATTAATACTACCTTTTAAATCAAAAGATTGTGCAATTTTTTTTGCATAAGCATTCAATACATTCTCATTTACTATTTGAGCAAAAGATGTCATACCACCAGTTAGACGTCTTTTAAAACTAATTATTTCAGTTTTTTCTTTGTTTTGATATATACAAGTTGTATACTCTTCTTCTGTTGTACCTATGTACTCTTGGACAATATAGTTTTCTTGTTTTTCTATAAAATTTCTAAAATAATCAAGTTGTGATTGATTTTTAATTATCTGTACTTCTTTAGATAATACCGAGGATTTACCCTTTATAATAATAGGAAATGTCAATTGATTTGTAAATTCATCAAATAAAAAGGTTTTTGGTGTTTGTACCAAAATATCATTTAGAGCAACACTCGTTTTAAATTTATCTAGAAAAGTATCAATAATATTCTTGTTATTTATTAATATCTTTAACTCTAGATTAATAAATAAATCATAATTTTCATAAAACCATAAAATTTCATTTTCTGATATAGGTAAAATAATATCAATAGAATTTTCTTTTATAATATTTAGAATTTGTATTGCATAATTCTTACTATTTACTTTGTCTACGACATAAAATTTATCAATTTGATCATGGCAGAATACATGTTCATTTATATCAGTACCTATTAAACTGATATTCTTATTTTTTTGCTCAGTTATAATATTTACTATATTACAACCTATATCTCCGCCAACAGCAGTAATTAATATATTAATTTTTTTCATCTATTTCTCTTTTTAATATATCTATTAAATATTTATTATCATTTGAAGCTATTACAGTCTCTATTAAACTTTTTTTATTGTACTCATACCTAATATTTTCTACTCTTTTATCATCTGTATCAACAATCATAAAAGAACCTTGGTTGTAATCTCTTGGCTGGCCTATTGAGCCTGGATTTAAAATTAAAGTGTCATTGACTTCTTTTTTCATTGGGTAATGAGTATGTCCTAAAAAGACAATTGGTACTCTAGTCTCAAATTTTATGTCGGTATCTGGATAGATATATTCTTGCAAATAATTATTAGGTGATCCATGATACGCTTCATAGAGCTTATTTTTTTCACATATATTTAGGTTATTAAAAAAATCTAAACTTTTAGTGGTGATGCTTTGATGCAACATTGTATAAGCTTTGCCGTATTTTGTATCTAGTTCTTTTAAATACTTTTTATCTTTTAGAGAGTTTATAAAATATTCATCATGATTGCCCTTAATAGAAATCAAGTTTTGTAAATTATTTAACAAAGAGATACACTCATTTTGATAATAATAATATCCTGCCATATCGCCTAAAAACAGATACCCATCTGGTCTATAAGCTTGCATTATGTCTAATGCTTTTTCAAGAGAATAAACATTTCCATGAATATCTGAAAAAACAGCTAAGTTCATAGTAAATATTCCTTTATGATATTTCTTGCAGTGTCATCTGTATTTTTTAATTGCTGGTTTTGAAACAAATTATCAAAATAGTCGTAACTTTTACTATCTTTAAACTCTCTGATTTGAGATTGCATTTGAGTATCCATTACTCCTGGCTCTACATTAAAGCATCGATACTCACTATATTCTAGACCTATACTTTTTATAAACATTTCTATAGCAGATTTGCTTAAACAATAGATAGACCACCCATCAATAGGTTTTTTTGATGCACCTGATGTTATATTAATAACAATTTTATCAATAGCAATCTCTTTAGTTACATTTATATACTCTTTAATTAAAAGTATACTTGAAATTAAATTTATGTTTATACTCTTTATAATATCTTCACTGTTTAAATTATCAATCTTTGATAATTCACCCATAGTAAATGCATTGTTTATGAAAACAATTTTTTTGATATTAACAGTTAACTTATTTTTTAATAAATCTTGAAAATTTTTAATATCTTTATCTGTTATTTTTGCTAAGTCAATACATAAGTTAAAATTACCTTTGTCGTTTTTAATATCACTTCTATTAATTGTAATAATTATATTATCAGGGTTATGAGACAAAATAGTATAAAATGATTTACCTAATCCTTTAGTTGTACCAGTAATTATGAATAAATTCATATTAATAATCCTAGAGATAACTTATTTATGCGTAGTAAAAGCTTATTACTGTCAAACTCTTTTAAAACAAAAAACTTTTTCTGCTTTAAATACTTATACATATCATTTTGATTATCAGCTGTTTTTATAGCAATAAACGGGAGCTCCATAAAAAAAGCTTCATTCGCAGTTACGCTAGGAGAAATGATGGCAAAGCTACTTTTAGCCATAAGCTTTGCTATTTTATCCGAGTTTATATGCAACTTAATCCATTTTTTATCTTTACAATATTTCTCTAGCTCTTTTAAATTTTGATTTGCTAAAGTCGTTACAAGATGGACTTTTATATTTTTATATTTTTTTAGTACATGTAGGATTTTTATATTTAAGTTTGCTGTATCGGCTCCACCCATGGCTATAAAAATTTTAAATTTTTTAGAAGGTTTTTTACTTTTTAGTTTCTTTTTCTCTTTTATAAATTCATCTCTAAGAAGTATATATTTACTTCCGCATCTCAGCTTGCATCTCTTTGGTACTAAGTTTTTGTATCTTTTTTTATCAGCACTTATATTATGATTTAGTAGTATGTCGCAGTAGTGTTTTTCATAAGTATCATCAAAACTTAAAATTTTTAATGTTGGATTTTTAATTTTTAATTTTTTCTCAAAATCATAATCTATACCATAATGATCAATTACTATCATATCTATTTTTAGTTTTTTTATAAGTTCATCTAACTCTTCTATATCATTTGATTTTAGTATGTTTAGTTCATACCCAGCCTCTATGATTTTATGGTTCATATTTCCTTGTAAATCTTGTGTAGCAAAGATGATGCTATGACCTTTGTTCTCATATCTTTGAGCTAAAACCAAATCACGCATGATGTGGCCGGTTCCTATGGTAGAAGATGAGTCAGCACGAAAAACAATATTCATGATGTTTTAAGAGACTTTTTTAGTACTTCATACATCAACTCAGCTCTTCTCCAATCCTCTAAAGTATCTATATCTTGAACTAAATGTCTTGGCAGGATTATGGGAATGCTATCTTTGCCAAACATAATTTCATTTGAATGTTCATTTAATTTTGTCCAGTAAAATTGCCCAGCATCTTGATACGCCTCTTCTAAGTCTTGGCTTCTTGACATGTAGTGCTCTGGAGTGAACATTTCACATCTTCCGTCGTTTGTTAGTTTAAATGTTCGCTGTATTGGAAATGGCATAGAAGTTGCACTAAAAGCATTGATAGCATCACTATTTTTAAGGCTCTCATACCCTTTAAGTAAATACTCTTTTTGCAAAAGTGGAGCCGTTGCGTATATGGTACAAACATACTCATAACTCTCATCATGACTCCCAAGGTACTCTAATGCATGATTAATAACATCCATAGTACCTGTAAAGTCATCTGAAAGTTCTTTTGGTCTTAAAAATGGGACTTCAGCTCCATAGTTTTTTGCTATCTCGGCTATCTCTTCATCATCTGTAGTTACTACTACCTTTTCAAAAAGATTTGATGCAAGGGCTACTTCTATGCTATACGCAATAAGCGGTTTTCCAAAAAAATCTTTTATATTTTTTCTTGGTATTCTTTTGCTTCCGCCACGAGCAGGTATTATAGCTATTGCATCTTTTTTCATTCTTTACTTTAAAACCTCAAATAAACTATCTATTACATAGTTTTGCTCATCAACACTTAAAAGCGGATACATTGGAAGCGAAAAGCACTCTTCATAATACTTATCCATAACAGGTGTTATCTCATCTCCATAGCCTAAGCTTTTATAATACGGTTGCTTATTTATAGGTATGTAATGAAGCTGTATACCTATACTTTTTTCTCTTAGTTTGTTAAATAAATCTACTTTAGAAATCTCTAATTTTGTAAAATCGACTTGTACTACATAGAGATGATATGATGACTTCTTATCAAAAGTATAAAGAGGTTTTACTAGAGTATTTTTAAATGCATCATCATAAGTTTTAGCTATTTCATATCGTCTTTGTAAAAAATTTGACTGTTTTTTTAGCTGACTTATACCTAAAGCGCACTGTATATCTGTGATACGATAGTTATATCCTAACTCTCTCATCTCATATTCCCACGGTTTCATATCTGGCGTTTTAACCATGCCATGCGCTCTTAGTATTAGAAGTCTTTCATATGTCTCTTTAGAGTTTGTTGTGATAGCTCCACCCTCAGCGGTTGTAAGATGTTTAACTGGATGAAAAGAAAATATACCACAGTCACTATTTGCACAACTCCCAGACTTCACACCATCATAAATTGCACCTATAGAGTGAGCATTATCTTCTAGTATGGTTATGTTATAAGTTTTTCTTAGATACTTTAATTTTTCTTGCTCAAGCATACGGCCACTAAAAGAGACCCCATAGATAGCTTTTATAGTTTTATCTTTTT
>JAQVGG010000022.1 GCA_028696815.1 Candidatus Altimarinota bacterium
AAAAGAAAATAAATTTGATTTAGCCTCAAAAGAAATTACACTTTTAAATAATAATTATCTAGATCAATTCTATGAATTTCTAGATTCTAGTAAAAGTGGTCCGATTTGAAACGGGACGATAGATTTTGTATCAAAAATTTAATGTTAATTTAATATTGAATAAGTATAATAATATGTCGCAATTTTTAAAAATGGCTTCAGATAAATAAAAATTAGATTTAAAACATATAACAAATTTTTACTTTTGTAGATATTGGTATTCCTGTGACAAGAGATAAAAGACTCGGCTAGGAATATTTTTTTTTCATAAATAAATTTGCAATTTGTAGTAAATAAGTATATAATATTATAGTTTTTATAACTACAAATAAATTATGGAGATAATAAATAAAATAGCGAAAATAAGAGAAAAGCTAGATTTATATGGAAAACCATATATAACAGAAAAATTATTGCAAAAACTTTTAGATAAATTTGCTCCAAATTATTCTATTACTAATCTTTCTAATTTATGACTTATAACACCAATAAAAAGAGGAAAAGTTTATATAAATAACAAATATAATGCTTTTGTAAATCCTTTTGTGGTATGAGATTTGTATATGTGAGGTGATTTATATATATTTTGATGACTTTGAGTCTATAATAGATATGGTTTGTCTGAACAAGTAGCAGATTGGCAAACTATTTATAATACTAAAATTTCTTGAAAAAAAATTATCTGAAATTCTAAATTTATATTTGTAAGGCAAAGAGAAAATTTTTTTTATTGATGAAAAAGAGAAAAGTTTGAAGAGTATTCCTATGAAATTATGACTATTGAAAGAGCTTTTATTCAAATGATAAATGAGTGAAAAGAATTTGGAAAATTGCCATATTGAATAAATAAAGAAAAACTTTTAAAAATGTCAAAAAGATACTCTTCAAAATCCTTATTGTCTAAAATAGAAAAATTATGTATATAAAAAAAATAACTGATTTTCTTTCAAATTATAAAAATTATGGAATAAGAGATTTCCTTCAAATCTTAGAATATTCAAATATTGAGAAATTTGATAAATCAAAATTTGAAAAAGATTTCTTGCTCACTCTTATTTTAATTAAATTTTGAGAAAAATATCCCGATTTAGTATTTAAATGATGAACATGTTTAAATAAAATATATTTTCCTTATTTTAGACTTAGTGAAGATTTAGATTTTGTATTAAATTTAGAAGTCTGAAGGACAGCAAGACAGACTTTGCTTAAAAAGTATGAAGAAGATTTTGTATCGGATTTAAGTATTTTATGATTTAAATTAAGAGATGAAAGAACAAAATTTGATGAACATAAACTTGCAATGTTTACATTTGAATATTTTTCAGTTATAAATAATTCACCCCAAACTATAAAAATTGATATTTCCATAAAAAATAAATTATATTTAGAAATTTATACTTGAGAGATAAAATCAAATTTTAAAGATCCAATTTTAGAGGAAGATATTTTTAGACAACACAATATAAAATGTATAGATATAAAAGAAGCGGTAGCAGAAAAGTTGAGAGCTTGATTGACAAGAAAAGAGTCAGCTATAAGAGATTTTTTTGATATTTGGTTTATAAAAAATAATAGTGCATTTGATTTTGAAGATGAATAATTATTAAAGTTAGTAGATATAAAATTAAAAGAAGTGGATTATGAATATAGTTTAGAAGAAAATTATGATTCACTTGTTAGGCAAATAGTAACTGATTTAATACCTGTACTAAATAAAGATTTTTCTTTTGATTTTGATGAAGTTTATAACTTTGTATTGAAATTTAAGGTTTAAAAAAATAGTTAAAAATTTAATTTAACTATTTTTTTATTTTGTCTAATGGTGCCGAGTGCGAGACTTGAACTTGCGACACAAGGATTTTCAGTCCTCTGCTCTACCAACTGAGCTAACCCGGCTTATGTGTGTTGCGGGCTTTATTATATAAAAAAAAATAAATAATCAAATATTTTTTTGAAATTTTGAAAAAATCTGTATAAATACATATATTATTATGAATAAATAAACTATGAAAATACAAGTATGTATGTGAAAATCATGCAAATCTAGATTTGCAGAATACATAACAAAAAGATTAAAATTAGATCTAGACTTCCATAAATTAGACTGAGTTATAATAGAAGAATCTTTATGTATGTGACATTGTGATAAATGACCAAATGTTTTTTTTGATAAACATTTAGAACACTATATGAATCCTATAAAAGCATCAAAATTGTTGCTTGATAAGAAAAAATGAAATAATAATTGAAACTGAAACAATAAAAAAAATAATAATTCTAATAACAATTAAAATGGAGATATTTAATACTAAATCAAGAAAGAAAGAGACTTTTAAACCTTTAAGTAGTAGAGAAGTAAAAGCTTATTCTTGTGGTCCTACTGTTTATAACTATGTTCATATTTGAAATTTAAGAGCTTACACATTTGAAGATATTGTTGTAAAAACACTTAGATATCTTTGATATAATGTAAAATATTTGATGAATATTACAGATGTTGATGATAAAACTATAAGGGATAGTATTGCTGCCCACAAAAGTTTAAAAGATTTTACTGAAAAATATACAAGCATCTTTTTAGAAGATATAAAAAAATTAAACATAACTCCTGCTGATGAAATAGTCCCAGTTACTACTCTTATCACTGAAATGGTTAGGATGATAAATACTATGCTTAGAAGATGATTTGCTTATCTAGCGAGTGATTGAAGTATATATTTTAAAGTGTCTGAGTTTAAAAACTATGGTAAGTTTGCAAATCTAGATATGTCTCACTTAAAAGAAAGTGTTAGAATAGACAATGATGAATATGACAAAGAAAAAGCTGCTGATTTTGTCTTATGGAAAGCCTGGAAAGAAACAGATGGAGACAATTTTTGGGATGAAGAGTTTACATTAGTGAAAAGTGAAAGTCAGCCTACTGCTGGTTTTGAAATAGTGAAAGAAGATGAAAAAGAAATTACTGTAAAAATTAAGGGACGTCCAGGTTGGCATATTGAGTGTAGTGCTTGTAATATGAAATATCACGGGCAACAAATAGATATACATATGTGATGAGAAGATTTGATTTTTCCTCATCATCAAAATGAGATAGCGCAAACTGAAAGCTGTACTAGAAAAGAGTTTTCAAGATACTGGTTACATAATGGTCACTTGATGGTTGATTGAAAAAAGATGAGTAAGAGTTTATGAAACTTTTACACTTTAAAAGACCTAGAAGAAAAGTTTAGTGATATTAAAAAGTCTGTACTATACAGGGCTATTAGATTGTCTTTTATGATGGGGAAATATAGAGAAGTTATAGATTTTTCTTTTTCAAAACTTGAGGCAAATATAAACTCTATAAACAAGATAGATGAGACATTAAGAAAGATAGATTTTACTTTACAGTCTGCACCTGAAAGATGAGTAAGTAAAGAGTTTAGAGAAGAGATGCAATTATTTATCGCTGAATACATAGCAAGTTTAGAAGATGATTTTAATACACCAGAAGCATTAGCAGTTTTTTACAATTTCATGAAGTTTGTAAATAGCTGACTATCTGAACAAAGCTTTAGTTTAGAGGAGTTAAAAAGTATAAAGGATATGCTTGAAACATTTAATCAAGTTTTTTCTATTATAGATTTTGAAAGCATAGAATCAGAAGTTATACCTCCAGATATACTTGTAAAATTAGATGAGAGAAATGCTGCTAAAAAAGAAAAAAACTTTGCTCTAGCAGATGCTATAAGAGATGAACTACTTCAAGCTTGATACAAGATAATTGATAGTAGAGAAGGTTCTAGAGTTGAGAAGATATAAATTAAATTTAGATTACATGAACATTAAAGATAAAATCATAAACCTTGATACTAGAGATTATCATATGCATAGTCTTAATTTTTCTGATTGATTTAATAGTGTTGATGAAATAGTTAAATTTGCTTGAGATATATGATTAACTGAAATTGCTATAACAGATCATAGTCAATATGCAATAGATATTCATTCTCGGAAATCACCATCATGAAGATGGTTAGCAACAAGATGGAAAAATGTTTTTAATAATATAAATGTTATTTTTTGAGTTGAATGAGATATTATAAATGATTACTGAGATGTTAGTTTTGATATACAATGAAAAGAATGAAATTTTATTATATTATCATTACATAAAAAACCTTATAAGTGAAGTTTAGAAAATGTAAATTTGGCTTATGAAAATGCTATTAAAAGACACCATAAAAAAATTAAATTTATATGACACCCATGCTTAAAAGAAACTTCTGAATTTTTAGATATTGGAAAACTGGTTATTTTGGCTAATAAATATAATATTCCTCTTGAGATAAATGGAGCTGGACTCATGCTATGAAAAATAGATTTGGAGAAACAAAAAAATATGTTAGAGCTTTGAGATAGATTTTATATAAATAGTGATGCACATAATTTGTATGAACTTAAAGAGGCAAGAAATTTTGCTATAAACTACCTAAAAGAAAATTGATATATTTAATTTATGCCAAATAATCCCTATATAGAACTTGTAAAAAATCATACAAAGATTTTAACTGATACTGATCAAATTTACTCCAATAAATCATCTTGGAGTAAGTTTTTTTGAGATTCAAATCCTTTGGTTTTAGAAATCTGAACAGGACTTGGAAATTTTTTCTCAAGTCAAGTTATAGATAATCCAAAAAAAAATTTTATAGGTATGGAGATTAGATATAAGAGGCTATTTAAAACTGCTGAAAAATCACTTGGAAATGTAAAAAATAATGATAATACTCAAAACTCAAATCCTAAATCAAAAGTGCAAAAAGAAATTGTATGAACAAGAAACAACTTTGTAGTACTTAAAGATTTCTGAGAAAATATAGACAAGATATTTTGAGCTTGAGAATTGGCTGAAACTTATGTATTTTTTCCTGATCCATGGGATAAAAATGATAAAACAATAAAAAATAGACTTGTTCAAAAAAGTTTTTTAGAAAACCTATATTATACAACTAAAACTTGATGAAAGTTTATTTTCAAAACTGATCATATGTGATACTTTGATTTTGTTCTTGATGAGATAAAAACTACAAATTGGAAATTGGAGTTTAAAACTTATGATTATGAAAAAGAGTGACTTTATGATAAAAACAAGATAACAGAATTTGAGCAAATATTTAGATGACAAGATATAAAAGTGAATTATTTAGAGTTAGTAAAATAAGGTTGACATTTTTATTATTATTCTTATATGTATTATAATTTATATGATAAATATTACAATGTTATGGGTGATGTTAATGTTATGGGTAATGATGCAGTTAATCCTGTTATAATAGTTGAAATAGATAGATTTTCATGTAAATTACCACTATGATATAGTTTTCTTTGAAGAAATCCTCAAGTAGCTAATGCTATATTATGAGTTAAACAACTTATGAATGATGTGTTTGTAAGTGATTCTATTTCTTTAAATCATTTAGTGTATAATATTATAAAAGACTGAAAAGAGTATAGAATTTCATTTAATTAAAATTAAAAAGATTTTTTCTTTACAAAAAGTAGTTTAGCTTTAAACTACTTTTTATTATTATATTTAATTTAAATCTTATGTTTAACCCTGAAACTATACTTTACGCCGTAATCTGACTTATTGTTTTTGAGTTTATTTTAAGTAAAACTCTTGATTATCTAAATACTACTAGATGGTCAGATAAACTTCCAAAAGAGTTAGAATGAATCTATGATGAGAAAAAATACAAAAAGTCTATGAAGTATGAAAAAGCAAAAACTAAGTTTTCAAGTATTTCTTGAGCTTTTTCATTTATAGTGATGCTTTTAGTCTTGATTTTATGAGGATTTTGATGGCTTGATTCAGTAGTTAGAGTATGGACGGATAGTGATATACTTAGAGCTATATATTTTTTCTGAGTTATTATTTTAGTTCAAAATATTATAAGTTTACCTTTTTCATATTATTTTACATTTGTTATAGAAGAAAAGTTCGGTTTTAACAAGATGACAAAAAAATTATTTTTTATAGATGCTATAAAGTGACTTCTTTTAACTATTATCATTTGACTTCCTCTTTTAGCACTTATAGTTTGGGTTTACGGTATAGCTTGAGATAATTTTTGGTTATACACTTGGATAATTATGACAGTATTTTCAGTGTTTATGATGATGTTTTATAGTAGTTTAATTGTACCACTTTTCAATAAACAAACTCCGCTTGAAGCTTGAGAGCTGAGAGATGCTATAGAATCTTTTGCTAAAAAAGTATGATTTAAACTTGATAATATTTATGTGATAGATTGATCTAAAAGAAGTTCTAAAGCAAATGCGTACTTTTCTTGATTCGGTCCTAAAAAGAGAATAGTGTTATATGACACTCTTATAAAGGATATGGATGTGGAAGAGTTAGTTGCAGTTTTAGCTCACGAGATAGGACACTACAAGAGAAAGCATACTTTTCAGATGCTAGCTTTTTCAATAATTCAAACTTGATTTATGTTGTATCTACTTGGGCTTATGCTGTGAGTAGATGAAGTATCTCAAGCTCTTTGAGCTAGTGAAGCTAGTTTTTGGGTAGGAGCTATTGCTTTTGGAATACTCTTTACTCCTGTATCTATTGTACTTTCTCTTATAGCAAATATACTTTCAAGAAAAAATGAGTATCAAGCTGATGAATATGCTGGAAAAAATTATAAAGCTAATAAATTACAGTCAGCTCTTATAAAATTATCAAGAAACAATCTTTCAAACCTTAGACCACATCCAGCTTACGAGTTTTTTCATTATAGTCATCCTACGGTTTTAAAAAGATTAAGTGCTTTGGATAAAATAAAAAAATAAGTCTCAAAAAAGACTTATTTTTTCTTTACAAATTGCTTTTTCTCCCTAATATTCTGATATATTAATTTTATTAGTTTTTTGATAAATAATGCAAGATAAGTTTTTTATTACAACACCGATTTATTATACAAATGGTATTCCTCATATAGGACATGCTTATAGTTCTATAATTGCTGATACTATAGCAAGATATCAAAAGATAAGCTGAAAAAAAGTTAAATTTTCTACATGAGTAGATGAAAATAGCCAAAAAGCACTACAAAAAGCTGAAGAACAAGGTATGGATATAGTATCTTACTTAGATATGATGGCGGATAAACACAGATGAGTTTGGGATTGATTAAAGATAAAGTACACAGATTTTATAAGAACAACTGAAGAAAGACATCATAAACTAGTTAGGGAAGTATTACAAACTTCATTTGATAAATGAGATATATATGCTTGAGAGTATGAATGAATGTATTGTGTAGGATGTGAGGGTTTCAAAAAAGATGAAGATTTGGTTTATAAAAATAAAAGCTCGTGAGAGACTTTTCCCATAACACCAAAAGTAAAACCAAGTGATAATATTATAAAAGTATGTCCTGATCACTTAACTGAACCACAAAAGATAAAAGAAAAAAACTACTTTTTTAGACTTTCAGCGTATCAAGACAAACTTTTAGAGTACTACGAACAAAATCCAGATTTTGTAACTCCTAGAGACAGGTTTAATGAAGTTATAGCTTTTGTAAAAAGATGACTTGATGATTTTTCTATTTCTAGAGAAACTAACAAGTTTGGTATCAGATTACCATTTGATGAAGAACAAGTAACATATGTATGGTATGATGCTTTATTTAATTATGTGACAGTTTGTAAATACAGCCCTCACCCTAACCATCTCCCAGGGGGCGAGGGGATAGAACAAATTTGATGAGAATATTTTGAAAATCAAAAGGAGTTTTGGCCTGCTGATTTACATGTAGTCTGAAAAGATATTATTAGATTTCATGCTATTTATTGGCCAGCTATGCTACTTAGTGCTTGATATGAATTACCAAAACAAATATTAACAACTTGATTTTTTACTGTAGATTGACAAAAGATAAGTAAAACTCTTTGAAATGTAATTGATCCAGTTGAGTTTAGTGAAAAATATAGCAAAGATTTACTAACTCTTTATTTACTTTCAAGTTTCAATATAGGTCAAGATGGTGATTTTGACCAAAAGCAAGCGATTTTAACTTACAATGCTAAACTTGCTAATAATTTAGGAAATTTGGTGAATAGAGTTGTTGTTTTGAGTTTAAAGTTAACTCAACCTCACCCTAGCCCTCTGCTTCGCTCTAACTTCGAAGATAGTCGTGCACGCACTCCTGTCTCACTTATCCTGAAAGGAGATGGAATAGAATGAATGTTAGAATATAATAATAATTTTGATACTTCTATTAAAAAATATGATTTAAAATCATGTTTAGATGCGAGTTTTGCTTTTTTAGATTCTCTAAATAAATTTGCTGATGAGAAACAACCTTGGGTAACAATAAAAGATGAAGATAAACAAGATGAGACTCGTGAAGTATTATATACCATAGCAGAATGACTTAGACAAGTATGACTTAGTTTATATCCATTTTTTCCTGAGAAGATGTGAGAGATGTTTGTTAAGCTTGGTTTAGAAGATTATGTTGAGAAACTTGAAGATTGAAAACTTGAAGAGTTAAGAAATAAAAAAGAAGTATTTAATATAAAAGAAAAATGAGAAGCTTTATTTTTAAGATTTGATATTTAATTATGGATTATTTAGAATTAGTGAAGTTTTTAACTTTAAGTCTTTTCCCAGTAATAATTGTTTGAGTTATATATTATATTTATACAAATAAATAAAAATAAAATGAAACAAATAAGAAAGTGTGTTATCCCTGCGGCTGGTATGTGAACTAGATTTCTTCCTGCGACTAAAGCTCTTCCTAAAGAGATGTTTCCCATCATAGATAAGCCTGTTATGCAGATGCTTGTAGAGGAAGCTATTTCAGCTGGTTGTACTGACATCATAATCGTTACAGGTAGAAGCAAAAGAGCGATAGAGGATCATTTTGATTCAAATATAGAACTTGAAGAGAGACTTGATAAATCTGGGAAATTTAAATACCTAGAAACAGTTAAAGGTTTAAACAATATGGCAAATATAGTATATGTGAGACAACCATATCCTAGATGAGATGGGGAAGCTATTTTAAGAACGAAAAACCTGATTTGAGATGAGCCGTTTTTAGTTTTATTTTGAGATGATTTAGTTGATTATGAACAATCAGCAGCATCACAGTTAGTAGATGTATTTAATAGAAAAAATAGTCCTGTTATAGCCACAGTTGATGTAAGTGACAATGAAGTTTCAAATTATTGAGTTATAGAATCAACTATTTATGAAGAAAATACTTTTAAGGTAGATAGGTTTCTAGAAAAACCTGCTCCAAGTGAAACTACTTCTAGACATGGAGTTATCTGAAAATATATACTTACTCCTGATATATTTGATTATCTCGAAAAAGCAAGTCCTGGAAAATCTGACTGAGAGATAAGACTAGCTGATGCTTTTGAACTTATGAGAAGCCAAAAAGATATTTACGGAGTAGATATAAAATGAGTGAGATATGACACATGAAGTAAGTTAGGTTTTTTAAAAGCAGTTGTTGCTTATGCTCTAAAAAGAGATGATTTAAAAAATGAGTTTAAAGATTTTTTAAAAAGTTTAGATATATAAAAACATGATAAATGTATAAATTAATAGCCTTTGATTTGGATGATACATTGTCTCCAGCTAAAAATCCTGCAGATAGTGAGATGATTGGGTTGTTATCACAATTATTAGAAAAATATAAAGTTGCTATTATAACTTGATGAAAATTTGAAACAATAGATTATCAAATAATTTCTCAAATCGAAAATAAAGAAGTACTAAATAATCTATTTATATTTCCAACTATTTGAACCAGGATGTACTACTATGAAAACTGAGATTGGAAATTAAGGTATAGTCATGATTTAGATGATGTTGAGGTAGAGAAAATAAGTTTAGTTTTAGGTAAAGCAATAGCAGATTTAAATCTACAACCAGATCAAGTTTGGTGAGAAATAGTTGAAAACAGATGAAGTCAAGTTACATATAGTGCTCTTTGACAACAAGCTCCACTTGAAGTTAAAAGGATATGGGATCCAGATAAGAAAATAAGACAAGAAATATATAATTATATCAAAAATGATTTAGATGGTTTTACTGTTTGAATAGCTTGAACTACATCAATTGATATAACTAAAAAAGGTTTAGATAAAGCATATGGTATAGATATGATGATAGAAAATTTGCACGTAAAAAAAGAAGAAATACTGTTTATGTGAGATGCACTTTTCCCTGGTGGAAATGATTTCCCGGTTATGGAAGCTTGAGTTACTTGTAGACAAGTCACAAATCCAGAAGACACAAAAAAAATAATTATAGAACTTTTAGATTAATAATTTTTTATATATGAATAAATTTGCATGAAACTTAACTTTTAAATGAGTTGTGAACCTAGAAGAAGTAGAAAATAATCTACTTGAGATAGAAGTTGAATCTTGAGATACTGTTGTTTATGTTCATGGAGATACAGATTTTGAATCAAGTAAAGATTTAATTGATAGTTTTAAAAAGTACTGAGAAATATTATATCACGATATATCTATAAGTACTGATGATAAATTAGCAATTATGAGTGATGATTTTTGAGAGGGGATATATGAACTTGCTACTTTTGAATGAGTTTCTGTAACTTATGATGAAATACTTGATAGATTTAATGAAGTCTATGAAGTACTTTCTATAAGAGAAGCTGAAGTTTCAAATAAGTACGGAAATAGAATCATAAAAGTAGATTTTGTTTATTAAAAAAAATCATGAATAATACATGTAGTTGTGAATGAGTAAAAAGCAACACAGATAATAAGAATGCTTCTCCTACCATAAATACTTTTTTAAACTCACAAAGAGCTTTAGCAGAAACTTTTACTCTTACTGCTTTTTTTCGAAGTTTAGTCAATTATCCTTTTAGTAAGGAAGTAATAAATTATCTTTTAAGTGTAAGTTGACTTTCAAAAGAGGAATTACAGTCTAGATGGGATTCTTTTGATAGAGTATTTGGTGAGGACTATTGAAGGAAAATTTCTGCACTAAGTTTTTCTGCTATAATTGAGGCTAGATGATTATTGATTGATTCTATTTTAAGACAAAAAGTAGATAAAAATACTATAATTCTAGAAGTAGCTTCTTGATTTTCTCCAAGAGCAGTTAATTTAATTAACAATTACTGATTTAATCATACTCAGTATATAGAAACAGATAAATTAGAAATTATTTGATTAAAAAAATGATTTTATAATAACTTACTAGACGCTAAGACTCCAGTTTTATCTAGCTTTAATGTTATAAATGATGATATTTGAGAATTAGAGGAGCTTATATTGAATTTAAAAGAAGTAAATCCTGATATTTATAAATTAGTTATATTAAGTGAATGATTGTTAATATACTTAAGTCCAGAAGAACAAAGAAAATATTTTGGTAATTTAAGGAAACTAAAAGAAAGACTTAGATTATATTGAATAGAAATTGAATATATAAGTATAGACTTACCTAGTCATGAAAATTTTACTGATTGGCTTTTACATGAATGATTCAGTCATGAAGATCATATTCAAGTAATGAAAAATGTTGATCCAAAAATATTAGAGTGTTTACATGAAAAAGAAGAAAGTTTCTTCAATAATATTTGAGTTGATTTAGACAGGGTTAATAAATATTATTACCAAAGTGGTGTTTTACAACATTTAGAAACTCCTAAACTCGATAAATATAAAAGTATCCTATGATTAGATAAAAAAATTGAAGATTTTCTCAGACAGAAAATATTATTTGCATATTCTATAAAACTATAATTTTATGAATTTATTTATTCATCTTTGAACAAATTTAGAATATTTTGAACTTTTAGTTAAATGAAAGTTATTGTCTCAAGGGAAAGCAGATAGAGATTTAGCTTCTTTTTTTATGGAAAATTTTCCATGAGAACTTGCTGAAAATATATCTCCTCAGTATGAAATGAATTTTATAGCAATTCGTGAGATAAAAAAAAGATTATGACAAGATGCTTTTAATAAGATAGAGTGAATATATTATTGATCTGATAACTGTGAATACTTGGTTCCTTACAGAGCTGAAATAGAAAAAGCTATAGAACTTTTTAAAGAGTTCAATAAAAATTTTCCTCCACATACAGTTAGAACTTTTACTCTTGTGACTCCATATGTAGGAAATACTATGCTTGAAAAACTTGAAGAAACTTTGTCTTACCTAAATGATTTAAAAATAAAGAATCCGATTGAAGTTGTTGTAAATGATTTAGGAGTATTGAGACTTTTAACTACAAAATACACAAACTTACAAATTTGTTTTGGTAGAGTTTTACATAAATTACTAAAAACACCACTTGTTGATACTTATGGTTATGAGGCTCATCCTGCTTGAGAGCTTATAAAAAATAAATCAGAACAAGAAAAACTAGTTTTGAGAGATGAAATTGTAAAGTGGCAGATGAGATTTTATAATAGTGCTGAAGTAAGTTTGGATTCATATAGAAACTTTTTAAATAGACATAATATAAAAAGAGTAGCTCTTGATTTTATGGAAAAGAGAAGTGATTTGTATGATAACAATAGATTTTCAGAAGTTTGAATTGATTTATATTACCCTTGGGCGTTAATATTTACAGGTAGATTATGTGATACTAGTGCTATAGAAAATGAAAAAAGATGAATGTATACAATAGATAATATATGTCCTAGAACTTGTAATAGATATGACATACATTACAAAGTAAAAACAGTTTGATACAAGATGATTCAAAGATGAAATGCTTGATATAGATCAGAATTAAATTTAGATTTCCTGAATGATGATTTTATAAATAATGTAAACAATAGACTTGTGTTTGCTCCTTTTGTGGCTGTTTAAAATACAATTTTATTATATTTACATTTTTAAAATTTATCCTAAAATCATAAAAATTTTTTTGACAAATAACAATTGTTATATAGAATGCGGGCTCCAGCTTTCCTTTGTACTCCCTATTTTAAGGATGTGGTATAAGTGAAAATTGGAGTTTTTTGCTTTTTAGTTAATCATTAGATTTGACTGCAAGCAATGTTCATTAACATTCGTAAAAAGGTAGTATTATATCTTAAGTACATATAGTTTGTATTTATGATATGATATTTTTACCGTTTCATTCACTTTAGGAAAAACCTGTTAGGAGAATACGTTATGAAAAGTGCGATATGGCTTCTTACTTCACTTCTCCTCTTGATTACTGGAGAAGTTTTTGCTTCTTCAGTTACCGGAGAGATGCTTGACTTGACGGATAGTTGGGTTGGATACTCAGCTATCCTAATCTTTGTCGTTGCGTATCTCATGGTGATGAGTGAAGAGTTTATGCACCTTCGAAAGTCAAAGCCTGTAATTGTGGCTGCTGGAATTATTTGGACACTTGTGGCTGTTGTATATGCACAGCACGGTGATCAGCATACTGTGGAGCAAGTCATTCGGCATAACATACTAGAGTATGCTGAGCTGTTCTTGTTCCTCCTTGCTGCGATGACGTACATCAACGTTATGGAAGAACGGCAAGTCTTTGAGGCTCTTCGTGCATGGCTTGTTTCAAGAGGCTTTAGCTTGAGGGCTGTTTTCTGGATTACTGGCACATTGGCATTTTTTATCTCGCCAATTGCCGATAATCTCACAACAGCACTCCTGATGGCTGCAGTAGTTATGGCTGTTGGCGCAGGCAATAATGGATTTATTGCTATTGCATGCATCAATATCGTAGTTGCTGCAAATGCTGGAGGCGCCTTCAGCCCATTCGGGGATATAACAACTTTGATGGTATGGCAAAAAGGGATTGTGGAATTTTCACAATTCTTTGCGCTGTTCATACCTTCGCTTGTCAACTGGTTAATCCCTGCTAGCTTGATGTCACTTGCTATTAGTAAGGGGAAACCAAGTGCAATTCAAGAGGAGGTTAAGATAAAAAAAGGCGGTCTTGTCATTATCGGGCTGTTTTTGCTCACCATCATGATGGCAGTATCAGCTCACAATTTTTTACACATGCCTCCTGTTATTGGCATGATGACAGGTTTGGGAATCCTGAAATTTTTTGGATATTACCTGAAAAGGGAGGAAAATAAGAAGGTTGTAGATGAAAATGGTGTTGGTCCTGAAGCTGACAGTATGCACGTGGCAGAGAAAGAGCGATTTGATATCTTTGGAATCGTTGCAAAAGCTGAATGGGACACGCTTATGTTTTTTTATGGTGTTGTCCTGTGTGTGGGTGGCCTTGGAACAATTGGCTATCTCACGTTGGCTTCTGAGTTCATGTATGGAGATATGGGAGCAACCTGGGCAAATATATTGGTTGGTCTTTTATCAGCCATCGTGGATAACATTCCAGTCATGTTTGCAGTTTTGAGCATGATGCCGGATATGCCACTTGAGCAGTGGTTGCTTGTTACCATGACTGCAGGAGTCGGAGGATCCATGCTTTCAATCGGTTCAGCTGCAGGTGTCGCTCTCATGGGGCAGGCAAGAGGGAAGTACACCTTTGTTGCCCACTTAAAGTGGACCTGGGCAATTGCGCTTGGATATGCTGCAAGTATCTGGGTACATCTGCTTATCAACGGATAGTTCCTGATAGCAGTGCAACGCTGCCAAATTAGTGTATAAGCCAAGGATGGCTTTACACTAGCTTTTTTACGAATACAAAAAGACTCTTTTAAGAGTCTTTTTTAGTTGTAAAAATTTTAGATTATTATTTATTTGTATTTGCTTTATATTCAGCTTCGCTAATTATTAATCCAAAATCATCAATCAATGCATCTCAAGAGTCGGGTATAACAACATAAGTGTTTTTTGAAATAGCATCTTTGTTGTTTATTAATGTATCAAGTAATAAAGCAGTAAAATTATTTACCCCTTCATAGCTTAATAAAAAATTATTTATTAAAACTAGATATATTTTTAGCTTTGCTTCTTGTTGTTTTAAAGTGTAGTAGTTTTCCATATTTTCATAAATTCATTCAATATTTACTGTACCATAGTTGCTTGCAATATTTTGTTTTACGGTCTCTATACTGTTAACCACACTTAAATATTCACCATTTATTATATTATTTTGTTCTATTAAGAAGTTACTATTTGTTACTGCTCTGGTATATCTTATTTCTAATTGATTAATTATATTTTCAACAGTTCTTTTTTTATCAGTACTATTTTTTAATAAAGTGTTAAAGTCTGTTCTAACAAAATTTAAATATTCTTTAAGGTAGTTTATATTTTTTCAAACTATCTCTTCTTTTACTTCTTTACTTCATATAAGTATTTCTTCTACTGAAAATATTTCTTTATATATATTCGAGGTACTTATAGTTTGATTTTTTGTGTATTTTATTCACAAGTTAGTACTGATAGCAACTCATACATTAGCTATCGGCTTTATTTTTGTGCTGGTAAAATTATCTATGTTTGAGCTAATTGTCTTTTTAGTATTACTACTCTTAACAGTTTCTTGACCTCATAATAAACCACTAGAAAAATAAACTACTGCTAGTATTATAGAACTTAAAATTGAAACTTTTATTATTATCTTTATAATATTTTTAGTTTTTAGAGACATTTTTTTGTTTTAAAAATATTTAAGTTATTTCTATTTTAACATAAAATTTTTATTTAGTAAAATTATTAGATTATTTTTTAGCTTTTTCTCATGAAAAAAATTATTACATTTTTATTTATTTGTTTCTTACTAATCACTAACAATGTTTTTGCTTGAGAAGAATTAAAAATAATTACTAGGCAAGAGTGGTGAGCAAATGAAGAGTATAGATATATGGATAGTGAACAATGGCAAGCTATCATAAAAAGACGGAATGAAACTCCAGTATCAACTCAAACAGAAGCTCAAAAAGAGGCTGCAAGAAAAAAAACAGAACAAACTAAATCTGCAAATACACTTTTAACAAAATATTTTTATGATTTATTGCATTTAAAATCTAGTGTTTCTTATGAAGATTGACACAAATTAGCATGGCCGATTTCAAAAACTGATAAAATTGAAAGTTTGGTAGTTCATCATACACATTCAGAATACACTGATTCTTATGATGCTGTTAGAAGTATATATAGATACCATGCATTGAGTAATGAGTGGTGAGATATAGGATATAACTTCTTGATTTGATATGATTGAGAAATCTTTGAGTGAAGAGCTGGTTGAGAAAATACAGTTTGAGCACATGCACAGTGGAATAATCGTTCTACAATTGGAATAGCTTTGATCTGAGATTATGATAATAAACCTATATCTGAGAAGCAATATGAAAGTTTAAAAAATCTTGTAAGTTATCTCGTAGATAAATATGATATTAATTTGGCAAAAAAATCCCCATTTTTTAAGTGGTGTATAGCAGGGGATAATTGTAAATTACCTCTAGAAATAGATTTTAAATATCCAATTGTATGACATAGAGATGCAGGTCATACTGATTGTCCTTGAGAAGAATTATATGCTCAACTTGATAAGTTAAGACTTGATTTGTTGAAAGAAAAATTTTGATTCAATGTAGCTTTATTAAACAAGAAGCTTGATAAATTAAATGATTTAATGATACTTGAATTTTTAGTGAAATTAGAAAGTTTATTAGACTGAAGTTTAACAAATAAACAAAAAAATTATATTGAAAAGGTTAAAGATGTTATTTTGGCGTATGAAAAAAATAAATATTTAGAAAATGATTTTTTGTACTCTATTAATTATGATGATACACATAAGATAAAAGTTAAACTTTCTTATCCTGATGAAAATTATATTGATATAAAAACAAAATGACAACTTAAACCAACTTTGATTGAAAAAGATAACGAATATATTATAAGCTTTGAAAAAACAAATATTGCAGAAAAAACATACAATCTACCTTTTGAATTAAGATGAAATGATATTTACCTAGATAATAAGAAATTAACAAGATTAAATGATTGAATATTTGTAAGATTAACTCTGCCAGAGAATTATTATTTTACTATAGATTCTTGGGATAGGCAACCTGCTTGGGATACTACATGAGAGTTAAATGATAACAAATTTAAGGGTGATATAGTTTTGTATCAAAAAGATTCTAAACTTGTTGTAGTAAATGATTTATACTTAACAGATTATTTAAAGTGACTTTGAGAAGTAAGTAATAGCGAAAATAATGAAAAAATAGAAACTATTATAATACTTGCAAGAACCTATGCTAGATGGTATACGCAAATCGCTAGAAAATTTCCTTGAGAATGGTATGATGCCTCTGATGATCCAAATGTATTTCAAAAATATCTTTGATATGGTTTAGAGCAAAGAAGTCCAAATATTAATGCAATTATTGAAAAAACAAAAGATATTGTTGTAACATATAACGATGAAATCATTAAACCGTGGTATTTTTCAAAAAGTGACTGAAAAACTTTGAGTTTTTATGAATATTGTAATCAAAATACTCAAGACATTAATTATTGTTCAATAGAAGCAAAAAAATATCCTTTTTTAAAATCTGCCGTTGACTTATGATGAGAAGGTCAAGAAAAAGCATGACATTGAGTATGAGTACCATGAACTTGAGTTAAGTATTTTGCTGAAAGAGGTTGGGTAAGTCAGATGATAATAAAGTATTTTTTAAAATGAGTTGACATAAAAAAAATTTAGAGTATCTTATTATCGAATGACAACAGTCAGAGGTTTTTAATCTCTGTTGCTGTTGTGTTCAATTTCTTCCCTGGCTGGTGTTTGCCCCCCTATATGGGGGGCTTTTTTTGTAAAAAAATAAATTGAAAATATATATTTTCTAACTATAATTTATTTTTAAATATATATTAAAATATTTATGAAACTTAATCTAGAAAGTCGTAATGAGATGAGCATAGAGGAATTATTAAATTATATGAGTATAGATATTAAAGAAACATTAAAGAGTAAATTTTCAAAACTTAGAATTAGTTCAATAGATAAGAAAAAAGTTATTGAAAATTCTGTTTTATTAGGAACTTTCTTTAGACTACTTTTAAGAACTAGTCCTCTTCCATCATTAGATATAAATATTATTTTAAATAATTGAGAGTATAGAATTTATTTTAGATTTATTTGTGAGGTAAATGATTTTAATGAACTTGTATCTATTGAATGATTAAGAGAAAATTGATTATTGTATGTAAAATGAAAATATTATTTATTTGAGATGAGAGAAATAGAAAAAATAAAAGATAAAATACCAGGTTTATTTAATAGAGCAGAAAAACAGATGATAAGTAACTTACAATTTTTGAAAGAAAATTGAGTTTCCGATGAAGTTGCAAAATTAGTATTATAAAAATGTAAATTAAAATGTTTAAACTACAATCAAAATATTCTCCATCAGGAGATCAGCAAGAAGCAATTAAAAATATAGTTAACTATCTAGATGCTTGAAAAGATTTTTCTACTCTATGGTGAGTAACGGGATCAGGAAAAACCTTTACTATGGCAAATATAATAGAAAAAGTTCAAAAACCTACACTTGTAATAGCTCATAATAAGACTCTTGCTGCTCAGTTAGCCCAAGAGTTTAAAGAGTTTTTTCCTGAAAATGCTGTCCATTATTTTGTTTCGTATTATGATTATTATCAACCTGAAGCATATGTTGCTAAAACTGATACTTATATAGAAAAAGAAGCAACGATAAATGAGGAAATAGACAGATTACGTCATGCTGCGACTCAGGATTTATTAACACGTAAAGATGTGATAATAGTTGCTTCTGTATCTTGCATATATGGTATAGGTGATATCAGTATGTATACAGAGTCAGCTTTTGATTTAAAGGTATGAAATGAATATAAAATAGAAGATATTTTAAAAGATTTAGTTTCTATTCAGTATAGAAGAGCTGGATCTGATTTTAAACCCGGTATGTTTCAAGTTATGTGAGATATACTTGAGATATGGCCAGCATCTAGTGAAACTGTGTATACACTTGAGTTTTGGTGAGATGAAGTAAGTCAAATAACTAGAAGAAATTATTTAACAGGTGAGATTTATGAATACTTACAAGAAGTTCAAATATTTCCAGCAAAGCATACAGTTACAACAAAAGACAGGATAACAGAGATAATTCCAAATATTAAAAAAGAGCTAGAAGAAAGATTAAAGTATTTCAAAGAAGAACTTTGAGATGTGTTAAAATATGAGAGGCTTAAAACAAAGGTTGAATATGATATAGAGATGATGCAGGAGGTGGGGTATGTAAATGGTATAGAAAATTACTCTAGGTATCTAGATGGTAGAAAAGCTTGAGATCCACCAGCTACGCTTATGGATTATTTTGGTGATGATTATTTATGTTTTGTTGATGAGTCACATATGACTTTTTCTCAAATATGATGAATGTACGCTTGAGATAGAGCGAGAAAAGTAAATCTAGTAGAAAACTGATTTAGACTACCCAGTGCCATGGATAATAGACCACTTCAGTTTAATGAGTTTGAATCTAAAATTATAAAGGTAGTTGCAGTTTCGGCGACACCTAGTATTTATGAGATAGAGAGGAGTTGTAATAAACCGGAAAAGTTTTTTGATTTCAATCCTCAAACTGATTGAGCTTGGTCACCAAGTATAGATTGTAGAGTTGTGCCTCAAGTTATAAGACCAACATGACTTTTAGATCCTGAAATAGAACTTAGACCTATGGAGTTTATGGTAGATGATATCATGAAAAATATAGATGAAGTGGTAAGTATTTGAGAAAGGATGCTTATAACAACCATAACCAAAAGATCAAGTGAAGAGCTTACTGATTACTTGCTTGATAATTGAGTAAAAGTAAAATACTTACACTCAGAAGTAGAAACTCTTGAGAGACTTGAAATACTTAAAGAATTAAGAGAATGAAAAATAGATGTGATTGTTTGAGTTAATCTTTTGAGAGAATGACTTGATTTACCCGAAGTGTCCAGAATAGCTATACTCGATGCAGATAAACAAGGATTTTTGAGAAGTGAATCATCGCTTATACAGATTATTGGTAGAGCAGCAAGAAACAGCAAATGAAAAGTTTTTATGTATGTAGAAAAGATAAAACCCCCAATCCCTAACCCTTTCCCACCAAGTGAGAAAGGGAATAGTAAAAATGTAGCCTCTTCTCTCCCTTGAGTGGAGACTGAAAGGGGGATGCTTAGACTTGATAATTGAAAACTTGTAAATGAAGACTGACTAGTTATTTCAAATGCTATGAAAAAAGCTATAGATTTAACTTATTATAGAAGATGAATACAACAAGATTACAATATAAAATATGGGATTACTCCAACAACTATATTTAGTTCTATAAAAGAGATGTGATTTAAAACAAAGAAAAAAGATTATGCAACCCTTGATATAAAGTCAGTTGAAAAAGAGATAGCAAGACTAGAACTTGAGATGGATATTGCAGCTGCAAATATGGAATATGAAAAAGCTGCTGATTTGAGAGATGAGATTATAGAGTTAAAGAAAGGGAAGAGAAAAAAATAAAATAAAATAAAAACTCATCTAATTTATAAGATGAGTTTTTATTTTATGTTTTTAAATTAACTTAAAGTTACATTCATTGCTTGTTTTTTACCATTTTTACCTTCACCAATTTCAAAGTTAACTTCGTTACCTTCTGATAAATCATCAAAATCAACTCACTGTAAATTATTAGCGTGAAAAAAAACATCATTTCCATCAGTTTTTATAAAACCAAAACCTTCTTTAAGAACCTTAATTGTACCTTGCATATATATCTATACGTTATAAATAAAGCATCAATTAAGTTTTACGTTAATTAATGTTATGTTATTATACTTACTTATTTGATAAAAGGAAACTTTTTTATAAATCTATCTCAAATCTTTTTTCTTTTTGAGAAATTATATCTACTATAGTTTGTAATATATCATCTAAACTTGTTTCTTTGTATTTTCAATGTACCTCTATTTTACTATTTTTGTGAAACTCCGTTTTAACAATTTTTGGATTTATGATGTGTATAGATAATTTTGTAAGTTCATTTTTAAGTTGCATAGCAAATCATCTTAATCCAAATTTACTTGCTCCATAACTTGCTCAAAACTTCATAGATTTTTTTCAAACTACTGATCATATAAAAATAATTCATTTTTTAATCTTGTTTTCACAAATTAATATATTTGTAAGCAATATAGGAGATAGTAGATTTGTTTCTATTATCTCTTTGTTTTGATCTAAGTTAATATTTTTAAATTCATCAAAATATCAAACTCAAGCATTTATGATAACAAAGTCATAACTTTCTTTTGATTTTTCTATTTCGTGAAGTGTTTTTAGATCCCTTATATTTCATTTAATATAATTTATATTTTGTATATCTGGTTTTTCTCTTCTTCAAACTCAAGTTATGTGATTTTCATTTGATAGATTAATTGCTAAGTGATGTCAGATACCAGAAGTAATTCAGGTGATTAATATATTTTGCATATTGTAAACAATAATGTATAATAATAAGTTGTAACATTTTTGAAGATTTTATATGCAAACTTCATAAAATCAAAAAGAAAATATTTAATCAGAGAAAAATTACTACTTTAAAAGGTTTCAGATATATTATATTTATAGCCATGAGAGATAGAAACAAAACTTGATATGTGATTTATATAGAGATATGTAGAAAATATGTTGATACAAAAATAAAAAATAGATCCAGAAAATAATGGTAAAAATATAAGTAGTTTGTAAAATCATATAAAAAATTTAATGTCAGTGTAATATCAAATAACTATACTAAATATAGTTATTTTTTAATTTTTATATATGCAGGACATAGAAATTTTTGTTAGAGTATTGAGGTGAACTGTAAAATGACCTAAATGTTCCAAAAGTTGTAAAGTTGTAAATGATTTTCAAATTTATTTAGATGGTATTTTACAGAAAGAACCTGAAAGTTGAGTATTGTGGAAGAGGTATTGTTTATTACATGAAAAACATTGTTCTATATCAAATGTATAGAACTATTGATTTTTTTTATTTTTGAGTATACTTATTTTACGGGGCTAATCTTGGTTTCTATTAGGAGATTTGCCTGGAATATATGCTATCAGGGAGATGTTTATGGCTTCCTTAACCAATCATAAACAATCATAAGTGCAAATACTTATACAAGAGCAAAAGCTAGCTTAGCTAACTTTGCTACTGGATTAAAAGCTCCAGCATTCGCATTAGCTGCTTAATTATAGCAATAATGCTGTAGCCTTTCTTAACGAATGTGTGCCGGATGGCCTGCTACAAAATCTATAAAAACTTAGCTTAGGAGATTTTATAGATTACCAATCTAAGCCTTATAGGATCGGGTGTGATTTTGTCTTGTACCTATAAGTATCCATAGATAAAATCCTTGTATCAGTTTTTTGTTTACTTTCTATTGATACGAGTATTAAAATAAACTATGATAGTAGAATTATATTTCTCGCCTTCTAAGACGTCGGTTCAAATCCGTCTAGCTCCACCA
>JAQVGG010000023.1 GCA_028696815.1 Candidatus Altimarinota bacterium
AAATGAAAAAACTCTAGTTAAATTAACTAGAGTTTTTTCTATCTATTTCTACAAATCATCAGCTTAATTTGATGCAATAGCATAATCCTGGGAATCTTTTCTTAACTCTCTATCAAACCTATTAATAGCTTTTACATAATCCTTTGCTTCAGTAATTTTATTATGAGTCAATAAACCTGCAAACAAATCTGTATCTTTAAACATACCCGTCCTATTTGCAACATCATTTAGTCTAGAGATTAATCAAGATAAATCTCTTACACTTGAATCTTTTTTTACTATATATCTAGGTATTCACCGTCACATATTATAAGATACTGTTATTAAATCCCTTCTAAATTGTTTATCCTTGACAAATGAAAATACATCTTCTAAACTTTTTAAGTAATTTAAAGCAAGTAATATAGATATCTCTGGATCATACAATTTTGTACCCAGTCCTTTTAAACTACTTTTTCTTCAATTAGTAGACAATTTAACTTCTCTTCAAACTGGGATAAAATCTCAAAGTTCCACTAAAAACTCCATATGTTTATTGTCAAAATTAGGTAATTCATAATCTCATGTAATCACATCTGAATTAAATTGAGCTAATTTAATATTTCTTTCTCTATAAACATCATCCAAAGTATCTTTATTTTCTTCTAAAATATGTAACACTGTTTCTCAAGTAACCATACAAAGTCATCTAGTTCAAAACCATGATACAGCATTTGGATCAAAACTACTTTCTCTGGCAATAATAGAATAAAAAAATGTTTCATCTATAATAGAATCCTCTCATAAATACTCTAAAATAAATTTACTTACCAACTTTCCATACAAGCTTCTTATAGCCATTTCATTATTATATCATCATGGATCTACATTAGGATTTATAATAGGATTTCATAAATCCTCAAAATCATAATTAGGTTGTTCAAGTTTGAGTAAATATCAATTTACTGGTTTGTAAGAACCATTATATTTTTTTCCAGAAAAAATACTCGAAAAAGTTCAATCTGGTCTTCTTCTAAGTATATCAAAGTAATTATCTTCTATAGCAACTGTTCTGCCCCTTTTATTTTTGCGAAATTTTTCTGCATCTTTAACTATAGTAACATACGAATATTTTTCAGGTATTATATCTTCTATATGTATATCTTCTGTGTCTAAATTATCTGGAAAATTTATTTCATAATATCAATTATTTACAAGCCTCACAACTTGTTTAAATCTTTCTTCAATAGTCATAGAGACAAACTGTACTTCTCTTGAGCTTTTCTCATTTAAAGCAGTTTGTGGTTGCTTTTTATTTTGTACTTTAGTTTGTTCTTCATCTACTGGTAATTGATGTTGAGATTTTTTTTCTGATTTTGTTTTTTGTTTATTTATTCTTGAAAAGTTAAATGATGTGTAAAATATTTCTTTTCAATCTCTTGTAACAACTATTCATTCATCTGATATTATAAATCTATCTCAAGGATAAACTACAAGATTATCAACTTGTGAAGCTTTTTTATATGATTTTGTTAAATTAAAAACTATTCTCCATGCATTTTCATCTTTTTGCACTACATACTCACTTTTATCTCAAATATCAGCTAAAACATTTGAAGAGTTCATAACAAGAAAAAAAACTAAAGAACTTATTTTTGTTTTAAATTTCTTTAAAAAATTACTTTTTTTATTTGTTAACTGATTATGTTTACTATTTAATCACTCTTGCATTATATTTTTTAACAGTTAGTTTCTATAAATTTTGTTAGAAAAATAAATATAAGAATTTATTTTAAAAAATCTAGTTATTTAAACTAGATTTTACATCACTCTCAATACCTCCTCAATAGTTGTAAAACCCTTTATCGCCTTTAATATACCATCTTCTTTCATAAGAATAAGATCTCATCATCTAGCCTCATTAATAATTTTTTCTGTTGAAGCTCATTCTCTAATCATATCTCTAAGCTTAGGACTCAAACTTATTATCTCATAAATACCTATTCTTCATTTATATCAACTATTATTACACTCATCACATCATTTTCATGTGTATAGTTTTAAGTTTTCAACTCCTATACCCTTCATACCTATTTCTTCCATAATACCTTGCATTAACGCAATATCTCATGGAGTCTTTTCTCTTTGTGTTTTACAATGTGGACATATTCTTCTAACAAGTCTTTGAGCTATAATAGTATCTAATGCTGAAGCTAATATATATGGTTGTAATCCCATATTTTTAATCCTATCTAAAGTATCAGCAGCTGATTTAGTATGCAAAGTTGAAAGTACTAAATGGCCTGTCAAAGATGCCGAAGTTGCTGTTTCTAGAGTATCTTTATCCCTGATTTCTCACACCATAATAATATCTGGGTCTTGCCTCAAAATAGCTTTTAATCATGCCTGAAAAGTAAAACCCTTTTTTTCATCAACCTCTGCTTGTATAACTCAAGGAAGTTCATATTCTATAGGATCTTCAAGTGTTATAATCTTTTTCTCTGGAGTATTTAATTTTGAAAGAACTGTATATAGTGTTGTAGTTTTACCTGAACCAGTTGGACCAGTTACTAAAATCATTCAATCCTTTTTAGTAATAGCTTTTGATAAAATCCTTTTACTTGTCCAAAAAAATCAAAGATCCTCAAAATCAATAATTGCTTTTGTTGAGTCAAGAAGTCTACAAACAACATTTTCTCCGTACTTTGTAGGAAATGTTGATACTCTGACATCTAGTTTTTTATCTTTTATTTTTAAATTATATTTTCAGTCTTGTGGTACGTCAACTATGTTTAATTTCAAATTAGCAGAATATTTTAATCTCTCTAAAATAGCTTTATATTCTTTATCTGTCAGTTCAAAAATATCAACAAGTATACCATCTATTCTAACCCTTACTACTACTTTGTTTTCATAAACTTCATAGTGTATATCAGAAGATCCCAAAACTAAAGCTCATATTGATAAATCGTATAAAGCTTCATCTGTTTGACGGTTTTTAAGTGATTCTTTTACTTTTTCCTCTATCTTTTTAAACTTATCAGAAAAATAAGTCTTTTTTTCTTCTCAAGACAAAATCTTTTCTTTTAGTTTTTCAGTGATAATCTTTTTTGATTCTTTTTTTATTGGCATAACTCTTGTTTTTTCTAATATATAAATATACTTAAAATAATTATATCATAATAGTTTACTCAGTGCAAAAATCTAACAAAAAAGCATCAATTCTACTATGGGCAATATTTTTAAGCATAATAATATCAGTTGCTTTTATATGAGTAAGCACTAAAGTAAGCAAAAAACTACGTGATAATATATCGTTTAAAGAAGACGTAAGTATTCAAAATCAAATACAAAATAAACTAAATAAAAAAGATTTTACAAATGAAGTTTTTATAAACTGAGAAAAGATATACTTTGAAAGTAGTAATTCTATACAAAGAAACCTAAAAAAAGATGAGAAAATAATTCTTAATTTCTCTACATGAACTAGTATAGATATATCACTTTATAACTGATGACCTATTATATATACTTTTACAAGCACACCATCTTGAATACAAACTTGATCATGATTAATAAAAGATTATGATAATATTATTGGAAATCTGCAAGGATCTGATACAAACTTAAAATTAGAAATAACAAATTTATGATGATATACATCACTTTGAATAAATAGTACCAGTGACTTTACAAGTTGAGAAAAAAGTTATACTATAACTCAAATCATATGAAATAAAGAGCTTATAAAAACTTCAAGAAATTTAAAAACTAATTAAAAATAAATTATAAAAATGAAAAAATATTTATTTTACATAATCATAACTACGACTTTTTTAAACACTTCAGTCATACATGCATCACAGTGTAGTAGCGAAGAGGAAAAACAAACTGACTTTTGCAGAATTTATTATTCAAATGTTATAGAAGTCTGTCAACAACAAGAGTATTATAAAGATTTATCAACTTGAGAAGAAAATCAACCTATTTATAATTCGCCAGCTTATAAAACTCCTGAAGAATACATCGAGGATCCTGAGTTTTGAACTTTTTGGAGTCAATCAGAAGAAATATTTCCTTTTGATGGAGTAAAAAGAAAATACAGAGATATACAAAATAATATTTATAAATGTTCTATATTACAAGCGCAAAATAAAGCTTACAAACTTATAAAAGAACTTTTAAAAGTAGATAAAACTTGAGCTTTAAAAAATACAACAGAAAATCAAATAGAATCAAAATTAAACCTAATAAAACAACAAGCACAAAGAGAAAATTGTAATATATCAAAAGATTTAAATAGGTCAAAAAAACAAGTTCTTGATCAATCAACATATGAGATGTGTAAATATAGATACTACTTGGAATTTTTAAAAAACTATTATAATGATATAGAAAATATAATATGAGTAAGTGCTGAAGAACTTTCAGCTTGAGAAAAAGCATCTGCTGAATTAAACGATAGTTTATGAACTAATTTTTTCAATGACAATATAGATGTAACATATATAGTTCAAAAAAGAGATGATATAAAACAAAAAATAGGAACTGAAATAGAACATACTTATGAAGTATATAAATTAGCTTTTAATGCTTATAGTGAATATGAAAGTTTTTTACCAATTCATATATGATTAGAATTATTAAAACAAGATTATATAATACTAAGAGATAAGCTGTACCAAACACTAAGCCCTATAAATCAGGTAGTGTATAAAATAATAAATGCAATGAGTAAGTAATAGAAACATTAAATGTTAAATTAAAAATAACATATAAAAAAATCTGGTATAAAACCAGATTTTTTATTTAATTTAACACACTTAACATTTAATATTTAACATTTCTCTTATTCTCCGTATATATATCCCATTATTGCTCTGTCATTTATAGGTACTTTACGGTAAGTTATCTCATTTAATCTACGATAATTCATATCTGAAACTATTATATGATCTGATTTAACATCCATAACAATTCAAACATGTCCATATCTAGGATTATATCATCTACCATTAAATACAACAATAGCTCATAGTTCTGGAGTACTTCACGTATCACGTCAAACAGCAGCAGAGTTTTTTAACCAATCTTTTGCATTTCATCACCAATTTACAGTTTTATATTTAGCTACATACCAAGTACAGTTTCACCAATAAAAAGTATGGTATGATGGTTTAACTGTAAGTTTATAACTTCACTGAGCATTAACATACTCACTTTCAGCATAGTTTGCAAAACTATATCAACCTGAAGTATTTGTAGTTGTTTGTGCCGGAGCAGTATACTTTGGTCTTTCAACTTGTTTTATAGCTCATGGTATAACAAGCTCAACTCATACCTTAACTGATTCTCATTCAGCAAGTAGATTTTGTTTAATTATTTCTTCTACTTCAACTGAATATTTCTTTGCGATAGAAGAAAGTGTTTCTCAAGACTTTACTTCGTGTATCACTCATGAAACTGGTGGTATTTTTATAACATCTCATGGATGTATCACATGACTACTTGAAAAGTTATTTGCCCAATAAATAGAATTACTTGTTATTTGAAATTTATGAGCTATTGAAGAAATAGAATCTCAGGGCTGTATTTCATACTCAACTATTTCATTTGTTCCTGATAAGTCTCTTTTATCATCTAAAATAGTATTAACAGAAAAAAATGAATCTTTTGCTTCATATAAGTTTTCTCACTCAAGCTCAGTTTCATCAGCTGAATAGTAAGAACCTAAGATAGAGTCCTCATCAATATATCATCTGTAAAAATCATACTCAGTATTATCATGAACCAAAGATGCAAATAATGGATAAACAGGTAATAAAAAAACAACAGAAAGTATAACTATTTTATATCAAAGCTTTCTATTGTGAAGAAGAGACACAATTTTGTTTTTAGTTCAAAAATTGTCTCTCATCATCCTTGAGTGTCTATCTATACGAGCTTTTATGTTTACTTTTTGTACCAAAAGAAATTATTAGTTATAAAAAAGCAATGTCATTTTTCTATTGTCTTCATAAAAAACAAAAAAACTTACTATAATTGAAATCTATATTATTCAAAAAGTAAGTTTTTTCAAAAGAAAATTATGCTATGCTTACTACCTCTAACTTTGTTAAAGTAGGTCTAAAACCTCTATTCCTAGCGTATCTTTTCTTAGATTTCATTTTAAATACTCTTACTTTTTCTCCTTTAAATTGGTCAACCACTTTTAATTCAACTTTAGATCATTTTACAGTAGGGTTTCATACTTTTGTACTCTTCCCTTCTTCATCAGATACAAGTAAAGCTTCAACTGTAATTGTAGAGTTAACTTCAGCATCTACTTTTTTAACATCTATAGTTTCTCCTTGTCTAACTATAAATTGATTTCCACCTAATTCTATAACTGCTAACATAATTTAATATAATTAATAATAATGTATAGTTAATAATTGGTCTGCAAACTATTATTAACTTTTAAGTATAAAACTTAAAAAGAAAATCCCCTAATTTGACTCTACTTCTTAAGTCTTAATAAAAAACAAGAGAAAAATTACAAACTATCTTTTATCTTTTATCTTTTATCTTTTATCTTTTATCTAACTTTATGGCTGGGGTGGTAGGATTCGAACCTACGGATGACGGAGTCAAAGTCCGTTGCCTTACCGCTTGGCGACACCCCAATACTATGGGTACTTTTCAAAGCCTCAGTATTATATAAAAAAAGAAAAAAAGTCAAAATTAATTTTGAAATTTTTAATAAATATATAAAATTGCTTTTAGATAAAAATTACTAGGTGTAATTCCTAGAAAAATGTATTACTATTTAAATTAATAAAGTATGATGTGATTTATAAAATTTATGCAAAAAAGACCAAATGATAATACTATAAAAATTGGTAGGATACTTTTTTGACTTATTTTAACTTGAAGCTTGTATTATAACTTGATATATCAAGGAGATACAATAGAAACAAACTTTTTCTGGATGGAAGTTTCACAAAATGCTATAATATATATAAAATACTCTTTTGCTGCACTTTGATTAATACCTCTTCTTATGTGAATCACAAACATATGTTTACTTAAGAAAAAATACATGAGATATATACAAGTACTATTTTGAATTATTCTCTTCTATATCTCTGGGAAAATAGTTTCTGGAGCAGAGCTAGATGTTGATACACTTATATTTCTAATGTGATTTTTACCACTTTTAGCTTGAATAACATGAAAATGTATAACAACTAAATGTTTAAAATATAGAGAACAGATAACAAAGATCAGAGTCTAATTCAATTTACAATTAGAAATTACGAATTACAAAAGAGAGCCAGTTCATTTGGCTCTCTTTGTTTATATATACTTAATTCGTAATTTTTAATTTGTTAAAAGATCTCTACTTGGTTCATAAAAATCTAAACTTTCTTTTCAGATTTTATCAACTATATAGTTTATTAAGTCATCTTTTTTTACTTCTGCTTGAGTTCCCTCTTCCATATTTCTAACTTGAAACACTCAACTTCTTGCTTCCATAAGTCAAACCATAACTACAAATTTAGCTCAAGATCTACTTGCTTTTAACATCTGTTCTTTCATAGAAGGTGTTCAAAGTGATACAGAAGTATTTATTCAAGCATCACAAGCTTGTAAACTCAAAGGTAAAACTACTTTTTTTGCATCATCTCATAATTGTACAAAATATAAATCTAGTTTATCTTTATTTTTTATTCTTATATTTCTTCATCTAAGTATATCCATTACCCTCCATGTATCTACAGTAAATGAGCTTGCTGGGACTTCTTTATCAGCTCAAAGTAGAGTAGATAAACTATTATGTCTGTATCAAATTGAGATTATTTTTCTAGATTCAAGTAAACTAAACTCCCAGATATTATTGTTTACATATGGATATTCTGGAACCAATGTATTATCTTCTACATACTCAATCCCTAACAAATCAAGATACTCTTTAAATTTTGCATAGTGTGCTTTTGAATCTTTTTTCAAAAATTTTACAGATTGTGGAGCATTTTGAGCAAGTATTTTTTCATCTTCATTTTCTGAAGCAAGTAACGATATAGGATTTGTATGAATTTTTTCTTGTGATTCAGGAGTTAAAAGATGTTTTTTTCATTCATAAAAAGAAATTAACTCTTCTTTAAACTTTTCTTGCTCTTTTTTATTTCATATAGAATTTATCCTGATTTTAAACTGTCAATTAAGTCAAATCTTATTAAATACTGTATAAGTTATAAAAATAAGTTGAGCATCAATTATAGGGTCATCTTCTCATACTACATCTCATCCAAAAAAAGTTTTTCACTTAATGCAACAATGATTTTTAGGATAAAATCTATCCATAAAATAACTATAAACTGGTTGAAGTTCTTCTTTTAATTCAGAGTTAAGATAAGCTCTCAAATTTAATATTTCTGGAGAAGGAGTTAAACAAAACTCTCAAAAATCATCAATTTTTGTTGTATAAACATAATCCTTATAATTCTCTCAAAATACATTTTTAAAAAGTTCAACTTCTGCAAAGTTTGGTGCAGATAGTCTTCTAAAACCATTTTTTCTAAACTCATGACGAAAAACCTTTTTTAAAAAAGTAAGATACTTATGGTCTTCGGGAAGCATATTTCTTGTTTTCAAAACTTTATCTTCTTTTATGCTTGGCATATTTTATGTCTTATTTAAAAAATAAAGAAACTGTTGTCTAGTATAACCTAAAATAATATATTTTCAAAATAAAATGAAAAATATTTTTTTCTTGAGTTTTAAATTATATTTTATAAAATCAGTAAATATATAAATTAATATAATATATATGACAGAACATTTACAAGAAGTAAATAAGTTTTTATTAAACTATTTTAATAGTTTTGCTGATAACTTAATAATACAAAAAATAGTTTTTATATTTGCTGATGCTCCTATCTTTTTCTTACCTATATTTTTAGTATGATATTGGATTTATTATACATGCAAAAATAACTACTCCGAAGAAGAAAAGATAAATAATAAATCAAGTCTCCTTTTTATATTTTACTGAGTTTTATTATCAATGATAATAACTCTTGTTCTTCAACAAATAATAGTAATTGATAGACCCGAGGAATATCTAAAAAATAGCGCAAACTTACTATTAAGTCATGTACCAGATGCAAGTTTCCCTTCTGATCATGCAACAGTTAGTTTTGCTTTTTTAACTTGATTATTTTTAGCGGGATATAAAAAAATCTGATATACTTTTCTACCATTTGTAATAGTTATGAACTTATCAAGAATAATAGCTTGAGTACATTGGCCTTTTGATATATTAGTTTGAGCATTAGTTTGATTTTTATGATCTTTTATAATTTTTAAATTTTGTATAAAAAATAAATTTGTAAAAAATCTAAATATATGGATAATGAAGTTAGCTTCATTTTTTAAGTTATAATTAAAGTATAATTTATATGGAAAACAAAAAAACAATTGCCCTTACTTGAGGTTCTACTTGAGGACATATATTCCCTCTTTTATCATTATATAATTATTTAAAAGAAACTTGAGATTACAATTTTGTTTGGGTATGAGAAGAGTGAAGTCTAGAAGAAGAAATAGCAGAAAAAAATAGAATCCCTTTTCGTGATATAAGTGCTTGAAAAATAAGAAGGTATTTTGATTTAAGAAATTTTTATGAGCCACTAAAAAATCTAACTTGAATATTTGAAGGTATTTGGTACATTTATAAATATAAAATTGATATAGTGTTTTCAAAATGATGATATGTAAGTTTACCCCTAAGTATAGCTGCTAGACTTATGTGAAAAAAACTATATATTCATGAATCAGATACAGTATCAGGCATATCAAATAAAATAGTAGAACGTCTTGCTACAAAAGTTTTTTACACATTTCCAAATGAAAAGATAGACTGAAATAAGTATATATTATCAGGACAAATAATTAATCCTGAACTTATAGATTATATAGAAACACTTTATCCAAGAGAAAATAAAAAATTAACTGTAATAGTTACTTGAGGATCTCAAGGGTCAACAGTTATATTTGAATCGCTTTTAAAAGTTTTATGAGATTTAAAGGATGTGTGTTTTCATATAGTTCTTTGAGAAAAAAATATGCATTTTAGAGATAGATTTAAAGAATACTCAAATACAATTGTACATGATTTTATAACTCAAAAAAGACTTGGTAAAATATTAAAAGATATAGATATGGCTATAACTAGGTGATGAGCAACTACACTTTGGGAATTATATTATTTTGGTATACACTCTATAATAATACCTCTAAAATGAAGTGCTTGAGATCATCAAAAGTACAATGCTATGTATTTTAATGAAAAATTTTGAAGTGAGATAATAGATGAGGATAGTAATATATCAGAAGAAATACTTGTAAAACTTACAAAATATAAAGATTTAAGAAAAGCATGACTAAATCTAAAAAATATTTTAAAACCTCTTGGAATCATTAAAGAAGAAATAGAAAAATAAAGTCCAGAACTCTGGACTTTATTTTTTGCATAAAAATTTTTATTATGATAATATTATATATGTTTAATATTTATAATATATATCTATGATTAATCTCTTAAAACAAAGAAAAACTTTTAAATATGAGATTTTTGTTGCGGTTACTTTAATTGTAGTTACTTGGGTATTTTTCTTCCAATGATGAAATACATATCCATTTTTACTTATGGCTGCTATACTTGGTATACTTATGGCTGCTAGCCTTTGAGCTAATGATGTTGCAAACAATATGTGACCAGCAGTGTGATCAAAAGTACTTACTTTAACATGAGCTATAATTATTGCTGCTATATTTGAAGCAAGCTGAGCATTGATTGCATGAGGTGATGTAGTTTCAACTATAAAAGACTGAATAATTGATCAATCTCAAATTACAAATCCAATAATATTTATGTCTATCATGATGGCTACTCTTCTTTGAGCATCACTTTGGATAGCTTTTGCTACACTTTTTAAAGCTCCAGTATCTGCCACTCATTCAGTTATATGAGCATTAATATGAGCATGATTAATGGCTTTTTGATTAAGTATAAATTGGGATAGTTTATTTATAGTAGTATCAGTGTTTACTGCTATAACTTGAATCTCCATTTTGATATGACTATTTTTTAAATATTTAATAAAATCAAGATATGAAAACAATATAAAACTTTCTTATTCTCTTTGAATTGTATTATTTTTACTTTCACTTTACGTTTTATATAACTACTTATTTGTTGATATATATTCAATAACAAATGTACTTAACTGAGTTAGTATAGTTGATTGGTCTCAAATATTACAAATTGCTGCTAGTTGGATTATCTCACCTGTAATGTGATGATTAATTGCTGTTATTATCATACTTGCTATTAGAAAAACTATATTAAAACAAAGTAATAGAAGTGATGCTGCAAAAAAATGGGTTCCCATATTTGTATGAATAATGGCTTGGGCTTTTGCAACATATCTAGCTTTAAAATGATTGAAAAAAGTAATTCATATTACTCCTGAACTAGCAATATTTTGATGATACGTAATAGCTGTAATTGTATTTATAGGTTTAAGATTATACCTTAGTTCAAAAAGAACAATACTAAAAAATTCTAAAAAATTTATAAATAAACTGTTTAATGTACCATTAATATTTGCTGTTGCACTACTTTCATTTGCACACTGAGCAAATGATGTTGCAAATGCCATCTGACCAGTTGCTGCTATAAATGAAACTATTAAAGATATGATAGCTTGAAAAACTTTTTGAGCTAGTGAAGTCGGTATACCATTTTGGGTCATGTTAATCTGAGCACTTTGAATAGCCACTGGACTTATGGCTTTTGGTTGAAGACTTATAAAAACTGTTTGAAGTGAAATAACTAAACTTAATCAAATCAGAGCTTTTGCTATAGCACTATCAGCTACTATTACAGTAATTATTGCTTCTCACCTAGGTTTACCAGTTTCATCTACCCATGTATCTCTTGGTTGAATATTTTGAGTATGATTACTTAGAGAACACATGAAAAGACTAAATTGAAAAGATAAAGATTATATAGAAAAAGGTATGATAAAAAATATCGCATTAGCATGGATTATTACACTACCTGTTTCTGCTTTAATTTCTGCGGTTACTTACTTTATGATTATAAAACTTGTATAAATTTTCAATCAATTTTTTGACAATATATTATCAAATATGATAAAATATTAAATATTAATACTTATTTAGTATTATTAAAAATAAAAATAAATTTACTTTATTAAGATATAAGAAATGACAACTTTATTTAAAAGATACCTAAATAATTTTTCTACACTAAGTTTAACTGAACTAAACGCAAAAGCTAGTTATTTAAAAAGAATAGATAGAAAATTTTTACTTACTTACTGACAATTTTCAGATATATTAAATGATCTAAAAGAAAACTTTCAAGTTTTAGAAATAGACTGAAAAAGAGTTTTTTCATATGATAATGTATATATGGATACAGATGACTATCTATTTTATAATCAACATCAAAACAAAGTTAAATCAAGAACTAAAATTAGAACAAGACTATATAAAGACTCTAACTTAGCATTTTTTGAATATAAGCAAAAAGAAAATTGAATTACAAAAAAATTTAGATATGAGTTCCCTATTGAAGAACATGGAAAAATGACAAAAGGAAAAACTAGATTTTTTGAATGAGTATGGCAAAGTATGTATGAGTGAGTAAAAACTCCAATTATCTCTCCTGCTATAAAAACTAGATACAAAAGAATAACTCTAGTAAATAAAACTGGTTCAGAAAGATTAACTATAGATTTTGATATAAGAACTAAAGACTTAAGAAACGAAACTGCAAAAGAAGTTAACTTAAAAAATCTAGTAATAATTGAAAGTAAATCTTTAAGTGAAAAATGTTGAAGTTGTGATATAATAAAATCTCATGGTATACAAGAAGCTAGTTCATGTAGTAAATATTCTCTTTGAGTAGTTTACGCTTGACTTGCTGAAAAATATGATACATTTGTAGAAACTATGACAAAGATAAAAGAAATAAGACTAGAAACTCTAAAAAATAGAACAAGAAATAATTCTTTCAAAGATATTTTTAGAAGAACTACATTTAAAAATATACAAAAAGTAATTGAAAAAGAATCAATTCTAAGTGTAGCTTAAAAAAATCCATCTCGAGTATTCGGGATGAATTTTTTTTAAGTTATATAGCTATATTCCACTCAATAGTATTCAAAAAGTTTTCTTGAACCAAAACTTTTTGTTATATGATTTTCTAGTCATAATTTTTTTATCCATATATTTATGTCTTTTTTGGAATGAGCTTCAATTTCTAAAAGTGGTGGAATCGTATTTTTATCATCTCAAAGATAATAATCATCTATATCAAACTCAATATCATCTAAACTATAAGATATCCTATGTTTTTTCTTTTCCCTAACCTTTTTCATTCAATATTTTTCTAGTACTTTTGTAAAACTATCTACATCTGTTATTTGTCTTTCTCATTCATCGGCAACTTTAATTCATTTAACTCATCATTCAACCTTTGTATCTCTTTTTCTTTTTATAGTATATAAATGAGTTTCTCACTTTTTTCTTACTCTAAATATCCTTTTTTCAGTATCCATCTTATCTCATGGAAAGTCATAATAAATATCATGTATAAATCACTCAAAACTTTTTTTTGCTCAAAAAGATTCAAGCTTTACTTTTATTTCATCAATATTTATTTCTAGTACTTTGATTTCTTTTTCTAACATGATATTTTTTAAAAGCTATTATATTTGATTATAACACAAAATCTGAATATTAAAAATATTTTTTAGTCATCTTTTTTTAACATATATCATTCTCCTCTTATATTTTGTATCCGCGAATCAAGTCAATATTGTTTTAAAGAAGTTTTTAATCTTAATACAACTATTCTTAAATTTCTATCAAGTAGAAAACTTATATCTCACCAAATTTTTTCTATGAGTAAATTTTGTCTAAATAATTTTTCAGGAGATGATAAAAAGATCGAAAGCAAATATTTGTTTGCTTTTGTTAAATCTATTTTTTGTTCATAAAAATAAAAAATATTTTCATTTAAATCGTATCTTAATCAATAGTAATTAATCTCTTTACAATTATTTGATTTATCAGAATAAAAGTATATTTTAAACCATTTAAATATTCTAAGCTCTAATTCTTTTAATCTAAATGGTTTAATTATATAATCACTGGCTCAAGAATTAAAAGCATTTTCTAACCAAATCAAATCAGTATGTCCACTTATAATTATAACTGGTATACATTTATCTTCTCTCCTAATTATTTTTACAATGTCTATTCAATTTTTTACACATCATTTCTCAAGAACTATATCAATTAATATTATATCATATGACCTAATAATTTTTAACTCAAATAAAAATTCTTTATATGAAGATGCTATTTTAACTCTATTTGATATAATTCTTTCTTGAAAGACTTTTTTTATACCTTCTGCAAGAATTACATCATCCTCAATAATTAAAATATTCATTGTACAAAAAGTATTATAAAAATAATTTTTATTATTATAATACTTATATACATTTTTTTAGAAACTATATTTTAAAATATAAATAGACTTGTACTATTTTTTAGGTATAATTATTGTAAATTTTGCTCATCATAAATTTTTTGAATTAGAGGCTTCTATTGTTCAATTATGTAGTTCTACAATTCTTTTACAAAGATAAAGTCATAATCATAATCATACAGATTTATTTCAAGATCTATACTTTTCAAATATATCTCTAGCCTCATTATATTTAAATCAGATTCAATTATCTTCAATTGTAATCTTTATATCATTTCATAAATCAGATAATTTTATAATGATTTGTGGTTCCTTTTTGGAAGCAAATTTTATTGCATTTGTAATTAGATTATCAATAACTTGGGTAAATTGTATCTGATCTATATTTATATATATTTGTTTTTTGGGAAATAAATAATCAAATCTAATATTTTTATTTGAACTAATAAAGTTTTGCAATAAATCTTCAAGCAAATCTACAATTTCGATTTTTTGTATATATAATTTAACCTTATCTAGATCATACTTTTGTACTGTAAATATCTTATTTGTTAGATTTCATACTTTGATTAAAGTATTATTTAATAATGAAAGTTCTTTTTTAATATCATCAATTGTAAAATTTCATTCACTTATTTCATCAATTATATAATCAAGTTGAAATATACTAGTTCAGAGTGGACTTTTTATCTCATGTGATGCCATACTTATAAACTCAGTTTGTTTATTTAAAAGTTGATTATATTGCATAGTTTTTTTATCAACTTTTTTATCAAGATTTATATTTAAATCATTTATTTTAGAATAGATTTCTATGTACTTTATTTGTCATACTATAAATTCAGCAAATTTTTTTAAAATATCTATTTCTTCCTTTTTATATAACTCTTTTAAAGGTCTATATCATAATTCAAATGTTCAAACAAGTTCAGATTTATTATTTATTAATGGAAAAATTAAATACGACGCATTAGATATATATTCTTTTATTTTATCGTAGTTAAATTTATTCTTATTTTCTTCTACAAAAACTATATCATTAATAAACAAATCACTACTAATATTTTTTAGAAAAAAATGATAAATCTCATTTTTTTCTTTTGAATACTTATCAAATAATTTAATTTGGACATTAGATATTTTTAACAATGAAAAAAATTTCGTACCTAAAAAAATATTTAACTTATCTAAACTTGTTATATAGGGTATTTGTTCTTTTATCTTAGATATTTGTTTTTCAAAAAATTGAATCTTTGTATTTCAAAATAAATTTTTTGATAAGTAATTATAAATAGATATAAAAATAATAATACCGAAAAATAAATTAAAGTATAATTTATATGGAAAACAAAAAAACAATTGCCCTTACTTGAGGTTCTACTTGAGGACATATATTCCCTCTTTTATCATTATATAATTATTTAAAAGAAACTTGAGATTACAATTTTGTTTGGGTATGAGAAGAGTGAAGTCTAGAAGAAGAAATAGCAGAAAAAAATAGAATCCCTTTTCGTGATATAAGTGCTTGAAAAATAAGAAGGTATTTTGATTTAAGAAATTTTTATGAGCCACTAAAAAATCTAACTTGAATATTTGAAGGTATTTGGTACATTTATAAATATAAAATTGATATAGTGTTTTCAAAATGATGATATGTAAGTTTACCCCTAAGTATAGCTGCTAGACTTATGTGAAAAAAACTATATATTCATGAATCAGATACAGTATCAGGCATATCAAATAAAATAGTAGAACGTCTTGCTACAAAAGTTTTTTACACATTTCCAAATGAAAAGATAGACTGAAATAAGTATATATTATCAGGACAAATAATTAATCCTGAACTTATAGATTATATAGAAACACTTTATCCAAGAGAAAATAAAAAATTAACTGTAATAGTTACTTGAGGATCTCAAGGGTCAACAGTTATATTTGAATCGCTTTTAAAAGTTTTATGAGATTTAAAGGATGTGTGTTTTCATATAGTTCTTTGAGAAAAAAATATGCATTTTAGAGATAGATTTAAAGAATACTCAAATACAATTGTACATGATTTTATAACTCAAAAAAGACTTGGTAAAATATTAAAAGATATAGATATGGCTATAACTAGGTGATGAGCAACTACACTTTGGGAATTATATTATTTTGGTATACACTCTATAATAATACCTCTAAAATGAAGTGCTTGAGATCATCAAAAGTACAATGCTATGTATTTTAATGAAAAATTTTGAAGTGAGATAATAGATGAGGATAGTAATATATCAGAAGAAATACTTGTAAAACTTACAAAATATAAAGATTTAAGAAAAGCATGACTAAATCTAAAAAATATTTTAAAACCTCTTGGAATCATTAAAGAAGAAATAGAAAAATAAAGTCCAGAACTCTGGACTTTATTTTTTGCATAAAAATTTTTATTATGATAATATTATATATGTTTAATATTTATAATATATATCTATGATTAATCTCTTAAAACAAAGAAAAACTTTTAAATATGAGATTTTTGTTGCGGTTACTTTAATTGTAGTTACTTGGGTATTTTTCTTCCAATGATGAAATACATATCCATTTTTACTTATGGCTGCTATACTTGGTATACTTATGGCTGCTAGCCTTTGAGCTAATGATGTTGCAAACAATATGTGACCAGCAGTGTGATCAAAAGTACTTACTTTAACATGAGCTATAATTATTGCTGCTATATTTGAAGCAAGCTGAGCATTGATTGCATGAGGTGATGTAGTTTCAACTATAAAAGACTGAATAATTGATCAATCTCAAATTACAAATCCAATAATATTTATGTCTATCATGATGGCTACTCTTCTTTGAGCATCACTTTGGATAGCTTTTGCTACACTTTTTAAAGCTCCAGTATCTGCCACTCATTCAGTTATATGAGCATTAATATGAGCATGATTAATGGCTTTTTGATTAAGTATAAATTGGGATAGTTTATTTATAGTAGTATCAGTGTTTACTGCTATAACTTGAATCTCCATTTTGATATGACTATTTTTTAAATATTTAATAAAATCAAGATATGAAAACAATATAAAACTTTCTTATTCTCTTTGAATTGTATTATTTTTACTTTCACTTTACGTTTTATATAACTACTTATTTGTTGATATATATTCAATAACAAATGTACTTAACTGAGTTAGTATAGTTGATTGGTCTCAAATATTACAAATTGCTGCTAGTTGGATTATCTCACCTGTAATGTGATGATTAATTGCTGTTATTATCATACTTGCTATTAGAAAAACTATATTAAAACAAAGTAATAGAAGTGATGCTGCAAAAAAATGGGTTCCCATATTTGTATGAATAATGGCTTGGGCTTTTGCAACATATCTAGCTTTAAAATGATTGAAAAAAGTAATTCATATTACTCCTGAACTAGCAATATTTTGATGATACGTAATAGCTGTAATTGTATTTATAGGTTTAAGATTATACCTTAGTTCAAAAAGAACAATACTAAAAAATTCTAAAAAATTTATAAATAAACTGTTTAATGTACCATTAATATTTGCTGTTGCACTACTTTCATTTGCACACTGAGCAAATGATGTTGCAAATGCCATCTGACCAGTTGCTGCTATAAATGAAACTATTAAAGATATGATAGCTTGAAAAACTTTTTGAGCTAGTGAAGTCGGTATACCATTTTGGGTCATGTTAATCTGAGCACTTTGAATAGCCACTGGACTTATGGCTTTTGGTTGAAGACTTATAAAAACTGTTTGAAGTGAAATAACTAAACTTAATCAAATCAGAGCTTTTGCTATAGCACTATCAGCTACTATTACAGTAATTATTGCTTCTCACCTAGGTTTACCAGTTTCATCTACCCATGTATCTCTTGGTTGAATATTTTGAGTATGATTACTTAGAGAACACATGAAAAGACTAAATTGAAAAGATAAAGATTATATAGAAAAAGGTATGATAAAAAATATCGCATTAGCATGGATTATTACACTACCTGTTTCTGCTTTAATTTCTGCGGTTACTTACTTTATGATTATAAAACTTGTATAAATTTTCAATCAATTTTTTGACAATATATTATCAAATATGATAAAATATTAAATATTAATACTTATTTAGTATTATTAAAAATAAAAATAAATTTACTTTATTAAGATATAAGAAATGACAACTTTATTTAAAAGATACCTAAATAATTTTTCTACACTAAGTTTAACTGAACTAAACGCAAAAGCTAGTTATTTAAAAAGAATAGATAGAAAATTTTTACTTACTTACTGACAATTTTCAGATATATTAAATGATCTAAAAGAAAACTTTCAAGTTTTAGAAATAGACTGAAAAAGAGTTTTTTCATATGATAATGTATATATGGATACAGATGACTATCTATTTTATAATCAACATCAAAACAAAGTTAAATCAAGAACTAAAATTAGAACAAGACTATATAAAGACTCTAACTTAGCATTTTTTGAATATAAGCAAAAAGAAAATTGAATTACAAAAAAATTTAGATATGAGTTCCCTATTGAAGAACATGGAAAAATGACAAAAGGAAAAACTAGATTTTTTGAATGAGTATGGCAAAGTATGTATGAGTGAGTAAAAACTCCAATTATCTCTCCTGCTATAAAAACTAGATACAAAAGAATAACTCTAGTAAATAAAACTGGTTCAGAAAGATTAACTATAGATTTTGATATAAGAACTAAAGACTTAAGAAACGAAACTGCAAAAGAAGTTAACTTAAAAAATCTAGTAATAATTGAAAGTAAATCTTTAAGTGAAAAATGTTGAAGTTGTGATATAATAAAATCTCATGGTATACAAGAAGCTAGTTCATGTAGTAAATATTCTCTTTGAGTAGTTTACGCTTGACTTGCTGAAAAATATGATACATTTGTAGAAACTATGACAAAGATAAAAGAAATAAGACTAGAAACTCTAAAAAATAGAACAAGAAATAATTCTTTCAAAGATATTTTTAGAAGAACTACATTTAAAAATATACAAAAAGTAATTGAAAAAGAATCAATTCTAAGTGTAGCTTAAAAAAATCCATCTCGAGTATTCGGGATGAATTTTTTTTAAGTTATATAGCTATATTCCACTCAATAGTATTCAAAAAGTTTTCTTGAACCAAAACTTTTTGTTATATGATTTTCTAGTCATAATTTTTTTATCCATATATTTATGTCTTTTTTGGAATGAGCTTCAATTTCTAAAAGTGGTGGAATCGTATTTTTATCATCTCAAAGATAATAATCATCTATATCAAACTCAATATCATCTAAACTATAAGATATCCTATGTTTTTTCTTTTCCCTAACCTTTTTCATTCAATATTTTTCTAGTACTTTTGTAAAACTATCTACATCTGTTATTTGTCTTTCTCATTCATCGGCAACTTTAATTCATTTAACTCATCATTCAACCTTTGTATCTCTTTTTCTTTTTATAGTATATAAATGAGTTTCTCACTTTTTTCTTACTCTAAATATCCTTTTTTCAGTATCCATCTTATCTCATGGAAAGTCATAATAAATATCATGTATAAATCACTCAAAACTTTTTTTTGCTCAAAAAGATTCAAGCTTTACTTTTATTTCATCAATATTTATTTCTAGTACTTTGATTTCTTTTTCTAACATGATATTTTTTAAAAGCTATTATATTTGATTATAACACAAAATCTGAATATTAAAAATATTTTTTAGTCATCTTTTTTTAACATATATCATTCTCCTCTTATATTTTGTATCCGCGAATCAAGTCAATATTGTTTTAAAGAAGTTTTTAATCTTAATACAACTATTCTTAAATTTCTATCAAGTAGAAAACTTATATCTCACCAAATTTTTTCTATGAGTAAATTTTGTCTAAATAATTTTTCAGGAGATGATAAAAAGATCGAAAGCAAATATTTGTTTGCTTTTGTTAAATCTATTTTTTGTTCATAAAAATAAAAAATATTTTCATTTAAATCGTATCTTAATCAATAGTAATTAATCTCTTTACAATTATTTGATTTATCAGAATAAAAGTATATTTTAAACCATTTAAATATTCTAAGCTCTAATTCTTTTAATCTAAATGGTTTAATTATATAATCACTGGCTCAAGAATTAAAAGCATTTTCTAACCAAATCAAATCAGTATGTCCACTTATAATTATAACTGGTATACATTTATCTTCTCTCCTAATTATTTTTACAATGTCTATTCAATTTTTTACACATCATTTCTCAAGAACTATATCAATTAATATTATATCATATGACCTAATAATTTTTAACTCAAATAAAAATTCTTTATATGAAGATGCTATTTTAACTCTATTTGATATAATTCTTTCTTGAAAGACTTTTTTTATACCTTCTGCAAGAATTACATCATCCTCAATAATTAAAATATTCATTGTACAAAAAGTATTATAAAAATAATTTTTATTATTATAATACTTATATACATTTTTTTAGAAACTATATTTTAAAATATAAATAGACTTGTACTATTTTTTAGGTATAATTATTGTAAATTTTGCTCATCATAAATTTTTTGAATTAGAGGCTTCTATTGTTCAATTATGTAGTTCTACAATTCTTTTACAAAGATAAAGTCATAATCATAATCATACAGATTTATTTCAAGATCTATACTTTTCAAATATATCTCTAGCCTCATTATATTTAAATCAGATTCAATTATCTTCAATTGTAATCTTTATATCATTTCATAAATCAGATAATTTTATAATGATTTGTGGTTCCTTTTTGGAAGCAAATTTTATTGCATTTGTAATTAGATTATCAATAACTTGGGTAAATTGTATCTGATCTATATTTATATATATTTGTTTTTTGGGAAATAAATAATCAAATCTAATATTTTTATTTGAACTAATAAAGTTTTGCAATAAATCTTCAAGCAAATCTACAATTTCGATTTTTTGTATATATAATTTAACCTTATCTAGATCATACTTTTGTACTGTAAATATCTTATTTGTTAGATTTCATACTTTGATTAAAGTATTATTTAATAATGAAAGTTCTTTTTTAATATCATCAATTGTAAAATTTCATTCACTTATTTCATCAATTATATAATCAAGTTGAAATATACTAGTTCAGAGTGGACTTTTTATCTCATGTGATGCCATACTTATAAACTCAGTTTGTTTATTTAAAAGTTGATTATATTGCATAGTTTTTTTATCAACTTTTTTATCAAGATTTATATTTAAATCATTTATTTTAGAATAGATTTCTATGTACTTTATTTGTCATACTATAAATTCAGCAAATTTTTTTAAAATATCTATTTCTTCCTTTTTATATAACTCTTTTAAAGGTCTATATCATAATTCAAATGTTCAAACAAGTTCAGATTTATTATTTATTAATGGAAAAATTAAATACGACGCATTAGATATATATTCTTTTATTTTATCGTAGTTAAATTTATTCTTATTTTCTTCTACAAAAACTATATCATTAATAAACAAATCACTACTAATATTTTTTAGAAAAAAATGATAAATCTCATTTTTTTCTTTTGAATACTTATCAAATAATTTAATTTGGACATTAGATATTTTTAACAATGAAAAAAATTTCGTACCTAAAAAAATATTTAACTTATCTAAACTTGTTATATAGGGTATTTGTTCTTTTATCTTAGATATTTGTTTTTCAAAAAATTGAATCTTTGTATTTCAAAATAAATTTTTTGATAAGTAATTATAAATAGATATAAAAATAATAATACCGAAAAATAAATCAAAAATTCAAAACTGTGAAGAAACTCACCAAAAACTCAAAAAGTGTTCTCAAAAACTTAAAAAATAAAACTTTAACAAATTAACTAATATAAAAGTAAAAAATATTGATATAATAAAAACA
>JAQVGG010000024.1 GCA_028696815.1 Candidatus Altimarinota bacterium
AGTTGTCATTTTAATTCTATCATAGAAAAGCAATTAGGCATATATTATTTCTTTTATTGATATAATTAGTTGTTACCAAATTATTATATCAGAAAATGTAAACCTAATTGCTGCAATTATAACAAAAATACTAACTTACATTCTAGTTCAACGTGCAAAATTTGGAAAATAAAAAAAGACATTCATAATGGGGGTTGCTTAAATCCTAACCATTAAATGAATGTTTTACACACATATTACAGATTTTGAAAGTATTTCAATAGAAATATATCTAAAAGAATGATTAAATTATTTAAAAGGATTCCTAAGTATAAAAGATTAACTATTACTTATGATAATTGAAAAGAATTTTCTGAAGCTTCTAGAATAACTTATTTTACTTGATTAGATATTTATTTTGCTCATCCTTATGCTTCTTGGGAAAGATGAACTAATGAAAATACTAACTGATTATTAAGACAATTCTTGCCTAAAAAAACTGACTTCCAGTCAGTTTCTGAAAATCAGTTGAAATTTTATGTTAGTTTGATAAACTTTAGACCTAGAAAAAGATTAAATTATTTATCTCCAAATGAAGTATTTTTCAATATTCCTAAAAGTCGGATTTCAGTTTAGAATCTAAGTAAAAAACTTAATATTTTGTTATTATAAATTGTATAATAATTATAATAATTTAAGTATCATTTCTTTTAATATTTCAAAACCATTTAAAGTCATGATAGATTCTGGGTGAAATTGAACAGAAACTGTTGTTCATGTTTTTTGGTAAAGTAATCTATTATTATCATATAATTCATACTCTTCAACTCTAGAATCATCCTGCATAAGCGGAGAAAAAGAATTATAAAAAGCAACCGTTTCCTTGTTTCAAAATATATTTACATCCTCTTGTTTTCACTGACGTATTTTTTCTTGATGAGCAACTTCTAATCACATGTCTTTACATATAGCTTGATGTCAAAGACAAATTCAAATTACTTTTCCTCAACTTGCTCTCAAATCCCTTGTTATCTCAAGTACTTTTTTCATCTTTGAATCTGTTTCATCGTTTATATCTCATGGTCCAGGTCATATGAGTGTGAAATCAAAATTTTCATTGTTTTCATAATATGCATTTTCTACTATATCACATACTCATCACATCTTTTCTATCAAATGAGCTATCATATATACAAAATCATCTCAATTATTTACAAGTAAAAACTTTTTTCACACTATTTTAGGCACAAGTAGATCTTTTCATTCAATATCTTCTAAATATATATTTGATAACCTAGATTGTCTTTGCTTTATGACAGACTCTACATTTTTTTGTTGTTCATAAGATAAACTACTAAGTAAGCTAGTAGTATTTAAGCTTGTATTTCATCAAAGTATACCAGAAAATCAATTAGCTTTTTTGTGCACTTCATTTACTTCTGATTTTGGGTCAGAGTCAGATACTATTCAAGCTCCAGATCTTACGCTTATAGTTGCAGCTTGTTTATCAATTCTTGCAGCTCTTATTGGTATGCAAGTATCCATATTATCCCCATCTATTACTCAAAAAGCTGATCCATAGTATCATCTACTTTCCCCCTCATATCTCGCAATATGCTCAAAAGCTGACTTAAGTGGTCATCATACAAGTGTTGGACTATATAGAGTTTCCCTCAAGCAATCTATAGCTCTAAATCATTTTTTTCTATGTCATTTTAATTCAAACTCTGTATGTACCACTGCTCATATTTCTCTCAGAATAGGACCTGATATAACTCATCATCTTGTTATTTTCATTATCATTTTTAACTCTTCATCTGTTACCATAGAAAGTTCATTTTCTTCTTTTTTATCATGTAAAAATTTAATCAAGTCAGTATAAAAACTATCTGGTCTTTTAGGCATAGTTCATGCTATAGGGTTTTTAATTACCTCTTCTCCCTGTACAGTTATATGTCTTTCTGGACTTGCTCACATATATACATTATTTCAACAATTAAACATATATGTCATATATCCTCATCTCATAGTCAAAAGTCTTTTATAAATAGCAAGTATATCATCTACTGATAATGTCAGTAAATGAAAAATTGTCTCTCTTGAAAGTATACATTGGCATAAATCTCAAGCTTCTATATCTTGTTTAAGTTTTAAAATCATTTGTTCTAATTCTAAGTCATTTTTAGAATAACTTATATCTTTTATATCTATTTTTTTATCTGGTAGTAAGCTCATAAGCGATTCACGACTAAGCTCTAACTCTTCTGTCACTTCCATAGCTAAAATAGGTTCTTCTCATATGTAACTATACCCTAGTTCTTTTCATGCTTGAGAAAATGGTAAAATAAATACAATCTTTGCGCTGACAGCATTTTTAAATGCTTCTAAAGATTCAAGACTATGAAGTCTTCTAACTCTTTTTCATTTATATATAGATACGGTTCCTTCTTGCTCTATCATTGCAATAGGATTTTCAGATTTTAAAATTTCAGTTTTCATAATTTTTATAATTAGTAATTTAAATATTTTTTGTTATTCTTACCTTTGTAGGAATCTATAAATTGAAAAAAAACCACTAGCAAAATAAAAGCTAGTGGTTACAAAATTTTACTCACAAAAAGTGAGTAGTTTTATATAAAAAACCACCAGCCTCTAGTTGTCCACCAAATTATTTTGTAAAATATTGATTTCATGATTTTAAAAAATTAAATATACAAAAAACTGCTTCTAGAATTCTCTAAAAAGCAGTTTTTTTGAAAAATAATACACTAAAAACTTATTTCTGCTTCTTAGAGAGAAATAAATTTTTCCAGTTATTTGATAAAATAATTGTGTTCATAATTAGTGTAAATTTTTAAAGTTGTTAAGTATAAGTTAATAATTTTTATGAGTTTGTCAAAAGAATGTTTACACTTTAAACTCCTCCTTAAATATCTCCATAATAATTTCATCATAAAGATTTTAGTTATTTATGTGTACCCAAAATACTCTACCTTATAAATTCATCATGCAATAAATTTACAGCTTTTTTGAAATCCTCACCCCTTATACAAAAAACCATTGCTCTTTCCATAGTTCATTGTGAAACCATTTCTATATTTACTCATCCTGAAGCTAGAGCTGTTGCTGCTCTACCTAGACTTCATAGACTATGAGATAAATTTTGTCACACACAATACACAAGTGATTTATTTTCTTGAAATCTTACAAAGTTTTCATAACCATCTTCTTGTATTCAAAGTGATTTTCTTATCCTATCTGACATCTCTGCTAATTTATTTTTACTAAGTCAAGCATCTATTGTAAAACTCAATTCAGTTTCACTAGTTCAAATTATGTCAACAGATGCATAATCTTGCACTATAGAAAATATTTTAAATACTATTCATGAATCGCTCATATTTCATAAACTAACTGTACATACCAATACTTTATCTCTTCATCAAATAAATTCAACTCAACTTGAATCTAGATTTTTTTGTTTGCTAATAATAGTTCATTTTCATTCTCTAAATGGATCAAAAAGATATACTTTTATTCCTGACTCTTGAAGTTCTCTTCTAAGTACTTGATTGTGAAGTAATTTTGCTTGAGCTCATCTGATTCAAGTTATTTCTTTTGCTGTTAAATAATCAAGTCTTTCTATAAGTTTAGCCGTATTTGAGTTTTCTAATAATCTGGGATCCGCACTAAGCATACCTCTAACCGATTTTTGTACCTCTAAAGTAACATCAAAATCTTCAGATAATCATACAGCCACCATAGAAGCAGTTGCGTCACTATATCATCTTCAAATAGCATTTTCTATCCCCTGTTCAAATCATGGAATATAACCAGGGACAACTGGTATAACCCCGAATTCTAATAAACTATTAACTCTTTTTGATATCCTTTCACTTAGTTCTCTAAATAATTGTTCAGAATTTCAATCAATTCAATCTGTTATATTTGATAAATCTAATTGTGAAGATGAAATTCAATCCTCTCATAAAGCATTTATAACTATTGATAGGATACATGCAGATATATATTCTCAGAATCAAATTATTGATATACTTCAGTTTTGAGTATTAATTAAATAATCATTTTCTTTATTAGGTATAATTTGTTTATTAACACACCAAAATTCTATGTGTGCCTTAAATAAATCAAATTGCTGTGCAACATAATCCAATAAATCTTGAGATACATTTTCAAGTTTTTCTTTTATAATATCTAAATGAAATTCTTTTAGTTCTTCTATCTTGCTTTCTACTTCTTGAAAAGTTATTTTAGTATCTCAAAGTAATTTTCAAATAATAATAAGTTTATCTGTTGTATTAAATTTTGGAGACCTTATAGCTGAAACCACTAATACTTGCTCAACTCATTTTCTAAAATCTGCTAAGACATTTTGAGGGCTTTGTGTCAGTTCTGCTGCATTTTCCCCTCACCATTTTTTTACTTTTAAGGCTTCTTTCATAATTTTCAAATTAAAAATAAAAAAGCCTCTAGGATTTTTCTCCTAAAGGCCTTATCTAAATATTTTTAAAACATCTAAATAATAACTTTTAAGAGGCTCTCTCAAAAAGTTTTTGTTATTATAGATGTAATAATCATATTAAACATAACTATATGACTTAAAAATATTTAAAATATAATTTTATTATATAAGAATAAAATATATGTCAAATTTATTACAAATTACATAATAATTTAAAAATCCTATAAAAATCCTCTTGACATTTTATATTTTTTCATTATTATACCTTATGTTTACATAATAACTACTTAAATTATGAAAACAAAACATATAATCTATCCTGCTATTTTATTATTGGCATTTATAATTCCGGTAGCAAGATATTATTCAAGTACTCCTGATGTAAATGCATGTGTTCAAGAATATGTAGATAATCTAGAAGAATCAAATAATAAGTGATATATATATAAAATAGACTGAAGAAGACATATAGAACCAGCTAATTCAAGTATGAATAATAGTTTAAAAAAATACCTTATCTGAAGATCTGAGTGATGCTTAATGTTTAGCTGAGAATTACTAAATGATTTAAATAATAGCATATATTGTGCTATAACGTACATGATAAAAAGTGCACCAATATCTGATAATGCAAAAAAACCATTAGCTTTATACAAAACACCTTAAATTATATGTAAAACAAAAAAGATTGATTTATAAATAAATCAATCTTTTTTGTTTTTTTACTAATTAGAAAAATAGAAATCTTTTTTTCTTTTCTTGTTTTTTAGACTCTTTTTTTGGAGTAGCAGTTTTTTTAGCTACGTTTTTTTTTACTTTTGAAGCTGTTTTAGTAGTTGCAGTTTTAACTTTTGCAGCTTTATTTGTTACGTTTTTTTTTACAGTAGAAGTTTTTTTAGCTACTTTTTTTGTAGCTACTTTAGTTTTTTTTGCAACTTTTTTTGCAGCACCTGCAGTTTTTGTTCAAGTTTTTTTAACAACTTTTTTAGCTTTTTTTTCTAAAGCTTCTATATTCATATTTTCTTTAGCAGGAGTTACTTCTAATACAGGTTTAGAGTGAACCATTACTACATATTTAACTTTTTTACCTTTAAGATCCTTCCAGATAGTAGAAACACTTTTTCTAAAATCTGCTAAACTTATTACTTTTGTTTCCATATTATTATTATTTATGTACTAAACTTTGCACACATTATATTCATATTTTTTTTAAATGCAATAAAAAATATACTTTTTTTATGTTTTATTATAAAAATTAGCTTGACATTTATCTTTTTTGTATATAATTTAATATAACTTATATGGTAAACATAAAAAGGAGTTGCCTAAAGTTTCCTCCCCCCGGCTGGAGCTGCCATGATTCTCTCCCCCAAGATAACCTTGTGCGCCCGCCGTTTTCCACTCGTGCCCTCTGGGCACGAGCTTTTTTTTCTTTAAATTGACAAAAAAATAAGTATTATTACTATTTTAAAAATACTATTTAAATAACAAAAATGGCAAAAAATATAAAAGCAAGTTGATTTACAGAGCTGACTCCTGAAAAACAAATACTTGAAAATTATATCAAGGATATAATAGCTAAAAATTATGCGAAAGCTTGATATGTAAATATAGATACTCCTGCTGTTGAACTGACTTCTGTACTAACTGCAAAAGGTTGAGAAGAAGTTTCAAAACAGATTTTTTGACTATATGGGCTTTCTCAATGATCTGAAGATGCAAAAGAGTATTCACTACGTTTTGATTTAACTGTACCTTTCGCTAGATATATTATAGAACATGAAGAAGAGTTAAAATTTCCTTTTAAAAGATTTCAGATGCAAAAAGTTTGGAGGTGAGAAAGAGCTCAAAAATGTAGATACAAAGAATTTACTCAATGTGATATAGATGTAGTTTGAGAAAACTTAAATATAAACTATGATATAGAAATAATAGAAACTTTATATAATAGTGTAGCAGATATACTTAAGTTTTTAGAGATAAATAGATATGTAGAAGTACATATAAATAACAAACATATAATTTATGGTATATGTGATATGTACGAGATAACTGGAGAAAATGTATCTAAACTATTTGCTCTGCTTGATAATTATTACAAACTACCAAAAGAAAAATTTGAAAAACTTTTAGAAGAGATTGCTTGAGATAAGAAACAAGACATAATTAATTTTTTACAAAAAGACTTATCTATAGAAAATTTTAAATGACTAAATGAGGAAATAAGCTCTTGAGTATCTGACTTAGTACAGATATACAACACTCTAAAAAATAGATGAATTAATGTCATATTTGATCCATATATAACTAGATGACTTGATTATTATACTTGAGTAGTATTTGAGACTTTTGTTGTAAGTTGAGATGAAAAACCTATGAGCATATGCTCTGGTTGAAGATATGATAACTTAGTATGAGCCATAAGAGATGTAACTTGAAATAAATGAAAATCTTATGAGTGAGTATGATGATCTATCTGACTTTCAAGACTATTTTGTATACTTGAAAATATGTGATTGTTAAATAAATCACTCTCTCTTACTGATATAATTGTTTTCAATATGTGAGCAAGTGATACTTATAGAGAAGAAATATTGAAACAATTAAAGCAAACAAACAAAAGTATAGATGTTTATTATAACCAAGCAAAACTTGATAAACAGTTTAAATATGCTGAGAGTAAAAACATAAATTTTTGAATTTTTGCATGAGAAAATGAAGAAAAATCTAAAACTGTAATAGTTAAGGATTTACAAAAAAGAGCCGAAGAAGAAATTAAGTTATCAGATTTAAGTAAATACTTCAATTAAAAAATAATTCTAGAGTATATCTAGAATTATTTTTTTATTATTCTTCTAAGAAAAACTTTTTCTTTTTTCTACTTATAGCTTCATCTATATCTTTTAATAATCACATCAAAAAGTAAAACAAACTTACTCATATCAATAGTCATGCAAATCAAAAAATATGCTCAGAAACTATCAATATCAAAAAGGTTAAGCTAACAGGAAAATCTAAAAATGACGATACTATTTTAGGATTTAGATAGTAAGCTTCTACTGTATGCACAATAAATATTAAACCAATAATAGCAATTACTATTTCTATTCATCAGATAAATGTATAAGCAATAAAAATTATAGGTAAACTAGATAAAAACACTCAAAGTACAGGTATAAATCCAAATACAAAAACTACTAGTCACAATGTAAGTATATATGGAAATACTACACCATGAAATAATCAAATAATATATAATCAAAAAATAGTTAATATAGCATTTACAAAAGCAATAACTGCTTGAGCTTTTATGATAAGTCCGAAACTTTTAACTATTTTTTCAAAAATTGTTTGATATTCGTTGTATAAAAATTTGAAGTTTGATTTTTTTATTCCTTGTAAATATTTATTTAACTTTTTTCTATCGACTATAAAAACAAAACTAAGTACAAGCGATAAAATAATTTGAAAAAAAACAAGTCATGCATCTTTAAGTCTAGTAAAAAAATTTAATAACACTTCATAATCTTTATTTGTGATTACTTGTGTAATAGTTCCTCATATCTCAGAATAATCTTGTTTTATCTCTTTTAGTGTTTGAGCTACTTGATTAACTTGCTCAGTTAAAATAGGGAGATTTTTAGCGATTTCAGTAAGTTCTGTTACGAGTTTTGGAAGTATACTAGATAAAAGTAATATGATAATTCATGTAAAAATTATATACTCAATCACAATAATCAGATTTAATCAAAAAAATTTTTTTAAGATCTCACTTGTTTTATCTGTGATTGCCATTTTGTCTATAACTCAATCTATTTTAAGTTTTATATGTTCTCCTAAATTTAAAAAAAGATATGCAAATATAAAAGTTAAGAAAAATATAAATGCAAAATCTTGAAATGCATATATAAAACCTATAAGTAAACCATATGCAAAAAGTTTTTTAAAAAACTTTTTTGTTAAGATAAAAGATAAAAATTTTTGTATTTGTGTCATCTAACTTAAAAAAAGTATAAAATAATTATTTTTATTTTATACTTTTTTTTGAATTTGCAAAAGATATTATGCAACTTTTGACGTATCATCAAAATCAAATCATACATTCTGTAATTCTGCATACATTCCTGGACTTTCAATTCTCATTTGATTCATTTTTATCAAATCAATTTGTTCCTCAGATAAGTCTGCAACTCTTGAATTCCATACATCACTAAATTGCCTTCTATACGAACGTGTATCAACAGCCCAGTTCGAAGCTAAATCTCAGAAAGTTTTATTAGCCATTTTTTCAAGTTTTATATTCCACAGTATGTTATAAGCTTTCATTCATTCTTCCATATTTGGAAATCAAAAATAGTATCATCATTCTGAAGATGGTCTAGCCGTTCATTTAAAAAAAACGATATTATGTTTCTTTAAAGTTCACGCAAACCTTTGATTATAAGTTAATCAAGCTGGATTATTATTTTTTAAACTTGCTTCTCTAGGATATTTATAAGCTAAAGATCTAAAGTCTACACCATTTAAATAAGCATAATTCTTTCAAGAATCTAAGTTATCTGACTCAGTATATACATTTGTAGTTCATTTCACTTTTTCTCTTTTTTCTCTAAAATATCTAGACAATATATCATGTTTTTTATTTTGATTTTGAAAAAGCTTCTCTTGAGTATTTGGACCTGCTAGTCAATCTACAGTTAATCAGTTTTCTCTTTGAAATTTTATAACGGCTAAAAAAGTATTTTTTCAGAAATCTCAATCCACAACAGACATTCATAAAGCTCTTTGTAACTCTCTAACAGATTTTCATCATTTTCTTAGATATCACTGGTTTGCCCATTTGTACTCAGTATTGATAAAATCTTCAAAAGCATTTTGAGTATCTAGTATAACTTTTAATCTTTCTTCATCTTTAGACATTTCTTTTACTTCTTTTATTTCATCTCTTGTAAGATGATTATCTCTTTTTATAAAATCTAGATTTGGAGTTTCAGCTCACATAAAAAAATATGATAAAAAATAAATATATATTTAAATTTTATCATATTTTTAAACCTAAAGCAAATATTAAACTAATTCAAAATTTAGTCTTATAAGTCTCTCATCTGCCTCTATTAGTTTTACTTTGATTTTATCTCCTAAACAGTAGTTTTTTCATCACTTTTTATCTTCAAAACAATGTAAATCTTCTCTATGTATAAAAGAAGAGTTCTCACTTAAATCAATAAATCATTCTGCTGTATCTACTAACTGCACGAAAAATCATTTTGGTATAATGGATACAATTGTCGCTTCAAACTCGTGTCATACCTTATCTTTATAATATCTTACTATAAAAAAATCTCTGACTTTGTACTCTAGTTTTTCTGCTTTTCTTTCCTGAGTTGAAGTTTTATTTGCAACAGTTTCTAAAATATTTTTATAATGATGAATTCTTTTAGGATTTAATTTTCCCTGTAGTTTTTCTTTTATAATCCTATGAATTTGTAAATCAGGATATCTTCTAATAGGTGAAGTAAAATGACTATAATAGTTTAATCATAATCAAAAATGACCTTCATTTTCATGGGAATATATGGCTTTAGTAAGTGTACGTAAAATAATATTTTCAAGTATATATTTTTTTGGTGATTTATCAATTTTTTCAAGTAGATTTGAAAACTCTTTAGTGGTAAAATCTTGTAATTTAAAATCTACTCAAAATAAATCAAGGGTGCTTTGAAGTTTTTGTATATCTTCTTCTGAAGGATCGGGGTGGATTCTATGTAAAAAAGGATACATTGAAAACTCTTTACTTACCGCTTCATTTGCACTTATCATAAATTCTTCAATAATCTTATTTGATTTGTATCTAGGATATTGTTTTATTCAAATAGGATTTTTTTCACTATCAAACTCTATTTTCGTTTCAGGGAATTCAAAATTAAGGACTCCTTGTAAGTTTTTATTTTTTTCTATATATCATCTTAAAACCTCAGCTTTTTTAATAGTTTCAATAAGTTGCTTTGTTATAGTTCATCAAAATTGAAGAGAATCTCAAACTTTTAATACCTCACCCCTAGCCCCTCTCCTTTGAAGTAGAGGGGAATTTAATTGAGCTTGCTCCTTCTCCTCCAAAGGAGAAGGTTGGGATGAGGTGTTTTTTATCATCTCATCAACCTCCTTATAAGTAAGTCTAAAATCTGTGTTTATTATACTTTCATAAACTCTAGATTTTTTTATCTTTCCGTCTTTTGCAATTAAAATCTCACAAGTTAAAGTAAGTTTGTCAGTATTAGGATTTAGAGAACATAAATCATTTGATAATTTCTCAGGTAACATAGGTATAACTCTATCAGCTAGATAAACAGAAGTTCATCTTTTTATAGCTTCCCTATCAAGCTCTGATCATTCTTTTATATAGTGACTTACGTCAGCTATATGTACATATAGTTCAAAGTTTCCATTTTTTCTTTCTACTATACTTATTGCATCATCTAAGTCTTTTGCATCTTCTCAGTCAATAGTAAATGTAAATAGTCTTCTTAAATCAGTTCTATTTTCTAATTCTTTTTTTGTGGCTATTCCCTCTCCTCTACTAGGGAGAGGGGTAGGGTGAGGGCTTATTTGTTTCAACTCATTTTCTATTCATCTTGAAAAGCCTTGTTTAAATCATGATCACAAAATAATACTTTCTAATTCTAGTCATTTATCTCATTTTTTTCATAATACCTCAACTATTTTTCCCTCTGGAGATTTTGCTGACCATCATATAATTTTTACTCAAACTATATCTCAAACCTTAGCTTCTCAGATATATTTTCAAGGTATAAAAATATCTTTTTTAAAAGCTACATCGTTTACTATTACAAATCAATAAGTAAAATCTCTTTGTTCATCTTTTTTTGTTCTTTTTGAAGTTTGTTTTCATGATGCAAATTCTCAAATCAATATTTCTTCTGTCCTCTCAAGTACTTTTATAATCTTTGCTTCTGGTTTTCATTTAAACATCTTGATTTCAGCCAATACTTTGTCTCAAGGTAGAGCATCTTTTTTATTTGCTTCGTAAACATAGTATCACTTTTTTTCTCATTCTACATCCACAAATCAAAAATCTCCTGTTTTAGCAGGATTATATATTCAAGTAATAGTATCTTTAGAAGATTTTTTTTCTTTAAAATCTCTTTTATCACTTCTATTTTTTCTAAACTTTTCTTTCATAGTTTAACTTATTTATATTTTTTATATTATATAGTTTAATCTGTTTTTAGCAAAACAAAAGCTTGTTATAAAAAATAAAATTTGCAAAATAGTCTTTTTATATATAATTCTTATCACATTATCTATGGGGCCCCGAGTTCAGGGCTCCACCATATGCCCAGGTGGTGGAATGGTAGACACAGGGGACTCAAAATCCCCCGGCTTTTAGTCGTGAGGGTTCAAGTCCCTCTCTGGGTACCATGAAAATAAACAATACTAGCTTGACTAGTATTTTTTGTTTTTATTTATAATTGAGGGACTCGAAGTGAAAAAACTTAACATTTTAATATTAAGTTTTTTTATGTAATAAAACAAAGTCAAAAGGTTTTATTCTCATAGCTCTTTCATAATTTTCCATAATTTCTGGAAATCTATCTTTAAGAGAATCTATAATAAAATTATCGTGTAAAAAAGTAGAAAAATAATTAGTTTCTTCAAATCATTGTTTTGTTGCATATCTAACAATATCTTCTCTTGTTCTAAAATAATATGTAAAACTTATTCATGCTTTTCATAAAGGATATTCTAGTCTTTCTCAATCTTCAAATCTTCTTCAAAGTTTATCTACAATATAATCACCATTTAAAACTACTATAAGATAATATCATCATCTTCTTAAAACTCTAAATACTTCTCTAAAATGAGAATCCATATCAGAAAAATTATGTAAAACTAGTTTTGAAAATAATAAATCAAAAGAATCATCATCAAACTCTAATTCTTTTTCAGCATTTCATCTTAATATTTTATAATTTGAGAGCAGTAATGATAAAATTCTATTTCTTATAGAAATAGGAAGTATATCTATTCAGGTATATTGTACTTCTCTACGCCTAAATAAAGACTTCCAATAAAATGTTCCCTCTCAACATCATATATCCAAAACTTTTTTAGTTTTCTCTGAGGTAGAATTTAACAAATGATTAATAACAAAAGAAAATATAGGATCTACAGCAATATTTACTAAAGTCCTATCTCAACCTGACTCATATTTTTTCCACTTTTCTTGCATATATGTACAATAATAATGTTTTATATATAATATATTATATATAAAATAATCTGGTAGTCAAATCCATTACTATCTAAAACAAAATTTTCTCATATTGACTAAAGTTTTAAAAAAGATAAAATACTATAATGTAATTTATCTTTTTTATTTAAAATAATTATGTTTAACAAAATTAAAAAGAAAATAAAATTAGCTAAAACATGAGCAATAATATTATGAATAATACTTATAATACTTATTATTAATAATATATATCTAACTTATAAAGTTATGGAGTTTAATTCAATTTTAAATAATTGAACTGAAACAAGAAATAATATAATTTATTAAGATTATTTTATTTTTATTTGCTTTTTTATATACAAAATATATACTGTTATAGTAATTAGGTGGCATACATTAGGATACTTCTATTTTTGGAACTTTAAATTCTCCCACCTACAACCTATAACCTAATACCTATAATTATGTACGTATGTAGCGACTGTTGAAATGAAAGTATAAAATGGCAAGGTCAATGCAGTTTTTGTAAGCAGTGGAATACCTTAAAAGAGTTTAAAGAAACTAAAGTTGATTGAAAATCAACAACTTGAATGGTTAAAGATCTTCAGAAATTAAAAAACGTAAAAACAAATCTTGATAGAATCAAAACCGCATCAGAAGAACTAAATAATGTACTTTGAGGTTGAATAGTTCCATGAAGCGTAGTATTATTATCGTGAGAGCCAGGTATCTGAAAATCAACTTTAACTCTGCAATTATCTAACTGGATAAAAGAAGATATCATATATATATCAGGAGAAGAAACACCCTACCAGATAAGTGATAGAGCAAATAGATTATGAATAAAAGCTGAACACTTATCTATATTATGAGAGTCTTGTATAGAAGATATACTTGAAACACTTAAAAAAAATACTGGGAAAGTACTTATAATAGATTCTATATCTGTTATGCATTCAAATAACATCTCTTGAACAAGCTGAAGTATAAGTCAGGTTAGATATATAACTGAACTACTTGTTGCTTATGCTAAAACAACTGATACAGCAGTTTTTATTATAGGTCATATAAATAAAGATTGAGCACTTGCTGGACCTAAAACTCTTGAACATATGGTAGATACAGTACTGTTTTTTGAGTGAGAAAAATACGATAATATAAGGATTTTAAGATGATTAAAAAATAGATTTTGAGCAACAAGTGAAATAGCAATTTTTAATATGTGAGAAAAAGGACTTGTTGATTTAAAAAACCCTGGTCTTGAATTTATAAGTTCAAATGAACCGACAATTTGATCAAGTCTATCAATCACTATTGAGTGAACAAGACCAATTATTATAGAAACAGAAAGCTTAACTACTTATACAAAGTTTGGTTACCCTAAAAGAAGTGCTAGATGAGTAAATACTTCAAAACTTGATTTAATAGTAGCAGTTTTATGAAAATATACTTCTGTAAAACTTGAATCATATGATGTATATACAAATATAACTAGATGATTAAAAGTTGAAGAACCATGAATTGATCTTTCAATTGCTGCTTCAATTATATCAAGTAAAAACAATAAACCTCTTCCAAAAGATATTATTTTTATATGAGAGATATCACTTACTTGAACTATCAAAAAACCTATTCACTTAGAAAAAAGAGTTAAAGAAGCTGAAAAAATGTGATTTAAAAAAGTATATATACCTGAGTGTGATATAAAAACTTGAAAAAATATAGAGATTGTAAAAATTAAAAATATAGCTGAGCTAGTAAAAAATATAAGTGTTTAATCTCTTACTTATTTTTTACTTTTTAATATAATAATATATAATACTGTGATTACTATTTTATTTTAAGCTATGAAAATACTATTCCCTATTATCGTTATACTTTTTTCACTTATATGATGATACATATGAAGTTATATTTGAGAAAACAATCAATGAAACAATACAACTACTAGTATTGAATCTCTTGATTCATTAGAACATGATATAACTAACATAGTAAAAGATGTATCCCCATCTGTTATAAGTATAGTTATAAAAAAAGATTTGGTTTTATATAAAACAGATCCTTGGTGATTTTTTAGAACTCCTGTAGGAAGTATTGAAAGAAAAGTATGATGATGAAGTGGTTTTTTTATCTCTAAAAACTGAATAATTATAACTAACAAACATGTTGTATCAGATAGAAATGCAAGTTACGTAGTTATTACAAATACTTGAGAAGAATTTGAACCTAAACTTATATATATAGATACTGACAGTGATATAGCTTTATTAAAAATAGATTACAACTCAACTCCTTTAGAAATAGTTAATAATCAAGATGAAGTAAATATATGAAGCTTTGTTGTTGCTATATGAAATGCTCTTGCAGAGTTCCAAAACTCTGTTAGTTTAGGTATAGTAAGTTGAAAAAATAGAGATTTGTGAGAAATAGGACTTGAATCATTAATCCAAACAGATGCGAGTATAAATCCATGAAACTCTGGATGACCACTTATAAATACTTCTTGAGAAGTAATTGGTATAAACACAGCTATTATAAATAATTCTCAAGGCATCTGATTTGCTATTCCAATTGATGAGCAAAAAATTAAAGATTTATTAAATAATATAAATTAAAAAAAATTCTTGAAATTAATTTCAAGAATTTTTTTATAGATAATACAATCAAACAGCAACTATAATTCAAAGCAGACTTCAAGCAAAAGCCTCACTTGGCAAGTGTCATAATGATTCTCTAAACTTTTTCTCTCAGATATATTTATTTATAGCTGTAGCATGCAATCAAGCCTCAAATCTAACATTGATAGCATCATAGATTATGATAACTGTAAATGCCATAGAAATAGCAAATAAATCACTCCATATACCATGCTTAATTGCTATCGCAGTAGCTAAAGAAACAGCGACAGCACTGTGAGCAGATGGCATACCTCATGATCAAAGAGCTACACTCAGATCTAATTTTCAATTTTTAATAATTGAAAATACTCACTTAACCATAACACTAAATACAAATGCTACAGCAGGAACAAGTAACAGATTATCGTAAAAAAAATTTTGCATTATATATAAATAAATAATAAATTATTTATCCTAATTTAACTATTTTATATTCAAAAGTTCAAGCTCAAGCATTTACTTTTACAGTATCTCATTTTTTCTTTCAAAGTAAAGCTTTACCAATTGGAGATTCATTAGAAATTCTAGGTAGTTCAGTTAATATATCAGATTCAGTCGAACCAACAATTTTATAAGATCATTTTTCTTTTGTATCAATTTGTTCAACTGTAACTATACTACCCATAGTTACTTTATCTTTAGCAGAATCTTTTGCATCTTCTTTAATTATTTCAACATTTTTTAATTGTTCTTCTAAATCAGCAATTCTTTTTTCAACAGCAGCTTGTTCATTTCTAGCATCTTCATACTCAGAGTTTTCTGATAGATCTCAAAAAGATATAGCTTCTTTAAGTTTTTCAGCTATTTCTATTCTCTTAACTTCCTTTAAATTTTTTAATTCTTCTTGCAATTTTGCAAGTCACTCGGCTGTAACATAAATTATATCTGCCATACTTATTTATTATTAAATATTAAATTTATTATTGTAAACTTTCTAATTTTTCTTTTATATGAGAATAAAAATCTTTTTTTACTTTTACTCAAATAGTTCTATTTTTATAGAGAAAAACTATTCTTATCATATCATCTTGAAAATCTTCTTTTAGGTTTATATAAAAAGATTTATCTCAAAAATTATTTACTTCATTAACTGTAAAAGGTAGTTCATAAGTTAATACATCAAATATATCTTTTATATTAATATATGGTTTATTTCCAAAAAAATACAATGTAAGATAATCACTATAATATTCAAAATAATTATCTGGGTATTCTGAAGTTAAATCAAATAATCTAGGATGTAATTCAACCTCTTTTAATGAATATTCTCTAAATTTAGTTAACAAATCTTCTTCTACTTTTGTCATTTTTAACTCCTCTATAACACTGATATACTCTACCTTTGAACTATTATCATCTTTATTTATAGTTCAAGTTGCGTATATACTACTAGAATCCATAATATATTCTTCCTCTCTTTCTAATTTTTTATTTTCTTTTTCTAGGTTCTCATCATTTTTTTTAGTTCAAATACTTTTAATATCTACTTTTAAATCTGTATTTACTACTAAATCTCATGTATTAAGTTCATTTTCTATACCTTTTATGTTTTTTAAAAAATCTCTATAGTCAGAAGAAAAATAATAAACAAATATATTTAATACAAAACTGGCTATAAGGAAAAAAACAATGTATAGAAAATTTCTCATAAAATCTAAGCTAAGATTAGTTTTTAATTTTTACATGTCAAAAATCAATTTCAACTGGTGTATCTCTTCAAAGTAAACTTATATTCATCTTAACTGTTCATTTTTTTTCATTTATATCTGTAATAATTCATTCATTTCAATCAAATGCTCATCATGTTATATGTGCCTCATCTCAAACTTTAAACTTAGTAGAGTAAGTCTTTGAGTTTTGTAGTATTTTTCATTTAAGTTTTTCTAGTTCTTCTCAAGAAACAGGAACTGGTATATTTCAAGCTCAAAGGAAACCAGTTACGTTTGGAGTATTTCTAACTATATACCAACTTTCATTTGTAACTACCATTTGAACTAATATATATCCTGGAAGTATATTTTTTTTCTTAGTTGTTTGCTTTCAACCAGCTCTAACAGTTAAAACGTCATGAGTAGGAACAAAAACATCTAATATGTAGTCCTCCAATCAAAAGCTTTCTCTTCTTTGAAATAAAGAACTTTTAACATTTTCTTCGGTTCAAGAAATTACTTGAATCACATACCATTCTGCTTTTAAGTTTTGCATTTTTATGATTTAAAGTTAGAGATTAAAATAAATTATCTAATGCTATTAGTAAATTTGAAAAAAGACTTCAAGCTATAAATAAATATATTCAAAATATCACTAAAACTACTAAAACAATAGCAAAATATTTTTTAGTTTCCTCTCTAGTAGGCCAAACTACATGCTTTAACTCTCTAATAGAATCTTTTATAAAAGTAATCATATATAATTTTTATCTAAAATAAAAAATGTTGCATTATATCTTTAGCAACATTTGTCAAACGAAGTATATGATTTTTTTTGTTTTAGTCAAGTTAAAATTATTTGTTAAATTTACTTTTTTATGATAAAATAAGTAAAATTATATAATTTTATATAAAAAAATGGAACCATTTTTAGCTATATTTATATTAATAATTATAATTCTTGTAATATTTTACAGTTTTTTAATATATATAAACTTTAAAATAAATAAACTTGAATTAAAAATAATTAATCTTTTTGAAAAAAGAACTTGAATTATTCCAAGTATTTTTGATGTAACTATGAAGTATTTAAATAAACATGATGAAGTATTTAGAAACATTTTAAAGTACAGAAAAATGGAGTTTTCACAAATTGATCATGAAGAAAAATTATTAAGACTTTTACACACTGAACAACTTATACATAATGAACTAAATTTTATTTTTAGAGTATCTAATAAACATCAAAAACTACTAAAACAAGCTAAATTTATTTATTTAAGGGAGTTAATAATAAATAGGAGTCAAGAAATTTGAACTTTGATAAAAGTTTATAAAAATATAATTAAAAATTACAATAAATTAATATTTATAAAAAACTTAACTATAGTTTGAACTTTAATCCCATTAAGTAAAAAAGAAAAAATTTAAAAAAGTCCTAAAATGAATTAGGACTTTTTTGTTATGATTTTTTAAATCTAAATTTTAGTAATCAGATAGCAACTAATAAGGCTAGTAATATAAGTATTGCATTTTCAGGTCAAGTTGTAGGAAGAGTTTCTGCATTTTTAGATTCTGTAACTGTATTACTATTTCATTCTTCTCAAGCGGCATTTAATTCTAAATTTTCTTCATCTACTATAGCTTCAGTTAAATTATCGCTTATACTCTCTTTATTTAATGTACTAACATCAGCTGGAACTATAAAATTTGATATACCATCTACTCATAATTCAATATTTTCTCAATTAACTCATAATAAAGATAAAACTGTTAAAGTATATTCTGTATTTGCTAATAATTCATCTCAAAGTGTAACTATTACTTGATTATCTCATACTATTTCACTTGATTCTATAGATAATTCTACAAATGTATCCTCTTTATTTACTACTTTAAATTCTCTTTGTGAATCTTTATCTAATGATATATTAAATGTTAATTTTAATTGTGTTGTATTTAGCACATCAGTGTTTTCAATTTTTAATAAAATTGAATTATCTTGTTCTTCTCTAGTAGTTCAAGTTGAAGTTTCTCATTCTTGTAATGTACTAAAAATAACTTCTTCTGATTTTTCTCATTCTACTAGATCTTGTGATATAACACTTACTGCAACATAATAAGTAGTACTTGCATCTAGATTTTCTAAAATATACTCATTTGTATCAATACACATCTCATCACTTGTATAGTTTCAATCTTCTGGGGAAACTGTATCATAATAAACAGAATAACATAATGCTTCATCAACTGCATCCCATGAAATTTGTAAAGAGTCAGAAGTAGCTTCATCCAATTTTATTTCAGAAGTTACATTAAGTGCAAAAGTAGAAGAAAAAATTAATATAGAAAGTAAAAAAGCTTTTATTATTTTTGTAAGCATAAAAATTATTTTAAAAAATAAATTTGAGTAGTAAGTATTTTTTACTAGAATACAAATGTATTGTAACAAAAAATATTTTTTTACAAAATTTTTATGAAAAAAAACAAAAATTGATTTACCCTAATAGAGTTACTTGTTTGAATAACTATAATTTGAATAATGGCACTATGAATATCACAAATTAACTTTAATACTATTTCAGACAAACAAAGAGCTGAAAGTTATATGAACAAAATAAAAAGCTCAATAGAGACTGTTAAAAATAATGCACTTATTTGAAAGTGAATATGATCTGATTTAATTGTACCAAGTCAGTGGAAAATAGATTTGAAATCATGATCATGAAATTTAATATCAAGTTATTTATCATGAGCGTGGATTGATTATAGTAATTATAGTTACATTCCAGAAAATAGTCTTTACAAAATAAAAAATATAAAGTGTGTAAAATTAAATGGAACAGAGGAAAATTTATCTGATACTTGAAGTATAATTATATCATGAGCAAATTTAAGTTTAAGTTGATGTGCGGATACTGATTTTAAAGTTTTAAGAATTACAACAAACTATAAACAATTTGAAAATACTTTTGAACTAAATACAGTTTCTTGAGTAATAGAAGACAAATAAACAATTAATATTTAACACTAATTAATGAAAAAAATAATACTTTTAATCATACTAATTATATTTTCAATTACTTGATTGTGATATTATTTATATCATATAGAAAAAGAAAATAATATAGAAGAAATAGAAAAAGAAATTCTTTGAGAAGAATTATATAATGAAGAAAAAAAAGAAGAACAATGATTTGAATTATTAAAAAAAGAATATGCAAGCAGATGACTTACTTTAAATTGAGATATTCACTTAGAAAATGATGAATATATTTTAGCATTAAGAAATTATATTGAAGCAAGCAAAAATGATAAAAATGATCAAAATATAATAAAAAAAATTGCTGATATTTATTTTACATTAAAAAATTGGGAACAAGCTTATAAATATTATTCTAAAATTACTAATGAAGAATTAATTGATAACAAAAAATTGTTTTTTAGTTTGCTCTATTCTACTAATCTAGAAGATACTCAAACTTTTTCATGAATAATAGATAGTATAAATTTATTTAGCAAAACTCCAGAAGAAAAGTTTTATTATACAAATAGTTTAGAGTGTTTAAAAGATTTTTCTTTATGTAAAAATAATTTTCAAGATTATTTAGAACAACCTTGATTTAATCCAGATAGTGATGAATTAAAAAACATAAAAATTGTTCTAGAAAACTATTATAGTCTTCAATTAGATGAACTGTACTATAAAAATAGTTTAATTGTCTGAGTATTTCTACAAAATGAACTATATCCTATTGCCATCATACTTTGAAAATGAATTTTAGAAGAAAAACCTAACTATAAACCTATTTTAAAAATTATTGCACAAAGTTATTTTGAATTATGAGATTATGAGCAAGCAAAAAAATATTTAAATTCTTACTATAACCTTGAACAAGATGATATGTGAGCATCTTATATGCTCGGAATAATATATCAAAAATTGCACGATTATTTACTTAGTTCTATACACTTTAGTAAAGCGCTGAAACTATGATTTCCAGATAAAGAAAGCATATATAGACTTCAAATATATAATGCATATATTCTTAATGATACAAATAAAATTATAGCTTATTTTGATGAGCTTATAAAATCTCAAGAGAAACCTAAGTACAAAGATCTCGTTTTAGCGACGTATTATAATTTAATAAACTGAAATACTACAAGATGAATTAAATTAACTGAAATCTGACTTAAATTATATCCTGATAAAGAAGATTTTTTTTGATTTACAGGATGGGTATTTCTGGAAAATTGAAAACTCAATGAAGCAGAAGTTGCACTAAAAAAATGATTTAAAATAAATCCTGAAAATACAATAATTAATTATAATCTCTGAAAACTTGAAAAAACAAAATGAGAATATATAAAAGCTATGGTTTATTTTAAAAGAAGTCAAAAACTAGACAATTGATGAGAAATAAGTAAGATGTCAGAAATAGAGTTACAAAAACTTGAAGAATTAATTAACTCTTGAACAACTAATTAATTATTATGGTAGAAAAACAAATAAATAATTTAGAGTGAATTGAAAAAAGTAATATTGATACTTGAACTCTGCTTTCAGAATTATCTGAAGATATATCTAAAAGCTTTTGAATCAAAGCCGAAACAGCAGAGAAACTTACAAGATTAAAAACTGAAAGTTGACTTGATGGATTAAAAACAGAAATTGAAAGTTCAGATTTATCAAGAGAAGAAAAAGATAAACTAAATAATCTGTGAGATAAACAGTTAGAAAGATTATTTTTTACAATAACATGAGCTAAAGAAATAATAAAATCTGCTAGTGAAAACAAACTTGATGTACTAAAAAAAGAAATAGATAATGAAAGTTTTTCTCCTTCTAAATCTTGGATACAAGATAGATTACCAGCAAATATAGTTAAAAGAATTAGTGAGCCAAAACATATATGAGATAATTTAATTTGAGCTTTAGTTTGAATATGAAATATTTGAGAAAGCCTTGTAATAGCAACTTTTAACTTATGAAAATGAATAATACAAACTCCTTATCACTTGTATTTACTAATTACAAGACAAGCAGAAATAGATTCATTAAAAAAAGTATAGTTTTTGAACAAACTATACTTTTTTTTATATATATTTTTAAAAATTAATTTGTATCGTCCCACTCAAATCGGACCACCTAAAAACCTTCAAAAATAGCTTACCTAAAGGTAGAATGAGAGCAAAAACAAGGTTAAAAATTTTACTAGAATTCATAACACTTAAATATGGCTTAAT
>JAQVGG010000003.1 GCA_028696815.1 Candidatus Altimarinota bacterium
CTAGCTTCTTTTATTTTTTATTGCATATTATTTTGCATCATATTTTGAAATTGTTCCATATCAAAATTTTGAAAATTATTTTCAAGTTCTTGTAGCATTTGCTCCATATCTTGAAAAACTATTCAACTTGGGACTTTAAATACTGAGTTATCTACATCCCATTTTTTACAATTAGTATCAGTCATCTGTTCCATGGCTTCATCTAAGTTACTTGGATAATCTACATAATCACTTTCATTTACGCTTATATCCATGTCTTCATTTTCTGTATTTATATCATCATATGATAAATCATCTTCAATTTTCATTTTATATGCTCACTGAGGTCACCAATTATAACTATATTCACCATCATTAATTACATGATTTTCAATTGTTGTATTATCATTGTTAGTTACAATGAAGTCTATTCTTACTTTATCTCATGATAAATATATTGTTTGATCTGTAACTCAATCTTCTTGCTCTATATGAGTAACACATTTAAGGTTTCAAATACCATTATCAAAAAACTGGTCTAGTAAGTTTTGGTCGTCTTCTTCATTTTCATCATTTTTTATATTTTGAGATACTTGATTTTGTTTAGCTCAAGTAGAAGAATCATTGTTCTCTACTTCTTTACCTCAACAACTTGTTAGTAATAAACTTATTAATACAATAGTAATAAATTTTTTAAATATAGAACTTTTTTTCATATTTTTTATTTTTATAAATATATAGTACACTTATTATATGACTTATAAAAAATAAGCAAATAAAATTATTGATTTATTTTTATAATACATATACTTAGTAAAGTTTATAAGGACCTAGCTTAATTAGAAGAGTGCTCGGATTCCGACCCCGAGAGACGTAAGTGCAATTCTTACGGTCCTTGCCAATACAAGCCATTTAATACATTTATGTATTCGAACATAATTTGGAGATAAATAACTTTATCTTTTTCAAGATTTAGAATTTATTTAACTATTTGGGTAATATTTTAACTTAATTTTAATATTTTACTTAAATTAATTATAGTTCTACTCAAAAATAGATATTTACAAGATATCAAATAAAGTACGATATCAACGCAACTCATAGAGATATTAATGCCATTTCTATAAATCTTGCTTTAAATGAAACTTCTTTTGCTATAGATACATATGAAGTATATGCAGCTATGATTAGTAGGGTAATAGTTAACATTACTCAAAGTGATACATAAACATTTGTAAAAATAAAATATGGAGCAACTAGAAGTGCTACCGTGATGATGTAAGCAAATCAAGTGTATAGTGCTGATTTAATTGGGTTTATTTCAGAAGTTTCTTCTTCTCTAGATGATAAGTATCCAGAAGATGCCATTGATAATGAAGCTGCTATTCACATGATAAGTCACGTGATTCATATAATTCTTGAATTATTAAATGCTAAGGTTAATCAGGCTAATGTTCAGGTTAGCTCTACTAAGGCATCGTTTAATCAAAGTACTATAGATCAAGCATAAGTTAATCTATCATCCTTTAAAACTCTTATTAGACTTAGTTCATGTTGTTTTTCATCTTCTCAGATTTCTTTTGCTACAGGATATATTTTTGATACTTTTTCATAAAAATCTTGAGCTTCTTCTTCTCATTGTTCCATAAGTTTTAATGAAAAATTTAATCAAAAAACTTTAGCTATACTTACATAATACCATATCTTCAATCTATTCTCTTTAATATCTTTTTGTGTTATAGATTTCCATATGTGAAAGTGTTTTAATTCATCAAGAGCTATCTTTTCTAATACATTTTTATTTTCAGGTATCTTCGATATTTTTGCAAGTTTACTATAAATATAATGTTCTGTTAACTCATTTTTTTGTTGAGTTAATATCTCTTTTTCGTATTCCATAGTATTTAATTAAATTTTAAAATAATTTTATAATTATATATAAAATAATATTTAATAAAATTATCTATGTAATTGTATAGATATTCATATATATTTCAATTTATTTGTTTAATTTGTAAACTTTTTTGGTTATAAAATATTACCAATTTCTAAGTAAAATAAATGATTTATTGTTAATTCATAAGCTTATAGGGCAAAATGTTTCCTCTAAAAGTTCTATAAAATACATATTTGAGGCTTTTATATGTAAAATAGTATTTTTTTCTATATGTTTATAATTATAAAAAAAATATCTATTTTGTAAGTCTCTATAACTGTGCATTATTCAAAAATCATATGGGACACATATTTTTGTAAGTAGTTTTCAAAACTTATTAAAATAGGCTATTTTAATTAGTAGTTTATTATCAATAGCTCTTATGAATTTTTCATATAATACATCTTCATTCATAAAAATTTATTTACAATATAAAGCTGATTCGATTAATTTAATTCTTTTTTTATCCTCATCTATTTTCTTCTTTATCTCTTCTAAAACGTTTTTATTTACTATTTGTTCAAGCAAAGACGTGTTATCATTTATTCTTGAACTAATTCTTGAGTGTTCTAGTCGTAGACCTATATAATCAGTATTATCAATTAACAAAGTTATAAATTCCATTTTAAATAAATTAAAATCTAAGATTCATGGTATTAATATAATAATTAGACATTACACTGACATTAAATTTTTGATACAATTTTTATTTTAATTAATTTTTTTTGATTTATAATTAAAAAAATATACAATTATTTTGTTTTATTTTTTAATATATTATTTATGTGAGTTATAATATTAACTTTGGAAATACTTTTTTGATTAGTGCTTTTTGCTATACCAGGTCCTTGAGTTGTAATTGCAATATTTTACTTCATAGTATTACTTTTTGCTTGAGTTGTAATAGTAAAACCAAATACTGTAAGAACAAAGGAGGTATTTGGTAAATATACGTGAATATTAAGACAATGATTTAATTTAGTTATACCGTTTATAACTATTACTAGAGGTCAAGAGTTATATAGAAAAAACTTTCCTGTTGAGGTTAGTTGAGTTACTCATGATAATGTAACTGCGTATATAGGATTAAATGTAATTTACTATGTTGTAGATGAAGAGGATGATTCTAGAGAAGGTAATATATATAAATCAGTTTATAATATAGATGATCCAAAAACAATGATGAAAGCTACAATTGATGAGCAATTAAGAGCGATGATAGTTAGTTTTACACATAAAGATATATTTGCAAAGAGAGAAGAAATATGAAATGCAATAGAAGAAAGATTGAGAGAAAAATTAGCTACTTTTGGTTATAAACTTGATTCTATACAAGTTAGAGATGTAAACCTAGAAGCAAAAGTAATGGCTGCTATGAATAAGGTTGTTGAATCATCTAAGCTTAAAGAAGCTGCTTATAATGAAGCAGAGGCTCATAAAATTATGCAAGTAAAAGAAGCAGAAGCTGAAAAAGAATCAAAAATACTTCTTTGAGAAGGTATGGCTGGTCAAAGACTTAAAATCGCTGAATGATTTAAGGAATCAATAGATATGATTAAATCGGGTGATGATTCACTAAATGCTGAAAAAATCCTTACTTTTCTACTTGATTCATCTAGAATAGAAACACTTTGAAATATCTGATCAAAAGATAATTCAAAACTTATTTACCTAAATGAAGATCTAGAAGGTAGATCAAATGCAAGAGAGTCTAAACTAATAGCTTGAAGTGATATAATGTAACAATAAAAAATATCTCGTTAATCGAGATATTTTTTATTGTGGTTTTTTGTAATAATACCCTCTTTTAATTCTTCTAATTGTTTCAATTAAATAATTAAACCAGTATTTAAATGTTAATGGTAGGTCTTGAGCATGTAGTAGACTATAATCATATCAAGCAAATTTTCTTTTAAACTTTGTAACTCAAGCTATAGGGTGTTTTGGATTATCATCTGGAGAAACTCACCAAAAATTATAAATATCGCATCAATCTGCCTTAGCTTTTTTAATTGCTTCCCACTGACATAAGTAGTTTGGAGAAAATTTATGTGATTTTATATCTGATGCAGCTATATAGTAAACACAAGTTTTTCAAAACTTAATTGTCATCAATATAGATTCTACAGATGAATCATATCTAGTTGATATAGTTGTTATATTATCAGTAAAAACACTGTAAAGATTTTGTATAAATTCTCTACTAAATGGATGATATCATACTTTTTTTGAGTGTTCTTCATGCATAATTGAAAGTATTTCTATTTGTTCGGGAGTATTTCAAATAAAAACTCCAACTCATTCTTTTATAGCTCTATTTATATAGTATCTATCCCCTTTTTTTATATTGTTTAGTAGTTCATCTTCACTAGGAGTTAGATTAAGTAAATGAGTATCTTCAGCGTGTTCATGCATAGGAGCGTTTATAAAGCCAAGAAACTCAAACTCTTGTTTATTTTGAAGTGTATTTTTTACTGCACTGTTAAATCTAATAAAATCAAATTTCTCTTTTTTTGCTAAATCTTTTAACTCAGGTAGTATACCTTTCAAAACTTCAAAAAAACCTTGTTTACTTTCCTCTTTTCACTTTTTACTTTCTACTATCAATGGTCCATGTGGTACAAATAAATAAAAAGCTCTTTTTGCTCTTACTTTTATAATCTGCATAACTCAGATTAATTCATTTTCATTATATATTCCTAATCTTAGTATATCTTTTCATGCCAGGATTTGGAACTCTCACCATTCCCAAGATTGAAGGAAACTATAAAACTCAAAATCAGACTCAGTTATAAAGTTATTCCAAGTGTCTTTATTTGTTACTATTTTTAGCTTATACATTATTTTAAAAAAAGTTATTTATATGTTTGATTGTTCTTTTTATATCTTTTTCTTTTAATAAGATATGATTGGGTAGTGTAATTATTCTAGAAGCTATATCTTCTGAAACTGGACAAGTTCAAGTTTGATATTTAGCAGCTTTTAAATCAGATCAAATCGGAACTATATTTGTTCCGCTCCATGAAGTTCATAATAAAACTTTATTTTTTTTCATATATTTTACAAATTCTTCCTTTTCTTTTTTATCAGTAAGTAATATAGGATATCTATATGTATTTATTTTTTCATCACCTCATTCAATTAATAATGATCTTATTGAGGGTATAAGTTCCTTGTCATATAAATGAGAAATCGCTCTTCTTTTTCTTGTAATTTCTTTAATGATTTCTAATTCTTTATTTGCCAGATAAGCCAGAGAATTTGGAAGTAAAAAGTTAAGTTTATTGTTTTTGCATTTCTTTTCCTGTGGAGTCAGTATCTCATTTATAAGTTTTAGTTTTCTTGAAAGATAAATAATTATTTTTCATAGTCACAGAAAATCGTAAGTTTTATATGCTTTATATCACACTATATTATACATTAAATTTCTTACACAAGATAACCTATTAGCTATATCTAATTTTTCCATAGCTTTTATAGCAGAGTCAAAATAAATAGGGTTATTTATAAGTAAAAATCATCATGTAACACTAGATATAACTTTATCTCTTCAAGTTGAAAAAATAGCAAAATCTCAATAAGTTCAAGTTTTTTTTCTGTTAAATTCAGTTCAAAGACTATGGGCACAATCCTCAATAACAACTATATTATTTTCTGAAGCTAATTTTTTAATTTCTTCTATATGAGCTGTTTTTCAAAAAGTATGTTGAACTACAATAACTTTAGTATTTTTATTTATAGATGTCTTTAGTTTTTCTATATCAAAACTTAGAGTTTCTATATCTATGTCTGAGTATGTAGGTTTTGCTCAGGATTGTATGACGGCATTTGATACGGAAACACAAGTATATCAGTTTATAATAACTTCATCAGATGATTTTACTCAAATGATTTTTAAAGCTTGATATAATGCACTTCTAGCATCATACATACTGATTATCTCACTATCTCAAGCTCACAAGTATATTTTTAAATTTTTTTCAAACTTTCAGATGTCATCTCAAAATCTTAAACTAGAAGGTCTAAAAAATAATAGAAAAAAAGAACTTATAGCTTGTCTAAAAGATACAGTTGTAAAAAAGTCAGTAATTATTGTTTTATTAAACATAAAGTTATTTTTATTGGTTTTTATCCAAAATAAACTAAATCAAATATTATATACATTTATAGATAAATCAATACAATTTCAATAAAAAGATGTTAAGCAATATATATTTTTTAAGAAACATTTCTTGAATACTGAAAATCATCGAAACCAAAAACTTTTTTTTGCCCTACTCGGGCAATTTTGGGAGTAGGATAAAAAGGTAAAAATTCTTTGAATTTTTGGGTAAAATAATTATATTAAAATTAATAATTTAAAATTAATTTTTTAAAAATGCAAACAACTAAATTAGCTATCTTTGAACAAAAAGAAATTAGAAAAATTATTTATGAAAATGAATGGTATTTTTCAGTTGTTGATATAGTTGAAGTATTAACTTGAAGTCCTACACCAAGACAATATTGGGGGAAAATTAAGACACGCGAATTTATAAAACTTGAACTGTCCCCAATTTGGGTACAGTTGAAAATGAAAGCATCAGACTGAAAAATGAGATTAACAGATTGTGTAAATACAAAAAATGCTTTTAGATTAATTCAATCAATACCAAGTAAAAAAGCTGAACCATTTAAAATGTGGCTAGCTCAAGTCTGAAAAGAAAGAATAGATGAGATAGAAAATCCAGAATTATCAATGGATAGAATGAAGGAATTATATGAACAAAAATGATATACAAAAGACTGGATAGATAAAAGAACTAGGAGTATTGCAGTTAGACAAGATTTAACTGATGAATGGAAAGATAGATGAGTTCAATTTTGAAAAGAATATGCAATTTTAACAGCAGAAATAAGTAAAGCAACTTTTTGAATGACACCAAGTGAATATAAAAATTTTAAATGATTAAAAAATGAAAATTTAAGAGATCATATGACAGATTTAGAATTAATTTTTAATATGTTAGCAGAAGCCTCTACAACAAAAATCATGAAAAACAAAGATTCTAAATGATTTAATGAGTGTAAACAAGCAGGTAGAGAATGATGAAGTATTGCTTGAAATGCTAGAAAGGAGCTTGAAAATAAATCATGAGAAAAAATAATTACTAAGCAAAATTATTTAGAATGATGAGATAAGAAGAAGTTGAAATAGTTTATTTTTATAAAAAGTTAAAATAATGAAAAACTTGAATTGATATATATACTTAGTAATTTTCCTATTTTTAGAATGATTATTTCCAATATTTTCATATTTTGCATTACAAACATTACCAACATTTTGGTTGGTGGCTTTTTCAATATGAGTGTCAATATTATTTTGATTAATAATATTTTTTAAAGAAAAACATTATAAACAATATAAGAAAAAAGAAATATTAATTCCAACATTTTTTTCAGCTTTATTTCTAGGAGCATGATGATTATTATATTTCTTTTGAATTAAATATTCATCTCCATCAATAGCATCAATATTATTGTTACTTCAAAGCTTTTTTGCTTTTATAATATTTAATTTATTTTGAAAAGAAGAATATCATATTAAACAAGTTATATGAGCTTTATTAATGTTTGTATGATGAATAATAATTTTATATGATTGAAGTAGTTTTATAAATTTATGAGCTTGAATAATGTTTATAGCTTGAATAATATTTACTATTTGAAATTATTACACTAAACAAGCTAGTTTAGAATGAGCTAATCCATTTTTTCTATTAATAAATAGAAATTTTTTAATTGTAATAATTACAAGTATATTAGCTTTAATATTTGTTTGACCTATTGATGTTGAATTAATAAAACAAAATATAATTTGGATATTTTTAATTTGATTTTTTGTTTTATTTTTGTGAAAAGCTTTATGGGTTATTGCTCTTTCAAAATTAAATTCATTCGTGGCTATATCAAGTTTTCCTATAATTCCATTATTAGTAATCATATTTTCATTTTTGATATTAAAAGAAATTCCAAGTTATAGAGAAGTTTTATGATTTATTCCTATATTAATAGGCGCTTTACTATTAACTAAAAAAGCTTAATTTTCCGACTATAGTCGGATTCCCTAAAAAAAGCTCGTTATCACTCGCAAAAAAAGTTTTTGGTTTATTCTGAAAATTATCTATAGTACACAAAATCAACAAAAACAAAAAGTAGACGTAAAGGGGTGTTACACTTGATTTTTCATCATCAATTTACTGGAAAATCATCGAAATAATGAAAATCATCAGAAATTTTAAAAAAGAAGGGGGAAGAGAAAGAAAACTTGTTAAAACTCAAGTTATTTTATATTTTTATAATTTAATGAAAAGTTATGAAAAGTTTTATAAAAAAAATATTATTATCAATAATATCATCATATGCAATTAATACATTATTTTCATCTATTTTTTCTATTATTTGAATAAATTTATGATATTTTTTAGATATTATATTAAAAATAATATTATTAATATCATTTTTAATAATATTTTTAAAAAATATTATTAAAACAAATTTTAAAACTTTTATATTTTTTATATATATTATAGTTATTTCCTTTACTTTAAGTTTTTTATATTCTATATTGCTAGTTTTTGTAATGGGAAAACATTTTTTTCAAGAAGAGATGAATATATTAATTAATTATTTTGACTATTTAAAACTATTATTAACTAATTATACAATTATTGAATTATTATATAATAGATTTTTTATTATATTTATTATACTTTTGTTAATACATTATATATTAATAAAAATTTTATTTAATAAAAAATAATTCATTTAGTTTCTCTAGACTATCATCCAGCCCTGTCTTTTTTAAAATTTAGAAACAAAATCATCTTTCTTAAAAGAAAAATGCTTTTACAAATAGATAAATCCAAAAGAAATACGGTAAACCCACATTGCATTCTCGCTCATACTTCACTCGGATCTGACAACAGCTTCTATGAAGTTCGCTCGTTGTGCTTCGCCGACCCATATTTACCTCCTCTATCGATACGGTAAACATCTCATATACTGAAACGTTGTCAGACATATTTGTCTTGGATTATTTGAATAAAGATAAAAAGCAGTTTTGTTTTTCTTTTTTTTATCGGGATACTGAATGTCATCAAAAATAAAAAAGGAAAGGGTTTTGCTTTTTCAAAGCAATTTTAAAAAAGAAATAAAAAATTGATTAATTAAGAATTTTTCTTATAATAATTCTAACTTATACAACTAAGTAAAAATAATGAAAACTATAATATTAAACATCTCTTGGGAAAAACTAGTCTTTCTAAAAACAGAAAACTAGTGTTTTTATAATATAAAAAATCACAACTGTTATTTGGAAAGATTAAAATATCACAAATAACAGTTTTTTTATTGTTTAAAATTAAAGATATATGAAAAGCTTATTTTATAAAATAATTTGGTGGAGAACATTATTTTGGTGGTTATTATAAATTAATACTGCTTGTTTTTAAGTACAAGCAAAATTGTTTACCACCAGTTTTTGGTGGTTTTTTTATTTTTTAAATTAAATTTATGAAATTATTAGAGAATTGATGAAGAATTAAATCAGCAAGTGTTTGATATAATTCAATTAATCCAAGTTTAACATTAGACTTTCAATGAAGAGTCAAAGAGATAATTAACTGAGAATCTAATGATATAAATACATGATTCTTCCCAAAAGTATGAAGATCTTTAAGAACATCTTTAAATAGGCAACCTTTAAGACCTATGATTAGTACTCACCAATGAATGCCAGGAAATTTTTATCCTTTTTATGCTTCAAATAGTATTGATGAAATTTTACATTACAACTATCATAGTGAACATTTTGAAGCAATATTAGAACCAAGATATAAAGGATTAGTTAATGAACAACAGGAAGTAGATTTTATTAATTATATGGCAAAAAAAGATTTAAGAAAAGCATATTGAGTTATATCATGAATTAATCAAAATGATAGAGCTTTTGAGAAATGAAGAATTCCTTTCTTTATATGTAGACCTGCTAGTACTGTTAATGATGTAAAATTACCTTCTACAATAGTACCTAAAATTGAGAATGAGGTTAATAAAACTATAGGAGAGATATGCTGATTAGCATCTTATTTAGAATACCTATTCCAACATGGTAGATGTCCTGATAAAACCGATATTATCTGATATTTATTACAAAAAGATAGTTTACCTGATACAGTTATCCCTAGTTATTTTTGAGATTCTATTATTTATTTTCAAGCGGATACATTCATCAATTTAAATTGATAAGTAAGTGTAGAAGCTATACAAATGCCAGATGTATGATTTTTCTTAAAAAATTTATCTGATAGATGAAGTTTAAGTAAGATTAAACTAATAAATGCTGGTTTAAGAGAAAATGTTATAAATAGCATATTAGACTCTGATTTTCCAAATGTTAGTATAATAACAAGACCGAATGTAGTGGAAAACAATGAAGATTTATTGGAGATAAACAAAATAGAAGTTATGAAGTCTGAACTAGAAAAAGGTTGAAAAGTAATAAAAATTTCCTCTACTAAAGATTTTGTTTTTAAAGAAGATATATTATATTTACTTATGGATATAGATTATAACGATTTATCCAATTTAAGTAATTTATTTGAATTAGCTATAAAATATCCAAGAAATTTTTCACCAAACCCTTTTGTACAGCTAGCTTCTCAGTATGTCATTTGATTCAAAAGTATATACTTATATGAGGGGCAAGATATACAAAAACTATCAAGAGTTGTGACACCAAACCATAATAAAATATCTCAAAGTACATTGGAAAATATAGAAAATTATTTTAATAGCTTGTGACTTGATCCAAATAAGAGAATAATAAATATAAAAAAATGATCTACAGATGAAATTCTATATGTATCTAGAGATTCTTTATATTCCTTAAGAAAAATAGCAAAATTTATAGAGTGAGAAAAGTTTGTAGAAATAATTGAAGTACCTTTTGTTGATTGAGAGCAAATTATATCTAAAAATTGAAATGATTTACTACATATGTATCGTTTTATGTTTATTAATTAAATTTTAACATTATGAATAAATTAAATTTTGATGAAGTATTAATAAAAATATCAAAGGATATTATTAATGCAAAAAATAGAATTTATGCTACACATCTAATAAAAACAGAAGAAGATTTTAATCTTCCTATAGTTTATATTAATGCTCTCAAAAGTTCTAAATGTAAAAACAAGAAAAGAGTTATTTTTGGTGATAAAGAATTATTTAATTATTTTAATAATAATGAAAAATATTTTAAAAATCATTTTTCAAATAAGATCTATTTTAGAATGTTATTAATTGATGATAAACTTTATTTTAAGTATCAAGATAATTTCTATATGACTAAAGAAAAAGATATTATTTGTTTATTTGAAGGATATTTTAGTTATATAAATTAATTTTTATTGGTAATCAAAGTTTGTGGAATTTCTTTGGACTACAGTCCAACCCCTTTCATTTTTCATTTTTTTAGACAGTTATTCATCTTTTCATAGATAATAACTGCTTTTTTACAGTTTAATATTATCCAAAACAAATACGTTTCTTCTCAGAAAAAATCCCGTTGCACTTGACTAGTTCTTTAACTGAAAATCAAGATATTTACAACAAAATCATCACATTGCTTGAAAAAATCAAGGAAATGTATATATTCATCATCAGAACTAGCCAGATCCTATAATACACGGTATGAGGTTCGCTCGTTACACTTCGCTCTCCGAATATTTTTTCTTATAATGATGAACAAGATAGAGTCATTTTAGCAGTAAAAATATAATTTATGTTAATTCAAAAAGACAAATCTATAATTGAAATAAATTCAAATATTCCTTGAAATACAACGACAATAATGGTTTGAGTTCATGGTAATGAACTATCATGAGTAAATGCTTTGCTTAAAATATTAAAGAATATAAAAACATCTTCTTGAAAAGTATATTTTATATTTGCAAATCTAAAAGCTCTTGAAATTTGAAAAAGATTTTTTGAAAAAAATATGAATAGATGTTTTTTACAAAATAATGATTGAGATACTTATGAAGATAAAAGAGCTTTAGAAATAATACCATATTTACAAGAAAGTGATTATTTACTTGATGTTCATAATACATTAAATACTTGAAATTCAATCCCTTTTCTTATAAGTGAATATAAAAATTTATGAAAATATTTTGATGTTGATTTTGTAATTTCATGATTTGATAAACTTCATCCAGGATGAAGTGATGGCTTTATGAATAGTATTTGAAAAAAATGAGTATGCTTAGAATCTTGAAGTATTTATGATGAAAAATGACCAGAAATAGCAAAAAAATGAATAATTAACTTTTTGAGATTTACTTGAAATATTGACTGACAAATTCAAAAAAGAGAAAATCAAGAATTTATAAAATTTGATAAAATTTATAAAAATAAAACTTTAAATTTTAAATTTATAAAAGAATTTTTTGATTTTGAAAAAATAAAAAAATGACAAATTATTGCTTATGATTGAAAAAAAGAAATAATTTCAGATATAGATTGTTTTATAGTCTTTACTTATACTCCAAAAAATATTTGAGATGAATGTTTTTGTTTAGGAAATAACATTTAATTTATATTTCAAACTCTGTGGAACTCTCTCTAGACTATCGTCCAGCCCCGTCTTTTTTAAAATTTAGAAACAAAATTATCTTTTCTCAAAAAGAAAAATGCTTTTACAAAAAAGATAAATCCAAAAGAAATACAGTAAACCCTCGTTACACTCTCGCTCATACTTCGCTCGTGTCTGACAACAGCTTCTATGAGGTTTGCATCAAAGCACTTTGCTCTCCCATATTTTGCTCATTCTTCGAAAAATATCTCATAAAAACAAACGTTAAATGTAATTTGTAACTTTCCAAAAAAATAAAAACAGGGGCTCTAAATAAACAAATAAATAGATTTATATTATTTTTTTTAAATTTATGAAATGGAAAATACCGCCAATGATTAAAGTTTATGAAGCACTTGGATGTATAGCTGATGATAGATTAGAATTTGAAGGCATAGAAGGAAGAGTTTACTCTTCAAGTAGAAGAAAGTTTTATACAATTAGATATGAACCAAAATCTAATTCAATTATGGTTAATGATAATGGCTCTTATTATATTGATTATTTAGGTTATCCTGCAATTGCATACTTAATGAAAGTTGGAGAATTAGATTTTTCAGAAGAATATTCAAACGCTTTAAAAGGAATTCATTGGAAAGATTTAAATCTTAAACATGATAGGAGTAAAGGTGTTGGAATCCCAGATTATGATTTTGATTCAGTTATTGAAGAAGTAGATTTATTAGTTGAAAAAAAGGGTATAAATATTGTTGACTTTAAAAGATTTTTAGAAAAAGTTTTAGAACAAATTAAATCAAAGGATTTGAATTTATTGTGAGAAAAAGAACTTCCACCAAAAGGATATTAGATTCGTTGTAATAAGTTTATTAAATCTATGATAAAATCCTATCACTCAATCCCCCATTTTTTCATTAATTCAATTTATCTAAATAATTCCTAGATTTTCTTCCCTCCAAAAGTATAACAGAACTATTTGGTATGGTATCTAGATTTCTTAGTATAGTATCTTTCTTAAAACCATTTTCAAGCAATCACTTGATTATGTCTTCCTTATAGTTTACTCCTGTAAATATAAAATAATCAATTAATTTTTCATTTGCGAGTCTTTTTCATATACTATAATGAACATCTTTTGATTGTTCTCAAAGCTCAAGTATGTCATCCATAATTAGTACTCTATTTTTATCTTTTGCAATAGTATTTAAAACCTCTATTCAAGCAAATAATCATCATTCTGATAAATTATATGTATCATCAATGATAGTAAAAGAATTTAGCTCAGAAATGGCTAAAGTATTTTTTGGTGTTTGTAATTGAGTAAGATAAAACCTCAATTTTTCATACTCAAATCACATATCAAATAAAAATGCTAAAATTCAAGTCAAATTTAATATATTATGTGAACCAATAAGATTTGTTTTAAAATTATATTCTATATCCTTGTAAGTAAAAATAAACTCTGTTAAACCATCTTTTATAGCTATTATTTTTGATTTAGCATCTAGATCAACATCTCATAATCAATATCTAATATACTTTAAATCTTTTAAATCTCATAATTTATTTGTTATTACATAATCTTTTATATTTTCATTATTCCAATTTATATAAAGTACTCAATCATTTTCCACTACTTTTTTAGCTATCTCAAACTTCCCTTTTTTAGTGTTTTCTATACTTCAAAAAAGTCAAAGATGTTGTGTTCAGATAGCAGTTAGAAATCAATACTTATGATTAATTATCTCTCAAAGAGTCTTTATTTCTCATATCTTGTATGCTCATGCTTCAGCAACAAAATACTCGAATTTATCATCTAATTTCGACAAAATAAGGCTTGAGACTCAAAGCTCAGTATTTATATTTTCTGGAGTTTTAAGTATATTGTGATCAAAAGCTAATATTTGGCTTAAGTATTCTTTTACACTTGATTTTCCGTAACTTCAAGTTATAGCAATTTTTATAGGTTTAGTTATAGTTTGTGATTTATATATAGCAGCTTTTATAAGTTTATTTTTTTTATAATTTACAATCGGTGAAATTATATAGTTGCATATAAATATTATTAGTGGAGTACTTATCAAAACAAGCATTATATAACTATAGGTCCAAATAGGAAAATATACACTTAAAAAGTATACATCAATACTTAATCATATCAAAATACAAGAAATTAAAATAAGCATTCTAGATGTAAGTTTTGGATATATAAGCTTTTTTCTAAATATTTTTCAAAGAACAAATATATTTTGAAATACAAGAAAATAAAACATGATCAGTGTTACTATTCATAAAAATAAGTCAGGTCTTATTAAAATCAGAATAGTTAAAAAAAATAACGGTACTTCTAAAGCAAACCAGAAGTTTTGCAAAGCACTTTTTCATTGTGGAGTTCAAAGATATTCTTTAAATCTATCCCATCTGTATTCCTTTAGTTGTATAGTATATAACCAAAAAGAAAACTTGTAAAAAAAAGGAAGTATAGCAATTATTAAAAAAATTATATTCATTATTTTAAATATTATCGATTATTGTTTTAACTAATCTCTTTGGATTTTGTAAATGGATCCCGTGTCTTTCATTGTCTAAAATTATTAGTTTTGAATCTTTTATCTTTTTATTCATTAGATATCCATCTAAAACTGGAGTATAAGCATCATTTTCTCACCAAATTATAAGCGTATTTACCTTTATGTTTGATAGCTCATCTTTTAAATCTGTATTAATCATGTTTTTAAAAGTTTCATTTAAAAACTTGTTATGTTCAGAGTTTATATAATCATGTGCTCAAATTACCCTGTAAAATAAAGCTCTTATTTCTTTATATCACGGTATAAACTTAAAAATTTTAAATGGGAAAGTTAGATATTTTATAATCAATCTTTTTAATGAAATAGTAGTTTTCTGTCTAATTCAAGCTGAATTATTTAAGATAAGTTTTTCTGGATTTATATTTCATCTATTTATTAATCTTATACTTATAGCTCAACCATTACTATGTCAAAGTAATATAAAATTCTTAAGATTTAAAATATTTACTAATTTTTCAATTATTTTTGCATAATCGTCAATAGTAAATACTTTTTCTAAAATTGTTCATCAAAAACCCGGTAAATCAGGTATTATTACATTGTATCATGCTTTATATAATATATCTCACACCTCTACCCAACTATCACTTGATCCTCACCATCCATGCAAAATTAAAATAGAGTTTTTATTATATTTATTTTTTTTGTATTTAAAATTTAGGGATATATCTCAAATAGAGATTGATTTTTCTCTCATAAAAAAATAAGAAGTTATAAAACACTTCTTATTTTAAGATTATTTTTAAAAAATAAAGTTTATTTTTTAAAAATAATTAGACCGGTCTTTTAAAATTAAGACCGGTCTAATATTTTATTTTTACTTTTGTTCTAAATGTAATTCATATTCTCACTCTGTTAAGGAGTTACTTCAAACAACTCAAATAACTATTTCGCTTTTTATAGTATCTCATTTAATCTCTATACTTTTATCTGTTTCATCTGATTTTTTAGATACACAAGCATGGACATATTCTAAATCTGGGGGTAATATGTTTTGAGCAGGTTTTACTTTGTATGCATATATACTTAAATTTTTATTTTCAGTATTATCTATAAGTATAATACTTATTGTAGTATTTTTTTCTAAAATAATTCTATGTAATTGGTGTTTTCAATTAAAATAATTAATTGATTTATCATCAAAACAATTAACATAAGTTTTTGATCACCAAGTTAGGTCATCAATAATTTTTCAATACTTTATGTCTGAACTAAAATTTGCTTTTCAAGTTTGATTAAATTCGAGTGTTATAACTTTTCATTCTTCTATATCCTGATTTCATTCGGCAAATCTATATTCTACTCAAGCTTTTTCTAAATATTCGTTTTTAACTTCATGTGGGACAAAATAGTATATTGACAATACTATAAAAACCAATACAAATAAAAAAGTTTTCATTTTATATATATTTAAAATTTAATGCAGACATATTATAATATGTTTTGAGATTTTTCAAATTATAATTTTTTAATAGGAGCTATTTTTATATTCATTTTTTTAATTCACCTACCAGAAAAAGCTATTTCAGCTAGTTCTCAATTCAAAGAAGTTATAATTCATGTTCAAAATTTATGATGCTCCACCCTATCTCACATATTAAATTGCGAGATATCATTTGAGACAGAAACTTTGAATGTTTTTCTAATTGTTGCTACTTCTTTCTCCATTTGGGGGAAAGACTGAGATAGGGGGGCTGTACTATTAAAAAATGACTTATCAGCTAAACTACATTTTCCTAGATCATAATTTTCTATAACTTCATTTGGCACCTCTTTTAAAAATCTAGATTCAGGATTTCTTACATAGTCTCAAAAATGAAATCTTTCTTTAGCTCTTGATATGTATAACTCTTCTCTTGCTCTAGTCATCGCTACATACATAAGTCTTCTTTCTTCCTCTAGAGCATAACTATCATTTACTGATCTGAAACTAGGAAATATACCATCTTCAAGTCACACTAAAAACACTCTTTTTTGTTCAAGTCATTTTGAAGTATGTATGGTCATAAGTGTTACATAATCCTCCCTATCATCTTTACTATCCATATCAGTAATCAAAGCTACCTCTTCTAAAAACGTTGCTAGAGACTCTCTTGGTTCAATACCATTATATTCACTTGCTACATTTATAAGTTCGTCTATATTATCTCTCTTACTTTGAGCTTCTTCTTCACTCAAATCTTCAGTTATATATGCTTCGTATCATATCTGTTTAATTATTTCTCTTATAAGGTCTCAAACTACTAAAGTACTTGAAAATTCTCTCAATTTTCTCATAAGTTCTCAAAACTCTTTGATTGATGATTTAGCTCAAGCTCTTAACTCTTCTACTTCTTCTATGTTATCAATTATATCTGGATAATCTATAGCAAAACTTTCTCTATAATTATCTAGTATTTCTATGCTTTTATCTCAGATCTTTCTACTAGGCACATTTATAATTCTTTTAGTAGAAACTACATCTAGTGGATTATGTATAATTCTTAAGTAAGCAAGTAAATCTTTTATCTCTTTTCTATCGTAAAACTTTTGTCATCATATAACTCTATATGGTATAGCTTTTATCATAAGAGCTTCTTCTATCTGCCTAGATTGCGCATTTGTACGGTAAAGGATCAGGTTGTCGGAACACCTACCTCATCCTCAATCCTTCTCCTTTGAAGTAGAAGGAAGTAACACATTTTCTTGCCCCCTCTCCTCCAAAGGAGAGGGTTGGGGTGAGGTCTTTCATTTTATAATCTCCGCTACTATACTCGCTTCAACCTTATCACTCGGGGCTTCTATGTATATTATCTTTTCACCGTGAGTATTGTCAGTCCAAAGATCTTTTTTAACTCAAGTCCTATTGTTTGCTATAACTGCATTTGCTCAAGATAATATTGTTTTAGTTGATCTATAGTTTTGTTCTAGTTTGATAACATTTGCATCTGGATAATCTTTTTTGAAGTTCAATATATTTCTCATATCAGCTCAACGCCATGAGTATATAGATTGAGCATCGTCTCAAACTACAGCTAGATTTTTATATTTTGCTGCTAACATCTTTACTATCTCATACTGTGGCATATTTGTATCTTGATACTCATCGACCATGATGTATCTATATCTTTCTTGATAGATTTCTAATATTCTCGGTATTCTTAATACAGAGTATGTTTTTATAAGTATATCATCAAAATCTATTGCGTTGTTTTGGGTAAGTTTATCTTGGTACCTAGTATAGACCTGATGTACTACTTCTTTTATCTGACTATCTATTTCCCTCTCATAAGCTTTTGGTCAGATTAAAGCATTTTTAGCATTACTTATGTAAAACGCTATTTGTCTTGCGGGAAACTGTTTTTCATCTAGATGTAAATCATTTTTTATGATTCATTTTAAAACTGAAAGTTTATCAGTTTCATCATAGATAACAAAATCTCTTTTAAGTCAGATTTGTAACTCATCTGCTGAAAAATTTGCAAGTACTTCTTTAAGTATAAATATTCAAATACTATGAAAAGTCCCTAACATAGGGATTTTAGGATTTTTAAAATAATTATTTTGCACTTCTATACCTAAACTCTTACAAATACGCTCTTTCATCTCACGAGCTGCTTTATTTGTAAACGTAACCATAAGTATATTTTGAGCAGGAATTCACTTTTCTCTGATCATATAATTAACCCTAGCAGTTAAGGTTGCTGTCTTACCTGATCAGGCTCACGCTATGATTAAAAGAGGTCAATCTATCTGATTTTTTGCTTCTTCTTGTTTTGGATTTAATTGCATCTAGTTTTTTATAAAATTATAATTTGAAATATAATGTTTATTTTTTAAAATATAACAAGTATTTTTTAAATAAAAAAATGAACCTATTTATCCTCCCAACAAATACTTGTTTCTGAATCGCTACTCCTATTTGAGATATAGAGTGATACAAAAAGATTTATGAGATAAAAAAAAGAGATTTTGATAAACCTCTAGCTATTATGGTACTTGATTTTGAATGGTTAGAGAAAAATACTCTTTTAAATCACGAACAAATAGAATATTTAAAAAAATATAAAAATCCTTTTACTGTAATTACTGAAACAAAAGAAAATTTAATACCTGATAATATTCCGAATAAGCAGATATATAAAAAAGTAGCTTTAAGAATAGCTCATAACTTCATGCATAGATCTTTGATAAATGATTTTTGACCTTTGTTTCTAACCTCAGCAAATAGATCATGAGAATGTGAATTATTTAGTACTTATGATATAAAAGAAATATTTAAAAAAGAAATAGAAGCTTACGATATAAAAGTGTTTGCTCATCCTAAGTATAGTATAAAATCAAATATCTGTGCTTCAGATATATTTGAATTTATTTGAAATACAACAGAAATTAATTATATTAGAAAATATTAAAAGTTAACAAATAACTATGAAACAATATCTAGCACTTTTAAAAGAGATAAGAGATACAGGTATCTGAAAAGATGATAGAACTGGTACTTGAGTTAGAGGACTTTTTGGTATGCAGGCAAAATACGATTTACAAGACTGATTCCCTCTTGTAACTACTAAAAAGACATTTTTGAGAGGTATAGTAGTTGAGCTTATATGGCTTCTTAGATGAGAAACAAATATAAAGTATCTTGTTGATAGAGATGTGCATATTTGGGATGAATGGCCATTTCAAAACTATATAGATTCGAATAATTTACAAGATAAATTTCCAAAGTACAGTGATGCTTGGATGGAAGAAAAAGCTAGATTTATAGAAAAGATAAAATCACTTCCAGCAGATAATGAGTTTGTTTTAAAATGGTGAGACTTAGGTCCTGTTTACGGTCATCAATGGAGAAACTTCAACGGAGAATGAGTTGATCAAATAGCCTATGTAATAGATCAAATAAAAAATAATCCGACAAATAGAAGAATAATAGTTTCGGCTTGGAATCCAGCTCAAATAGATAAGATGTTACTACCACCATGTCATGCATTTTTTCAATTCAATGTTGATACAACAAATTGAGTATTAAATCTACAACTATACCAAAGAAGTGCTGATATGTTTCTCGGAGTACCATTTAATATAGCATCATATTCTACACTACTTCTTTTAATAGCTAAAATCACTTGATTAAAACCTGGTACTTTTACTCATACTCTTTGAGATGCGCATATCTACAATAATCATATAGATCAAGTAAATGAGCAATTAAGTAGAGAAACATATCCTCTACCAGAACTAAAAATACTTAAAGATGTAAAAACACTTGAAGATATAGAAAACTTAGAATGGGATGATTTTGAACTAGTAAACTACCAAAGTCACCCAAGAATAGCAGCGCCAGTTGCAGTTTAAAAAAATAATAAACAAACAATGAAAAAATTTAGTATCATACTAGCTATTGATGAAAAAAACTGACTTTGAAAGTGAGGTGATTTAGCGTGGAAAATCCCATGAGATATGAAATATTTTAGAGAAACTACGAGTAAAATAGATGATTTAGCAAAATACAATGCTGTAGTTATGTGAAGAAAAACATGGGAGTCTATACCTAGTAAGTTTAGACCGCTTCCAGATAGAATCAACTGTATACTTAGTAGAACTCTGAAATACGAAGATATGCATTCAAAAATCGATAATTTTGTATTGCATTTCAAAGATTTTGATAACTGTTTGACAGAGTTAAGTGAAAGAGAAAATGTTGAAAATATCTTTGTAATTGGTTGAGCAAATATTTACAATCAAGTATTAAATCATCCAAATCTAGAAAAAATATATATAACTAAAGTGCTTTGAAACTTTAATTGTGATGTATTTTTTGACTGAGTACCTTCTGATTTTCATATAAAATCATACACTGATGAAGAAGAAGAAAATGGTGTAAAATATAGATTTGAAGTTTGGGGTAGATAAAAAGATAATTTATGAAAAAACTGCTTATAGCTACATGAAATCCTGCGAAGTTGGAGATGTTTAAAAACTTACTTGACGATATAGATGATATAGAAATACTAACTTTAGCTGATTTTGAGAAAATAGATGAACCTGTTGAAGACTGAGATACTGTTGAGGAAAATGCATTGATCAAAGCTAGATATTATTGTGAAGCTTTTTGAGTAGCAACGCTTTCGGATGATGCGTGATTTGAGATACATGAACTTGATTGAATACCTTGAGTAAAAGCAAGGCGTTGGTGATGAGAATTACATGAAAATACAAGTGACGAAGATTGGTTAAATCATTTTTTAGAAAAAATAAATCATGTAGAAAAAGAGATGTTAAACTGAAGCTTCCCTTTTGCTAGATGTTTATATCTACCTGATTGAAGATATTATTTTCAAAAAGAGTATATTTCTATTAGATTATCAAAAACTCCAAGAATACCTTTTAAAGCTTGATGGCCACTTAGCTCCGTAGTGCACTACCATGATGGTAGACATCAACTTGATATACCAGATGACGATCCTTTTTGGCATGAACAAGTAAAAAAAGATTGATTGATAAAGCTAGTTGAAAATTTATAAAACTACTTATAAGATAAGTAGTTTTATTTTTGTGTTTTTAACATTATACAACTATCAGTTATATAATCCTTAAAATTATTTTCCATTAAAAAATCGTTCACCCTAGAGTCAGATGCTCATGGTTGACACCATATCTTTTTAGTTTTGATTAATTCTAAATTATTTTTAAGTATATCAAGAGTAACTGCCGGAGGAGTTACAAAGTTTACTACATCATAATCATCTTTTATACTCAATATGTCTTTATATGCAGCTATACCCTCTATTTCATTTTCTTTTGGATTAACAGGATAAACTACATATCATTTTGAAATTAAGTCTTTTAGTATCTTATTTCAATACTTTTCTGGATTGTTTGAAGCTCATACAAGTACAATTTTCATAAAAAAATTTGTTAATTTTAAAGATATTGTTATAATACATAGTTAATTTAATTTATCAAAATAAAAATATGAAAATACCATTAACTTGAAGAAAAAAAGCGCTCATAATAGTTGATGTACAAGACTGATTTATTGTAGATAGAAATAAGTATATAATCCCTAAGATAGAGAAGATAATTAAACATATAGAATACGATTTAATAGTATCAACTCTTGCTCACAACAAAAAGGATAGTTTATGGATAAAACAAATATGATGGGAGGAATATTTAGAAGAAAATGATCACAGAGAAAAGTCTATAGTCAAAGCTATAGATAGCAAAAAACATATCTTTATAGAAAAAGCTTCAAGAAGCGCATTTAAATGAGATATATTTTTAAAAACAATTTTAAAAGAACAAGATATAAAAGAAGTTCATATAGTTTGAATAGAATCAAATGATTGTGTAATGGCTACGGCATTAGAAAGTATTGATTATTGATTTTTTACATTTGTAATTGAAGAAGCTACTGAAACTAGAACTACTGAAATAAATCATAAATATGCATTAGATATATTGAGATATCTAAAACTAACAAATAATTCTAAATTTGTCTGACATGATAAAATAAAGTTTGAGATAATTTAAAAGTATAACTTGGGTTATACTTTTATTTTTTATAAATAAAACTTTTAATTAATTTTATATATTCCTTAAAAATAGTTAAAAAATAAAAAAATTTTTCTTTAATAAAAATATCTATATAATAATATAAATAAGTAATACTTAAACTATGATAAAAGAAATAACAGCTACAGAATTTAAGACAAAATATCTAAATAATCTAGATACGCTCGAACTTATAGATGTCAGAGAAGAAAGTGAGTTTAATCAAATAAAAATTAAATGATCAAAACTTATTCCAATAAATCAATTATGACAAAGTTTAAATGAAATTGATTGGTCAAAAGAAGTGATTTTCATTTGTAGAACATGAGCAAGAAGTGAATATGTTACAAGCGCCTTAAAAGAAATGTGATATGAATGAATAAACCTGGCTTGATGAATAAATATATTAAGAATGAATTGTGAAGAATGTATAGAAAAATGAGATTTAAATAGAGATTATTTTTATTAAAATTTTTCAGATATGAAACTAAGCACTTTAGCAAAATCAACCATACTGTGTGCCTGATTAAGTACTTGAGTAACTAGTTTTGCTGACGGCGTCTCAAAAGATTTAAATGACATTGTTTGATTACAATCTCAATTTCAAAATACTTCATATAAGACTCAAACTATAAAATGAATCTGACAAATGTATACCGAAATAGATTGAGTAGAACTTAATTGATCCTTAGATATGTTAATGATAAATACAGTAAGAGCAGTATGAGAACAAGTAGATAAAATTATACCTAAATGAGTTGATTTTAAGGTAAAACAGAAATCAAACTGAGAAATACAAGTTTATGTGTGATATAAGATGAAATTCTAAAATAATAAACTCCAGAATAATCTGGAGTTTATTTGTCAGTATATGAGTGATTATCTCTGCTTCAATTTAGTGTAGAAAAAACTTTTTTTCTATAATGCATTAATCTGTCTTCTATAGCTCCTAGTATATACTCTGGACTAAATTCTAAATCACATTCTTCATCATCATATATATAATGAAAAGCATCTTCAACTCCTTCAGCAAAATGAAACATCTCCTCCCATATACTTAAAGTTTCTTTAGCAAAATTTCTATCATCACTGTGTATTGTTTTATAATCCACTATTCACAAGTCAATTATTTTATCAATAATAGCAATGACTTTATCTTGAAAGTCGTCTATCTCTAAAGCCAAAATATCAGCAACAGAATATTCATCTTCACCCCCTTTAAATAATACCACTTTTTTTCAATAAAATCATTGATCTATATCTATAGGATTTACACAAGGGTTATGTATAACTTTTTCCTGAAAACGATTTTTTACAAAAGTCATAAATATTTTGATTAATTTAATTTACTTTTATTTATAAATGGTTGAGTGCTAGAATAATCGCTAGGTATTTCAAGTAAATCTTCAATTCTTACTCTTATAATACCATTTACTGTATCAATTGTTGCAAAAGGATAAGGATTATTCCTTTTAGATTGCATTTTTAAAAGATCCTCTAACTCGTGTCAACTAAATGTTACACACATGTCTCAGTTAAGTTGTCAATTGATAATCTCTCACTCATCAAAAAAACCTTGCACTGAAGTTCACTTAAGTATTATATAATCACGACTATAATTTAGACCCATATTTATTATTAAAAATAAATTTTACATAATATAACTGATTATGAAAATATGTCAAATGCAATAAGGTATAGTTTTATACTTATTAAATTATTTAGCTAAAACCCCTTTCCAGTACTCTATATCATTTATTTTATTCCAAGCATCACGTAACTCTTGCTTAAATTCTTCATATTCTTCTGGTGTATAATCAACACTCACATATGCAAAATCACCTTTTTTACCCTCAACAAAATCAAGTGCCAATTCTCATATATTAAACTTACTATTTAATTCATTGCAGTTTTCAAACATCAACTTATAAAATAGTAGTTGTCTAAAATATCAACCTTCTAAAGGTTTTTTATTTCAGTATTTGTCTGTTCATTTTATAGTTCAAGTACTCTTTACACTTCATGTTTTATAGTCTACAAGCGCTACATTATCAATAAACATAGCTGATTGTATATTATGTCACTCTGAACTAGGTTCAGAGTCATAATTAGTTTTTACTCATATAAGTTCAATTTTATCTATTTTTCAAGTTAAAGGTATTTCTTCAAATACTATATTTTTAGACCTGAAATTATATTCAGTAGCTATAACATTTCTTGTATTTTGAACAAAAATTTCATAGTATCATTGTAAAGAGTTTGTTCACCTCTCAAGCAGTCTTTCAAACTCTTCGTAAGTTAAATCGTATTTTTTGATCTCTTGAATAAACATCTCTTTTATATTTTCTAAGTTTATTATGTGATCTTTTTTCTTCTCTATTGTTAATACTTCTAGTACTTTATGATAAGCAGTTCAAAATATCAGATTTTCATTACTAAGAAAAGGATATCTGAAAATAACTTCTCTTAAAAACTTTTTCGGATCTTCTATGAATTTATTTAGATCAGTTGCTGAAAGTTTGTAGTTTTCTAAAAATTTTTGTATATAGTTTAATTCATCATCATTTGTGTTTATCAAATGAGTATCAAGCATAGAATTTATAAGTATACTTTTTAGTTCTTCTTCACTTACATCTATATCAACGTTTTTTCACTCTATACCTATTTCAAGTACGAAACTAGATTGAAGTAAAAGTTTATTATCTTTTGCTCCAGGTAGAGTAAATATAAGTGATTTTTTGGCTCTAGTCATAGCAACAAAAAATAACCTTCTCTCTTCTTCTTGAGAAATCTCTTTTTCTAAATCTTTTTGTTCTTTTTCATCTAAATCAGCATATTGTAGTCCATTTCAAGCTATTCAAATAGGAAGTCTAAGTTTATCAGGTGCTTTTTTACCATTCCAATTTCATTCATATGCTCATGGTATAAATACATAATCATACTCTAGTCATTTTGAGCTGTGTGCAGTTAGTATCTCTATATTTGAATCTATAGCTTTTATAGATTCTCTAAGTATTGGTAGAGAGTATTTTTTATATAAATCAAACTTATTTAAAATATTTTTCAGAGTTATATTTTTGTTGTTTTCTATATAGGATTTTATCTTATTTACAAGTGTAAAAATGTCTTGTAAATCGTCAAAACTACCGTTTTCTTCTAAATAATCAAATATATTCAGTTTTTCTAAAACATCCCTGATTAGAGAACTAATTCAAGAGTTTCAAAAAGTAGCATTTAAAGACAAAACAAGCTCTCTAAAAGCTATAATTTTTTCTAAATCTTTACTAGTTTCTATAAAAACAAGGTCATTTTCTATATCCTTTATGATATCCCATAATCATAGTTTAAATTTATTTCTACTATAGTTTTTTTGATAAAGAGCTCTTGCTATATGGATAACATCTATGTTTTCTACGTCTATCATATCGCTTCTAAGCAAGTTCATCAAAGCTGTATCATCAAAGTATGGATCTTCTATAAATTTTAGGAAATCAAGCAGAAAAGTACAATAGTGATTGTTTAGTATATTTGAACTGTTTTTTGAGTTTACTTTGAATCATTTTTGTTGTAAAAAAAGTGACCATTCTTCTATCTGTTTATTTGTTTTTACTATGATAGCAAAAGTAGGAGCATTTTGTTGTCCTACCCCCTCTCCTCTCAAAGGAGAGGGCTGGGGTGAGGTATCTTCTATTGATTTTTTCTTTATTTCTTCATACACAAAAAGTTTTTCCTTTATATCATTTTCTAGTATAAAAAAACTAGTTTCTTTTATATCTTTATTTTTTCAAAGAGCCGTTAAATCTTTGCTTATATTTGCTAATCTATTTGAGATTCTAGCATTGTTATTTTGTATCAAATTTTGAGATAGATCAAGTATATCCTGACTAGACCTATAATTACAATCCATAACTATATGTTTTGTGTCGGGATATTTACTAGCAAAATCAAGCATATTTTCTATATTTGCACCTTGAAAACGGTAGATTGATTGATCATCATCTCAAACTACCATTATATTTTGTTCTTCTGGATAATAATCTAAAATCAGATCTATAACTCTATTTTGACTATTGTTTGTATCTTGAAACTCATCGATCATGATAAACTGAAACTTTTCAGCATAATAAGCCAGTATCTCATCGTCAGTTTCAAACTTAGCAGTTACAAAATTGATCATATCAGCAAAATCATAAAATCATCTTTCTCTGATTTGCTTATTATATTGCTCATAAATAAGATTTAGCTCGATTAGTTTATTTATATGAGTATCATACACTTTTTTATCTTTTTCTCTTCTTTTTTCTAGATCTCTTATCCTTTTATTATTCTCTAGTTCAAGTAATTTATTGTTATACTCTTGTTCCTGAGAATCAATTATTTTATCAAAATCATTTGGACTTATACCTTCTGTTTTCAGTTTACTTATCCTATCTTTTATATCTCTTAAATAAGCATATCTATCTACTGTGGTAAAAAGTTCTTTAACTTTTTGCTCTGAAATCAATTTATCAAGTATATCACTAATAATCTCATAACTTTCTATATCATCTATGGTTTGTTTAGCTCTTTCTTCTAAAAATTTCTCTGGGAAATCTGAAATCACTTCTGAAGAAAAAGCATGAAAAGTAGATACCTTTACTTTATAACCATCATGCCCCAAAAAATTAACAAGCCTTTTTCTTATAGCAATAACTCATGCATCGGTAAATGTTGTTATAAGTATATTTTCAGGATTAACTCAGGTTTGTTTAATAATATTTGCTGTCCTAAAAGCTATAATTTGAGTTTTTCAAGTACCCGGTCAAGCTACAACCATAACTGGTCAGTAAATAGCATCAACTGCTTGTTTTTGAGCATCATTTAATTTATTGTATTCTGTTAAAAAAAGATTTTCAAGCATAAAATAAAGACTAAGTGTTAATTAGTCTTTATTTTATGATTTAATTAAGAAATGTAAAGATAAGCTTAATTTTTATTAACTGTTTTTACTTATTATATGGTAAGTCATCTTTTAAATCAACTTCTCAAGCAAAAACCGTTCATACTGGGAAATCTAATTCATCTACAGACTGAGAATCTAGTAATATAACATTTCTTGTATCTTTTCAATCCCAAACTATTTTACCCGTTACTATCAATTGTGTTACTTTCCATTGCACATCATGTTCCACTGCATTAACCTTTGTTTTAACATCTTGTGGACTTAAACATCATGCTAATGAAACTGGTACTTGAACTATAATCGGACCATCATCAACTTTTTCTGTTACATAATGCATAGTAACACAAGTTTGATTAATTTTTCAAGTAGTATAATCTTCCCAAATTTTTTGATGTAATTTATCTCCATACATACCTATTCACCCGTAAGGCGGTTTAGTTGGACCCGGATGGATATTTACTGTAGTTCTTTCAGATGTTCAAATAACATACTTTAACCATCATGATAAAAATATATAATCAAGTTTGTTTTCCTTTATGATATCATCATAAAATCTGATAAATTCTAATGTAGTTATTAAATCATCAGAATGTGGGTCTCAGTCTGGAAAATCTGTAGACAAATGAAATAATTCACCAAAACCTAAATCTGTGACTTTATTTTCTATAGATCAGTTTGTATTATTACTTACTATAATTGCAACCTGAGCATTTATGTCTCCTGATTTTACTTTTTTAAGTAACGCCTCAATACCAGTTCATTCTCATGATCAAAATAGTCATATTCTAAGATTTTCTTTTACTTTATATATCATATAAATTAAATTAGTATATAATTCATTTTATACTATAATTGAAAAATTTTAAAAAGCAAACTTTTATTGACTATTGGATTATTTATTTTTTATTTAATCTATCTTCTCTTCTTATTGCTCACTCAATACACTTGCTACAGTTATGCATTCAGTTTTCTACTATAGCTTCTGTAATAAGTCTTGTTCTTTCTACTTCGTCGCCTATATGTGAAATATTTATAATTATTTTCTTAAAAGTAGTTCTATTTTCTGCTGAAGCAGCACATCATTTTTTATCACATCAATTACATCATGACATAAATGTTTTATTAATTTATAAAGTTTTGACATCAAACAATAGGTATTTATTAATAATAACTTATATTATATCAAATAATATAATCATTTGTTCAATCAGATAATTTTCTATTAAATAGGTATTTTCAATCTAAATCATAATTAAACTGATTTTGCATAGTGTATTCTATATTTTCATCAGTAACAACAATGTAATTTAAGTTTTTTATGTATTTTTTATTTCAATCTACATTTATAGTATAATCATCTCAAAGTATTTGAAAATCTAGCACTTTTTTGAAATCAGATATAGTTAAATTTCTATTTCAAAAAGAGTACTTTATCCTCAGGTTTGCAGAATCAAGAAGATTATAATTAGAATTGGGATGACTAGATGCATATGTATATATATTACTTAAAACTAATTTCTGCCTAGATTCTAAAGATGTAGTTTTTAAAGTAGATGGTAAATCAGCTTGATTATATCTATTTACGTAAAATAAATCCTTTGGAAGTTTATAATAATAGTATTCGTCAAAAGTTCTTGTTGATATAGCTCAAATCGGATCATCAAATGTTGGATCATAGTATTTATCCTCTATTCTAACCCATGCATGACCTATATCTGGAAAATCTTTAGCATCAATCACATATCATCTAATAACCTCTAAATCATATATTCATGCATACATAAGCATATATGCCATAAGTTTTGTATATCATTCACAAGTAGTTTCTCTATCTTCAAAAGCCTTAATTCATGAATAAATCTCATAATCATTTAATTTAAACTTTTCAGTATATTTTATATTTGATAAAATCCAAGCGTAAATTGCTTTTAATTTTTCTTCTTTTGTGAGTCACTTAGTAAGATTATCTGTAATTGTTTTTAAATTACTAAATATTGCGTCAGTATCTTCAACTAAATACTTTTTATCATCTTTTAACTCCTTTAAAAAATACCACTTGTTTATAACCGAATCTAGTAGATCCTTATTTATAAGCTTAACTTTTGAATAGTTAGATATAAAGTTAAATTTATCTTTATCATCTAAATAAATAATTAAATTATTTGAGTTAATTCAAGTTCTATCTAAATCACTTTTATAAACTCAGTAAGTATCTTCTAAATAATTAAGTGTAGAAAAATTATATGTATAATATTTATCTTTGTCTTCAAAAAATGGTATTTCGTTACTTATAAATCAGTTAAAATTTCCTTTTGATTTAGAGTATGGTATCTTAACTTCAGTTTTATAAGTTTCTACAAACCAAAAATTATCTTCAGAAGATTTTTTTACAACTATTCAAGATTTATCTTTGAAATAAGAATAATTACTAGAATCTAATTTATAATAACTTTCAAAAGTAAGCCTTTTTATATCATTTCAATCTACAAATTCAAAATTTTCATTTAAAGTATATAACTCTTTATTAGCTACTATAAGTTCACTAATATAAGTTGGTATACTTACATTATTTAAATTATTTTTTAAATCGCTTCTTATAAGAGATTCTTTAAACTGTTGATTTTTAAGTCTTTTGTTTAACTCATCCTCTTTTTGTCATATAAAATCAAATCTTTTTACTTTAACTTTATTTAACTGCTCAGAATTAAGTTTATATAGATAATTAATTAAATTGTAATTTGTAGTAGATAATTTCGATGTATTTAAAACCTTTTCTATTCTATCATTTAATTTTTTATAAATTTCGTATTGCTTATCTAAACTATACTTAGTTTCAAAAGCATATACAATCTTGTTATATGATAGTTTAAGTTTTAAGTTTGTATACTCTGCTCAAACTGTACTAGTAGCTAGTAAAAAGTAACTAGTAATTAGTATTGTAAGAATCTTTTTCATAAAGATGTAAATAAAAATAATAAGCTCGGATAACCGAACTTATTATATATTTTTTTCTTATCAAAACAAAATTATTTTTATCTGATTTCAAGTGCTTTTTTAAATTGTGGATCATTATTTCTATCTGTTATATATCAATCCAAAAGTACTTCTATATCAGGAGCAATTCATACATTATCTATTCAAGTTTCAGTTCATCATGTGAACCATTTTGCAATTGTATATTTTAAAGATGATCAATCGTTATATTCTCTCATAGTTTGAACAGAGCCTTTTCAGAAAGTATTTTCTCAAACTAATGTAGCATTAGGAAAATAATCTTTTAGAGTTCAAATCATGATTTCTGATGCTGAAGCACTTCATGAGTTTTGTAAAACTACAAGTTTATATTTAGAAAAATCTATTAAATCAAATCATTCTGATTTATATGCTATATTACCTGATCTATATTTAACAATTGCTGTTGGCTCTCACTCTGGGACAAAAAATGATAACATATTTGTAACTTGATCTAGATATCATCCTGGATTATTTCTTAAATCGAAAATTATTTTTGTAATATTTTTATTTTTTTGTAATTCTTCTAATGCAGCTTTAAAATCATTAAAAGTATTTGGTCAGAAAAATTTTAATTGTATATAAAAAGTCGAAGAATTTATTACTTCATATTCTATATCTTTTATAACTATATTTCATCTAGTAACTATCACATTAAAGACTTCAGAGTTTCTTCTAATAGTTAATTCAACTGTTGTTCAAGCGGGTCATTTTATCCAAGAAACTGCTTCCTGTAAAGAATTTCCTTCCTCTATCTTTCTACCATCTACATGAGTAACTACATCTCATCATTTTAATCATGCTTTTTCTGCTGGACTTCAAATTATTGGTGAAACAATAGTTATCTCACCAGGTGTATCCATGTCTACATAAGCTCAGATTCATTCATATTCTCAAGTTAAACTTTCGTTAAAATCTTTATTTTCAGTAGGTGGAAAATAAACAGTATATTTATCTTTTGTACCTTCTGCTAAGCCCTGTATTGCAGAATTCATCATTTCAGTTTCATCTAGATTATCTTGATCAAAATGAGTAGTAGTTAAAGTCTTATAAACATCTGAAAAAATTAATTTTTTTTGTATTACAGAACTATTAGATCAATAAACATCAATACTATATTTGTTGTTTTCTAATACAGTATTTACAAAGTTAAAATCCTTTTGTTTAGCATTTCTTAAAGTTAATTCATTTTTTCAAATTTGATCTACAAAAGAGGTATTAAAAAATTTTTCAGTTAATTTATAAAAAACATAAGCATTAATAGGTTTATTTTTATAAATATATATATCATTATTTTCTATTAAATCTAAATAAACAAGTTTTTGCAATGAACTATATAGTTCACTATCTTTTGAAACTCATTTAAAATTTAGATTTATATATTTATAAGTATCTGGAATATTTTTAGTAAAATAATCTCAGTAATAATTAAAAAATTCTTCTCTTGATACCTCTTTTTCAAGTCTTTCAGCTTCTTCTGTACTTATTATTTCTATAGTTGCTGCTTGAGTATATGAAAAACTAAATAATAAATATATAGTTAATAAAAATGTAAAAATTCCTTTCATAATAAAAATTAAGTTTAAATTATATAATGTGGAGTAATTTTATTTAAAAAACACAAAAAAGAAAATGAATATTTTCTTTTTTGTGTTTTTATTACTTGTTCATAATCTCATTTGGTGTTCAAACCATTAATTCTAATCCTCAAAAAGGATATAAAACTCACCAAAATATCAAAAATAGTCATAAGAATATTAAAACTATATACGTTCAACCATTTCATAAGTATCTTTCTGCCCAAACAAAGTTTCAAGTCCAAGATTTAACAACTCTTCTGTATTTTAAAATTCATACTCATGTTAATATAAGTAAAACAGCGTAAAATAAATCTATAAGCATAATTATTTTTTTAAATTATTTAATAATTCAGGATTGTTTTTGATTTGCTCCAATATAGTATTTAAAGAATTTTGATCTCAAGCACTTCAAGTACTAGTATCCATTAATGATTTTAATACATTTTCAGTTATAGGTTTTACTAAATCTGTAATAATATTAATTACATGATTAATTATCCATTCCTTATCTAGTTGAGGAAAAATATATACAAAAAAATAGACCATACCTAAAACAACAAATAACTTTAAAATTAAACCAAAAACTCTAGAATGTTTTTGTCTTTTTAATTCCTTATAAATATAATCAATTTTTTCTTCAGTAGATAAATAATTTGTCATTTTAATAAATTAATTTTTAATATTATCATTTTTCTTTTCTCTTTTAACTTTTAACTTTCCTCTTTCCTCTATTTCGCATCTTTCCATGATTTTCAAATCTCTATATCAACTTTTAATTCAACCTTATCTTTATTGTTTATATCATGTTTTGATTTTTTTAAAACTCATTGCATTATATCAAAAACTCACGTCCTTAAAGTGTTTTCTTCTCATGGATATACATCAAATACAAGCTCATCATGAACTTGCATAATCATCTTTGATTTTAGTTTCTTTTTTAGGATAAAATCATGAACTTCTAGCATAGCTATTTTTATGATATCCGCACTAGTTCACTGAATTGGCATGTTTATAGCTTCCCTTTCAGCTGATTGTTTTATAATCCTATTTGCATCATTTATACCATTTATATATCTCTTCCTTCAAAAAAGTGTTTCTACATATCATTTTTCTTCGCAAAACTTTATAGTATTATCAAGAAACTCTCTTACTTTAGGATAAGATTCATAAAATTTATCTATATAGATTTTAGCATCTTTTTGAGAAATAGCTATCATTTTTGATAATCAAAAAGCACTTATACCATATATAACTCAAAAATTAACAGCTTTAGCTATTTTTCTTTGTGAACTGGAAATAGTTTCCGTCCCAAAAATAAACTCAGCAGTTTTATGGTGGATATCAACTCAAGAATTAAAAGCTCAAATCAGATTTTCATCTCAAGACATAATAGCAAGTAATCTTACTTCAACTTGAGAATAATCCGATGCCATTATAGATCATTTTTCCCATCTAGATACAAAAGCATCCCTCACCTCTCAAGCTATTCAATCTGAGCTAGGTATATTTTGTAAATTTGGCTCTGTACTAGATAGTCTACCTGTTGAAGCTACAGTTTGATTATATGAAGTATGAACTAAATCATCCTCATCTGCTATATCAAGAAGTCATTCAATATATGTAGATAATATCTTTGTATAGTGTCTATAATCGACTATATCTTGAGCAACTGGGTAGTCATGAGCTAAATCTCAAAGTACTTCAGCTGATACGCTCCATCAAGTTTTAGTTTTCTTTCATTTAGGTAAAGCTAACTTATCAAAAAGTATTTCTCAAACCTGTTTTGGAGAGTTGATATTAAATTCAGTTCAAACTTGTTCATAGATTTTCTTTCTAAGAAAATCTATCTCATTTTTTAAAAGGATTCAGATTCATTTAAGTCTATCTCTATCAATTTTAACTCAAGATATTTCCATATCTTTTAATACTTCTGTAAGAGGAATCTCTATATCATTTAATATACTGTTTTCTGTAAGGTGTTCTTTTTTTTGTGCTTTATAAAGTTTAGCAGTTATGTATACATCCTCTCATGAATAATTTGAAGCAACACTTAAATCAACATCTTTAAAATTTATCTTTGCCTTATCTGTTACACTATCATAACTTATCATCTCATACTCAAAATCTCTCAATGCTAGCTTATCCAGAGATAATCACCTAACTCAAGGAGCTTTTATATACTCACCAAGTAATGTGTCATAAAATTTTGCCATGAAAATAAATTAATAATTATTAATTACAAATTATGAATTATTGTAATAGTATTTGAAAAAATACAAAATTAAAAAAGCATTTTTATGAAAATGCTTTTTTAACTACTAATTTGTAATTGTTAATTGATTACAGTATTTCTTCTATCATCTTTGTGTAATCAAATATATCTTTTCCTCCAAAAAATCTATTTAATTCTGTTTTTGCAGTTTCTTCTGAGTCAGAAGCGTGTATTATATTTCCATCAATAGTTAACCCAAAATCACCTCTTATAGAACCAGGTAAAGCTTCAGAAGGATTAGTTGCACCTGTTAAGCTTCTAACTGTAGTAACAGCATTTTTACCTCTAACTGCCATAGCAACTACAGGAGTTCTTTTCATGTATGATTGTATACTTGGGAAAAATGGTTTATCAGCTAAAAAATCATAATGTTCATTTATAATAGCGTCATCCAGTTGCATCATTTTAAGTCCAACTAAAGTTAAACCTTTATTTTCAAGTCTTGATATAACTTGACCGATTAAACCTCTTTCTACAGTATCTGGTTTTAATAGTATAAGTGTAGTTTGCATATTATTTTTAATTAAATTTTAAATTTTAAAGTCTAAAAAAATCATTGCCACCTTTTTAGTTGCAATGATTATATAGATTATTTTTTATTTGCAAGTTTTTCTTGGAGATAACCAATCAAATCATTCTCATTCTAAATTGTCTTGTCTCATTGATTTCCTATCCTGATTTTTTAATCAATTATTTGGAGCATTATCTCTCAAATATTTATTTAATTCAAGTAATCTATCTATATCAATTTGTACTCCATTAATTAACTCAACTACAACTTGCTTTAAATATTCTGGCATATCAACTGGATATTTTGACCAATCAATTTTTTCAGTACTCATAATTTACTTTCTAAATTTTAAATTAAAACAACTGAATTATATAAATATTTTATAAAAATCAAGAAAATTTTTACATTGAAAACCCCCGGCGCGTACGCCGGGGGTTTTATTTTTTGCGCTTCAACACCCTTTGGACTTTCACCGTGTTGGTTGATAGCGCGAGGACACTTATCAGCATCCTCAATTTTTAAGTTATAACCCACTACTGGGAGTCACGAGCCGGACTAAAGCTTTAAGGGGGAGGAAACAGGGAGCGCGAACTGAAGCGGCAGGCATCGTCACAGTGTGTGACCTTTCGCAAATGACCCGCGGTATATTCCCATCCCCTACAAGGAAACCCAGCAAGCCTCTAAAGCAAGGCGACAGCTTGGACACGATTTTGACCGTATCCTTAAGGTACCCTTTCTCCACATTGTTAAAGAAACAAAAGTGTAAAAGAAAAGTCCTCCTCTAATGTTAATTTTTAAAGAAAAAACAGCTTGAAGAAGTTTTTCCTCCTCTAACGTCGTTAGCCAAAGTGGTCACTTGACCCTTCCTAGGGTCGTTAGCTTTTATATCTATATTGATTATAATGTCAAGAAAAAAAATAAGTTTTTTTTAATTTTTTGACTTTTTCGCTATCTTCTCTAAAATTCATACACCATAAATATGGGCTAACCCGTAGTTAGTTAAGTAAAGACGCAAATAATTTTAATTATTTGTTGACTTTAGTTATGCTGGTCTATTTTTGATACAAAATTTTATATTTTGTGTTTCAAAAAAGAATCAGTATTTAATAAATAATATTTATAAAATGAAAAAGAAGTTAGAATTACTTATGCCAGCTTGAGATATGGAAAAACTTAAGTTCGCATATGCTTATTGAGCTGATGCTTGTTACGTTTGAGCTCCTATGTTTTCTCTACGTGCTAGAACAAATGCTTTTACTATGGAGTCTCTAGAAGAAGCTGTAAAGTATGCTCATGGATTAGGAAAAAAGATATATTTCACAGCAAATATATACGCTCATAATATGAAGATAAAACCATTTTTAGCTCAATTTAAAAAAATGGTTGAGATGTGACCAGATGCATTTATTATGGCTGATCCTGGACTTATACACATAGTTAGAAGAGAGTTTCCAGATGTAGAGGTGCATTTATCAGTACAAGCAAACAATACTAACTGGGCGCAAGCTGAGTTTTGGCAAACACTAGGAATCAAAAGAATCATACTAAGTAGAGAAATCTCTATAAAAGAGATGAAAGAGATACATGAACATGTACCAGATATGGAACTTGAAGCTTTTGTTCATGGTGCAATCTGTATGGCATACTCAGGTAGATGTCTTATATCAAACTATTTATCAAATAGAGATCCAAATCAATGAACTTGTGCTCACTCTTGCAGATGGGAGTATAAAGTATTTAAAGATGATAAAACGGAAGCAGAGTTAGAAACTCTAACAGGTAGACCTGAAGAATACCAAGAACTTACAGGTAATTTTTATCTTGACGAAAAAGAAAGACCTGGAGAATTGATGGAAATAGATGAAGATGAATACGGTACTTACTTGATGAACTCTAGAGACTTGATGGCTATTGATTATATAAAAGAACTAGCTGACGCTTGAATCATAAGTTTCAAGGTAGAATGAAGAAATAAAACTGTAAACTATATAGCAAGTGTATGAATTGCTTATAGAAAAGCACTTGACGCTATAGAAGCTTGAATTGATTATGATTCTAAAGAGTTAGCTGAAGAACTGTTTTCTATAGCAAATAGAGGTTATATACCAGGATTTTTAGCTGGAAATCCTGGAGCTAACGCTCAATTTTACGAAAGAAATGGAAGTTATGGAACAAAAGCTTTCTTGGGTATACTTAGAGAGTATGACTCGAGTGAAAAAGTAGTAAGAGTAGAAGTAAAAAACAGATTTGAGCTTTGAGATAGTATCGAGATAATTACACCTAATGGTATAAAGAAATCTAAAATAGAGAAAATATATAAAACATGACTAAATCACTGAGTACATAAGGCAAATACAACATTTACAGAATACAGTTACAAGTTTGATAAATCAAAATCTGAAGAAGTAGAGAGCGCTCACTGATGAGGTTATGAAGTATGGATAAATATGTCAGAAAATCCTTGAGATTTTAGTTTGATAAGAAAAGATATAGATTAATACTTATTTAAATTTTGAAAATTTCAATAATTTATTAGAATAAAACTCGTTTAGTTTTTAAAAAAAATAAATGAAAAACTATATTTTTCTACTGTTATGAATCACTTATTTTTGATTTTATTTTTATGCCAAAGACAATTCAGTATTTGAACTGGTAAGAGAAAATTTTAAGTATTGAAATGAATTACTATCATACATAGCTGCATTTTTTTGAATATTCACCTCGATTTGAATTCTTGGTATTATAATAAAACAAGTAGAAAAAATAATTACAAATATTTTTTCTAAAACAAAAAGTAAATATGATGATATATTATGAGAATTTATAGTAAAGTTTTTTAATATATCAAAGTATATTATAGCGATATTTATATGACTAAATATTGCTATAATACCGCTAATTGCCAAAAATATAACAGACAAAGTTTTTTATATATCTTTCATATTTGCATTACTTATACTATCAAGTTCACTGGTTAATTCCACTTTTAAGATTTTAGCAAAAACTCAAAAAAGTTTAGAGCTATCAAAAGATATATTTCCTATAGTAAAAAAGATTTTAATTGTTTTTATATGGATAGTTTGATGAATCACTATTATATCAAACCTATGATATAATGTATCTGCTTTGATAACTTGAGCATGAGTTTGATGACTAGCATTAGCACTTGCAGCACAAAAATCAGTTTCAAATATATTTTGAGCAATATCAATTATAGTAAATAAACCATTTAAAGTTTGAGATTTTATAAGAGTAAATAATTTTACTTGAAGTGTAAATGAGATATGATTAATTTATCTTGTCTTAACTGATATAACTTGAAACAGAATACTTATACCAAATGAAAATCTGATTTCAGCTCCTGTAGAAAATTTAACTTTAAGAGTTAATAGAAGAACTGATTTCACAATTTGAGTTATATACTGAACTAGCTTGGAAAAACTAAAAAAAGCGATACAGATTATAGAAGATATACTTGAAAAATATGTTGTAGATCAAACCATAGATTCATACAGAGTACACTTTGATAGCTTTTGAGATTTTTCACTTAATATAAACTGAACTTATTTTTCATTAATTAACAATGACTACAAAAGATACTTAAAACAAAAAGAAGAAATTAATCTAGAAATCAAAAAACAATTTGAAAAATCAAAAATAGAAATTGCCTTCCCTACTCAAGAAATAATAATAAAAAAACAAGAGAATTAATTCTCTTGTTTTTTTCTAGTCTTTAATAACCAATTTGTAAAAGATTTTGAGGCCCAAATTAAAAAATACAAAAATATTTTTCAAATGTAATAAAAGAATTTTCAAAATAATAAAAATGTAGTGAAAATAAAAAATAAAGTTATATTTTCAAAAAAGAAATCAAAAATACGTGAATCAATAAAAATATTTGAAACATAGTTAATAAATGAGATTTTAACACTTGATGTTTTCCAAATAAAAGCCATTAACCCTACAAAGAAAAAAGGTATTAGAAATCAAAATAAAGCTGAAACTAAAAAAGATTTTTTACTTTTAGGAGTAAAAACTGAGAAAAGAACTCACAAAACAGGAATTATAAAAATACTCCAAGATAAAAAATTTTCTTTAGCATTAAAAATAGTAAGTTCAACTCATGATAATTTAGACATTTCTGATACAAGCAATAATTTGATTTCTATATTTAAAGCTAGAAAAACCAAAAATCAAACTATAACTCAAACATAAAAATTAAATACCCTATGTACTCAAAGTAACATAAAGGCTAAAGCAATTACAAGAGATGATGCAAGTATTATGTAATCTATCATATTATTTCTTATTCCAACAAATAACATACTCTTCAAAGCTTCTATCACGACAAGCTAAAGGCTTATACTCAGTGAAAGTTTCAAAATGATCTTTGAGAACTCTTGTAAGCAAGAAAAAATCCTCTCATTTAAACACTTTTAAAAGTAAGTTTCATCATTTTTTTAAAAAATGATCAGCAAATTCTACTATACTTATATTTAATTCTACAGATGCAAACTGATCAACATCTTTTCTTCAAGTAGTATTTGGACCTATGTCAGAAGTTATAAGATCAAACTTGTTTCAAGCTCATATATACTCCTCTACTTTTGGTCTCAAAGTATCAAACTCAAAAATAGATTGAACTATTGTATTTATATTTGTTTGAGTATACTTTTCAATTGGCTTTATATCTATTCAAACTATCTGACCTGTGTCTTTGATAATTTTTTTTATATATTGGATAAAGCTTCATGGGGCAGCTCAAACATCGCATACATCCATACCAGGTTTTATCAATTCAAATTGTTCTTGTATCTCTTTTAACTTATAAACACTTCTAGCTCTATACCCTTCTTTTTTTGCTTTTTTGAAGTAATCATCATGCATTATAAAAGGTGCGGGTTTCTTTTTTGTTCTCTTGGGAGCATATGTTCAAGAACTATTTCATCTTCTCGTATTACATTTAAATTCAAACTTTGGCATAAAATAAAATAATAAATAAACTTATTAACATTTTATTAATATAAAATAATATGCAAGTTTTGACATATAAAAAAAAATAAATAAAACCATATCTATATTTTATATTTAACAAAATTATATGACATTTGAAAAATTTTGAGAATGCGATGGGAGAACTATAGAAGTTCCAGGTTGTGAGCTAAACCAAACAGATAAAAGAATTGCACCAATAGTTGAACATGAAATAGTATGAGTAACGTGATTAGTAATAAAGCTAACTAGTAGAGATTTTCAAGATTACTAAAAAGTAAAAACTTCAAGAAATTTTATTCTTGAAGTTTTTTGTTTTAAGTACAAGTAACACAATCATGAACTTTTATATTATTTATCTCTGATTTATAAATTTCTAAATATGTATTTAAAACTTATTGCTTAATCCACATATACCTCTCTTGGTTTACTACCATTACTTGGTCAAACTACTCATAGGTCTTCTAATATATCAAGTATCTTAGCTGCACGTGCATAACCTAGTCAAAGCTTTCTCTGTATAAGAGAGGTTGATCATTTTTGTGCCTGTTTTACTACTTCTATAGCTTTTTCAATTATCTCTGGATCTTCTTCTTGACTTCACTCATATCACTCCATAATACTTCAAGCCGCTTTTGAAACTCAATTAACAATAGTGTCATCTTGCATATTTGATAACATATCAGGATCAATAGTGCGTTTTACTTGATTTACAACAGATTCTGTTTCTTCAGTATCAACAAATACTCATTGTACTCTTTCAGGTTCTATAGATCAAGTTGGATCATATAACATATCTCACATAGAAAGTAAATCTTCAGCTCATGCTCTATCTATAATAGTTCTCGAATCAACTTGTGAAGCAACAGTAAATGCGATACGTGATGGTATATTTGCTTTTATAAGTCATGTAATAACATCAACAGAGGGTCTTTGAGTTGCAACTATCAGATGCATACCAACAGCTCTAGCCATCTGAGCAATACGAGCTATTGATCACTCTACTTCTTTTTTATTTCAACTCATCATTAAATCTGCAAGCTCATCTATTACAACTATTATATATGGTAATCTATCTTCTTTTTTAACTTTTTTATTGTATTCTTTTAAACTTCTAGCTTTTGCTTGTGTAGCTAAATCATACCTTCTAAGCATCTCAGCAACAGCCCATTTTAAAGCATTTAGTGCTTTGTCAGCGTTTGTTATCACTGGAGTTAAAAGATGAGGAATTCAATTATATATAGATAATTCAACTCTTTTAGGATCAATCATTATAAACTTCAGCTCTCTTGGAGAAAATTTATAAAGCATGGAGATGAGAAATGCATTCATTCATACAGATTTTCATGATCATGTTTGACCTGCTATAAGCAAGTGGGGCATTTTTGTCAGATCTCATACCATTATATCTCAAGAGACATCTTTTCATAAAGCTAGAGGTATCTCAACAGATCTACTATTAAATTTTTCTGATGAAAATATTTCTTTCAATCAAACTGATTGTCTATTATTATTTGGAACCTCTATACCAACAACTCCAAGTCCAGGAATTGGTGCTTGTATTCTTATATTTTTAGCATGTAGCGCTAAAGCTAGATCTTTTTTTAGGTTAACTATTTTTTGAAGCTTAACTCACTCTTTTGGTTTTAATCTATATTGTATAACTGTTGGCCCAACTTGATAACCTTGCATATCAACCTCAATCCTAAACTGCAATAATTTTTCTTTTATCTCAATCTCTTTCGTTTTTATTTCTCTTTCATCATAAACTATAGAACCTCATCTATCAGAAAGTAAATCAAGAGTAGGAAGTTCCCAGTCTCTAAAGTCAGGATTTGAAATAACTTTTGTAACAGGTTTAGTTTCTAATTGTTTATTAGTTGTATCTTTTGAAAATAAGCTTCAAAGTCATGTCTTTTTTTCTACTTGTATCTTTTTTGGAGCATCACTTATAGCAAGTTGTTTTGGTTGTTTCGCCTTTGCTAATGCAGCTTTTTCTCTTTGTAATTCTTCTAGCATGTCATCATACTCTCTTTTTTTTCTATCTATCTTATTTTCTTTTATATTTTTTCTTACATCTTTAAATTCTGATTTTATCTTTGATGTATCACTTTTTATATTATTTTTTATATTTCAAGCAGTTTTTACAACTGTTTTAGTAAAGTTTACAGGAGAAAACCTAAAAAGTATAACAAGCGAAAGTATAAATAAAACGAAAAATGTAAACAGAACAGCAGGACTTCATAATAGAGGTTCTAAAGCAGGATATAAGTTAAAAAAGGCTGAATAATCTTTATTGAAAAAACCAATAATAGTAGTTACTGATGAAAAATAGAAAAACAATCAAAGTAATCTATATAAATCTAAGTGTATATCTTTGTCTTTAAATAAAAATACTGAAAATGCAATTGCTACAAGAGAAAATATAGCTTTATAATATTCTCAAAATAAATAAAATAATCAATCAAGATAATATATTCAAAAAACTGATGAATTATCCATTAAAAGTCACATTACTCAAAAAAATCATAATGTGATTCAAAATAGAATCTTTTTATATTCTGTAGGGATTTGATTTTTCTTCTTTCTAGCCACTATTTATTTATCTCAAAAATATAATACAAAATTATTATAACAATTTTTTTAATTTATCAAGTTTAGAGTCTTTGTAAAACAAAAACACCTCATATGGAGCAGATATAAGGGGTTTTAATCATTTCAATGAAAAACTATTATGTATGGAGAGCCTGAAAACTTGGCTCATAAATAAATATAGTAGGATAGGATTTACTTATCCTACTATATTTAATGTAATTTGTTTTTGTTAATTAAGCAACTTTTCTTAATCAAGCTAATTCAACAGTTTTATTTGGAGTCTCTATATTTATTTCTCTTTCTCATGCTAGTTCAACTATATTTCATTTTGGAGCTTTAAGCATTTCTGCAACAGTATTTGCTTTTAAAGCTCTATTTATTTCTCTTGCTAATTCTTGTTCTAATCTAGCGTGAGCTAAGATATCTTGAGCATTTTTAAGTACATCTCCATATAAATTATTTCTTTCAAGAGTTTCATTAACTCTTCATAAAGTTTCATCGATTGCATTTGCAACTGGATTTTTTTTCATTTGTTCAATAGCTTGTGTTGGAACTTGATGTAATTGGTTTGTATTTCTCATAATATTTATTTTAGGGAATTAAATTGTCCTCCTTTTTAATTTGTTTTTTATTATTTTTTATCTCTTATCTAGAAATATTATCTATTTACTAAATATAACTTTCTTTGTTTACTTATAACTTGATTTAAGAAATAAGCTCATTCTCATCTAGTTAATGTTTCACCTGGTCTAAAGTAATTATCTCAAAATTGATCTTTCCAAGTTGTATTATTATCAAATACAATTGCGATTTTTTTATTTACACTATCATTTAAGTCTCTGTATTTTTTATAATCAGTTGTATTTAGATTATTAAAAGATAAGTATCTATATGTAAAGTCTAAAAATCATTCTCTTGTAATTGTTGTATACTTACTTACATTTTCACTTTTAATTTGAGTAAGTCTATTATCTATTATACTCTTCATATCTGAATCTAATGTTTCACTTTTAAGCTTAAGTAATGTATTTTCTATCCATACAAGTGCATCTGCTTGTGTTAGAGCTCTATCTTCTAAAAAGTATCATTTATTAACTCAGGTAGTAATTCATTCTTTAAGCATATTGATAACATCTCAGTAATATGCGTAATTTGATGTTAGTCATTTTGGATTTGTAACAGTGATTTTTTTATTTCCTAATATTTCTGAATTATAATTATTTACAACTTCTATTTTTACATCGCTACCAGTAGTTTTATAATTAAATATAACTAATCATCAAATTGTATCATTATAGCTAAATTGTTGTTGCTTAACATAATCAGAATCATCACAAGGTGTGTTGTATATCTTATTTATATCTTTTAGGTTTCAACTCTTTATACATACTTCTGTATCTCAAACTCATTTAAGTGTATAAGTAGAACCATAATTTATGTTTATAAGATTTTTATTTTTATTATCTTTAAATAAAATAATTCACTTATTTACATCTCATAATACTACTTTAGAATTTACAACAACTAATCATTTAGCTGGATAAACAGCAGTGTTTGAATCATATACTTTTAAATCAAATGTATTAATTGTTTTAGATCATAGTTTTACTTGTAAAACGGTATTTCAAGTCTTTAATCATGTAAGTTTAATATCTCTTTTACCATCTTCAAAATTATAAATTTTTGTAGGAAATACTGAAACTAACTCATTATTAAGTCAAAATGTAATATCAAGTGGAGTGTTTCAATTAAAAGGTTTCTTAGTTTTTTTATTTATTATCTCCATATTTAAATTTACAGTTTCTCAAGCTGATATATTTCATCATACTTTGTTAATCTTTATGTTTATGTTGTATAGTCTTAAAAATTCTTCTATCTCCATAGCCTCTATTTCTTCTCTTGTAAGTATTTTATCTCTTGAGATTTTATTACCAACAACTACAGTATCAGGTCTAAGATTTGAATTAGAATTTGAACTTGTTGCAGTAGAAGATGAAGTAGTTTTAGCAGAAGTTAAATAATTTTTATAATCATTTAATGCTTGTGTTCTAGTTTTTGGACCAAACCGTCCTGCTCCATACTCATCTCTTGATGATATAACTCAAGTATTTAATTGGTAATCAATCATAACAGATTCTATATCAGAATAATCTCAAGATATAGCTCATTTATATACTCACATTTCTTTAAAAATTTCTTGAACTCTTTTTATATCTGACACACTGTATCAAATATAAACTGTTTTATCAAATATACTTAAATCTTCACTTATATTTGAATTACTTATAGCATTATTTATAGTAGACCTTGAAACTGTATAAGTAGGTTGAGTAACACTATCAAGTATAGATCAATTAGTCTCTAAAAATAATAGTGGATCTATAGTATTTGCTTGGATTTGATCACTACAAGCTCCATTTTCAGTTATATCATAATAACTATAAGGACATGTTTTGTAATCAGGGTAGTATGGATGAAAAGAAGTATCTAAATCAATTTGAAAATGTAGATGATTACCTGTAGAATTTCAAGTTGATCATACTTCTCAAACTTTTGTTCAGGCTCTAACTGTATCTCAAACATTAACATTTAATTTAGATAAATGCGAATAGTTAGAAAATACTTTTTTTCATCTAATAGTATGTTCAACTGTAACATGTTTTCACCAAGATAAATCAGATTTAGCATTTATAACTTTTCAATCAGCTATAGAATAAACTGGTGTACCTTGTGATGTTGCTATGTCAGTTCATAAATGTCATCCATTTCAAACATCCCAACCATACTTATAACTAGCTCACCATAACACTGTATAGTATCTAGTATATTCATTATACCCTCAATTTAAAATAGCATATTTTTCATAGTCTTTAGTATTTACTGTAGGCAAAACTTGTTTACAATCAGAACCTAAATCACCAAAATCTTGAAATCTACATTCTAATTTTGCAACTTGTTTAAAAGGACTTACAACAACATCAGATGATGCATATGTATATGATGAAAGTGGAACTATATTTGATAAAATATAGATTCACGTAAAGATTTCTAAAAGAAATCTTTTAAAGTCTATTGTTGTTTTCATAATAACTTTTTTTTGAAATAATTTATTTTAAAAAGTTAGTTTTTCTATATAATCATTTATATATGTATTACCTATTCCCTTTTTATTTGCTCCAAAGTTAATAGGTATATAAAGATATATATTGTTAACTTGACTTTTTAATGTTTGTATACTTAAATTATTTTCAACACATATATTACAACATTTTTTACAAAACTTGTCAATTATTTAATTTGTGTTTTAATATAATTTTAAAAATAAAAAAAATTTTTGCCTTGACTAAGCTAAAAGTTATAGGTTAATATTTATTAATAAAATTTAATAAAAGTCAAATACTTTGTATAATATATTTATACAATAATATATAAAAACGTCAATTTATATGCAAATCTTTGAAATAACATTGTTTGGTATAACAATTGCGCCTACATATTATGGACTTATGTATGCACTTTGATTTTTAGCTGGATACTATGTAATAAGATACAGGACCTCATCCCAACCTTCTACTCCAGGGCACTCTCTCTTGACTGAAGCCAATTCACCTTGTCCTTTGAAGGAGAAGGAGCAAGAGCATTTAAATTCCCCTCTACTACAAAGGAGAGGGGTTAGGGGTGAGGTAGAACTGCTTGATGATTTACTTTTATATATAGTAGCTTGAGTTATACTTTGATGAAGACTCTGATATGTTATTTTTTATAATTTAACTAGCTATATAGAAAATCCTCTCGATATACTTAAAGTTTGGGAATGATGAATGAGTTTTCATGGATGAGTTATATGAGTAATAATTGCTATGTATCTTTTTTCTAAAAGATACAAGGTATGATTTTTAAAACTTAGTGACGAGATAACTGCTGTTTTACCTATTGGACTTTGATTATGAAGAATTTGAAACTATTTAAATAAAGAACTTTTATGATTTCCATATAATTGACCACTTGCAGTTAACTGAAACTTCCCTTCACCATTACTTGAAGCATTATTAGAGTGAGTAGTTTTATTTATTATTTTAAATTTAGTATATAAAAATAGAAAGTTTGACTGACAAATAGCATCATTATTTTTAATCTTTTATTGAGTGTTTAGAATAATAGTTGAATTATTTTTCAGATTACCTGATGCAAATATATGATATATAGCGTGATACTTTACATTATGAACTTTATTAAGTATTCCTATGATTATCGCTTGATTTTACTATTATGTTAAATTTAGTAAAAAAATTAAATAAAAAATCCTCCTTGCATTATAAGGAGGATTTTTTATAATATACTACACTCAGTTTTAAACTTTTTAAAAAAATAAAATGAGGAATGATTTTACTGTTTCAAATACCCTGATACTTATATCTCTTTTTTTTACTATGTTGACATATATATACCCAAATATATATGTTTTGTGAATAAATACATATTTTTTAAATCAATGAAATTATTTTGTATACTTCATACAGTTTTTTACTTGAACATTTTTACATGCATGATTTTTACACCTATTTTTAAATTCAATTTTTATTTACTATTTCTGAAATATAATTGAGGCACTTATATGAAGAAAAAAATTTACTCTATTTTTTATATTTTCAACTGTTTTTATTTGATTAATTATTACTAATTATTCATATAATAGCATACCAGTAAATACAGTATGAATAAGTTGATTTGCAATGGCTTTACTTACATTTTATACACTAGAGCTAAAAAGAAGAAATAATCCAGAGTATAAATGATGAATAACTGCTCTAGTAATAAATATCTGAATCTGATTATTACCACAAATAAGCTTACTTGGACACTTATTTTGAGCTATAGCATGACTCATTTTTTATCTAATAAATAGAGATTATCTAAGAAAAAAACTTATTTGATTGATTGTATGAAACACAGAAAAAATACCTACTTAAAAGTAGGTATTTTTTATCTAACAAAAATCATACCTTGGTTTCAAGAAAATGTTGAATTAGATGAAAATCAGTCTATATGTAATCATTTATCAGTTGTATTATCAGAAAACCAATATCATGTAGTAGATGTAAAAGTTCCCCATTTATTAAAATCTGTTGTTGAAGTTGTATCTCAATTTATTTGTATAACATTTGCTGTATCTATTGAAGATCATATATTTGAAATTAAATCATTATTGTCAACATCCATTTTATAAGCTAAATCAAGAGATTTTCAATTGCTATAAGTAGCAATCATCAATCCACTAAAATCAATAGAATCAGATTTAACATCTCATAAAGAATAAGGTAAAGAATCAATATATAGTGATCCAGTTGCAGTATTCCATCAAAAATTTCCAGTAGTTCAAGAAGCACTTCTAGCAACAAGAGTCCATCATCATCAATCAGTATTCATATCACAATAAGCAGTAAAAGAAGAACTTGAAGTTGGATTTATAGTGTATACTCAATCTGAATTAACTCATGTTACTTGCTTTATCCTATTACAGTTAGCATTATATGCAATAATAAACAAGTCTGTTCATATTCATGTGATAACATTTGTATCATCAAAATGAGCATTAAAAATATCTGTTGTTGAAGATGTTATATTTAATTCTCAAGATAAAACTATCGTAGAATCTTCTTGTATAGGAACATTTAAAGTAGTTGTTATTATTCACAGTTGTTTACCATAGACAGTTGGATACCTAGTAGAATAATCAATTGAAGAAGAGTATAGTTTATTAACAATTAAAGATTTATTATAAATTAATTGTAGACTTCATTCTTCTTCTAAAAAACCCATAAGTTGAAAGTATTTTCTATCATCTGTAATGGCGTATGTATAATAAGTATTGTCTAAAGGATCAATTCATCAATTATTAAAATTTAAAGTTTTTAGTATATTTTCTCATAAATATCACTGCCACATTATTTTATTACCGTTTATTTTAACTTCTACATTACTTTCTGGTAGCGGTAAACTTGATTTTGTCCTATATATTTCTAACGCTTCTGAAAGTGATTTTATATTTGAAATTCTATTTGTATCTCTTACACCTGATAAATATCAATTATAAGATATAAATCAAATAGTTGAAAGAATTGCAAGTACAGAAATAACTACTATTAACTCAACTAAAGTAAAAGCCAGTTTATCAAGTATTGCTTTATCTAAGACTCTTATTTTTTGTTTATGCATAAAATTTTAAATTTATAAAAATAACTATACTAACAGTATAGCTATTTTTATATCTTATCAAGTATTTTAAATGGACAAATTAATTATTTCACTCATTGTTTAATCTTTTATTAACTTCATCCCAAACATCTTTAGGTATATTTTTTGCAATTTTTACAGCTGGGTAATTTTTTGCTGCTAAAAATGGTCATCTTTTTGAGTTTCTCAAAACTAACTCTTCGCCAGTTTCCTCATCTATAAACATTCATTTTTCAGTTAAAAGCTTTTCTAATAACTCATCTTTCTCGGTTTTGATTTGTCATATCCATTTAACTTTGGGATATTCACTGCTAGCTAAAAATGGTCAAAACTTCCCTGTTTTTACTACTATCGTTCACTCTATTCAATCAGGACAAGGTTTTCACTCATATTTTGCTCTAAGTGCTTCTAATTCATTTTTTTGCTCTTCTGGTTGATCTATAAAATCACATTCTGGATAACCCGAACAACCTATAAACTTCCCTGCTTTAGAGTGTCTATAAATAAGATCTTTTCAACATTTTGGACATGGCTTTCACACTTTTTCAATTACTTTTTCAGCTTGTTCTCAAGCTATTTCTAGATCTTTTTTAAGTGTATTTAGCCAAAAGTTTGATAACATGTTTTCATAAGTTTCGTCTCAAGTAGCTATTTTATCAAAATCTTCTTCAACTTTTGAAGTAAACTTGTATTCCATCATCTGATTGAAATATTTTTCAAGGAAATCAGTTACTGTAAAAGCAACTTCTGTTGGACTTAAATACTTCTTATCTATTTTTTCTATATAACCTCTATCAATAATTGTAGAGATAGTTGGAGCATAAGTAGAAGGTCTACCTATTCATTCTGATTCTAATTTCTTTACTAATGATGCCTCTGTATATCTAGCAGGTGGTCTAGAAAAACTCTGTGTTCCTTGTAAATTATCTCAAGTTAAAAGTTCTCACACCTTTATATCTGGTAATGTTGCGTTATCCTCCTCTTCATCAGACTCATCATCTGTTCACTCTATATAAAGTTTCATAAATCAATCAAACTTTATAACTTCTCATTTTGTAATCCATTCTTGGTTTGGTGACTTAATTGGAGAAAAGTTAAAAGTTGTCACCTCAACAATTGCTTCTTCCATCTGTGAAGCTAAAGTCCTTTTCCATATAAGAGTATATAGTTTTAACTGTGTTGGATCAAGTACTCATGATAAGCTCTCAGGAGTTCTTGATAAATCAGTTGGTCTAATAGCCTCATGAGCTTCTTGAGCTCCTGCTGATTTAGTTTTATAATTTCTAGATTTATGATAGTTTGCTCAAAATAATTTTTCTATCATATCCTTAGATTGATTTTTTGCTTGATCAGATAAGTTTACACTATCAGTTCTCATATATGTAATAAGCCCTTGTCTTTCTCAATTACCTAAATCCATACCCTCATAAAGCTTTTGAGCTATCATCATAGTTTGTTTAACTCAAAAGTTAAACTTTCTTGCTGCTTCTTGTTGAAGAGTTGAAGTAGTAAATGGGGCTCAAGGAGATCTCTTACTGTCTTTTTTATCACTATTTACAAGTTTAAACTCAAGACTTCACTTTTTAGTTAAAACATCAAATCATTTCTTGTTTTTCTCTGATTTTATATCATTTATATCATCAAAAAGTGTTGAAATAATCTTTTCAACGTCTTCTTTTGAGTTAAGCTTTTTAACTTTTCAAGAGATTTTATTTAAAGTTGTTTTAAATTTTGAGTTTCCATATGTTAACTCTATAGTTATTTTCCAAGACTCTTCAGCTTTAAATTTTTGGATTTCTCTTTCTTTTTCAACTATCAGTTTAACTGCAACGGATTGTACTCTTCAAGCTGATAATCCTTTTCTTATCTTTTTCCAAAGCACTGGACTAACTTTGTATCACACAAGTCTATCTAAAACTCTTCTAGCTTGTTGTGCATCAACTAGACCCATATCAATAGTTCTAGGATTTTTAACTGCATCTGTTATAGCCTTTTTTGTAATCTCATGAAAAACTATTCTTTTTGTATTTTTTGGGTCGACATTTAAAGTATGACAAAGATGCCACCCGATTGCTTCTCATTCACGATCCTCATCGGTTGCTATCCATATCTCGCTTGAAGACGAGGCTAACTTTTTTAAACTATCTACTGTTTTTTTCTTATCATTACTTACTTCATATTTTGGTATAAAACCATTATCTATGTCTACTCATAACTCTTTATCAGGTAGATCTCTTATATGTCACATAGATGCAACAACCTTGTAATCAGGTCATAGGAATTTTTCTATAGTTTTTCATTTAGCAGGAGATTCGACTATAACTAGATTTTTTGCCATAAAAAAAAGTTAGCAATATATAAACTTGCTAACCAATTTAAGATTTTTTAAACTTAAGTCAAAAAAAAGTAATAAAATGTTCATAGTAAGTAAAAAATATTTTATTTTAATTAATCTTATTACCTAATTTTCAGTATAAAATATTATTTACATCATTTAATGTTCAATCATATGCTTCTAACATAGCTTGTTCTAAAACTCTTCTTATTTCTTGATTAGATAATAATTCAACACCACCTTCACTCTCAATAGCTTTCAGATCTTTATCACTAGGTCAATCCATCCTATCAAATGAATCATGACCATTTTCCTTAAACTCAGATCACCCTAATAATTCTTTAAAACTATTTACCATATTTTAATATTAAAAATTAAATTTCTAAAACATTTTTTATTAAAGCTTTATTGTCATATGGAAACTTAAAATTTTCTAGATATCTAACAAGAGCATAGTAAATTTCCCATTTTGTATCATTTTCAAATATATAAGCGTTCCCTGTCACTTTTCCAGGATTAAACTCTGAAAGTAGATTAGCTACTACATTGTTTCTAGAAACTACAGGAGAAACTCAAGCTGTAAAATATGTGCTCATATTACTTTCACAATCATCACATAATATAAAATCAAGTCATACAACATCCGCAACTGGTTTATCTGAAAAAGTTATATTTTTATGTTTTGAATCTGTAAGTGTTTTTGAATTGATAATAAAATTTGCCGGTAATACTGATAAACCATTTAGGAAATCATCATTTATTATATTAGAATCTAAAGAGATATATCAAAGAGTTTTATTTTTTGAAAAATTATACTTTTGTGTAATTATTTCTGAAACTCTTTTTTTCTCTTTTATTATTTCAGGTAAATTCATATATATTTGTTTTTTATTTTTGTAAAACTAAATATATTGTATCACAATTTAATATTAAAATTCAAAAAAAATAAGTTGACGTTCTATATTTTATGTTTTAATATAAGATTGAAAAAAATACTTTTTTAAATACACTACATCGGACCTCATCTGGCTCTCGCTACACACGAGCCACCTTCTCCTTGCAAAGGAGAAGGATAAACAAGGAATAACTATTTAATAAAAACTTATTTATTTATATCATGAAAGACTTCTGGAAAAAACAAATTGAAAAACACTGAAAACTTGTATTTTTAGCTCCTATGGACTGATACTGAGATAGCGCATATAGACAAGCTATGAAAAAAGTTGCTCCCCATATATTTTCTATAAGTGAGTTCTATAGTGCTGATGGGCTTGTTCATTCTAAATTTTTAGCTGACTCTGTTTTACCTCATGATAAAAGTGAAGATCCACTTGTGATACAGATATTTTGAAAAGATCCAGAAAACTTCGCAAAAGCTGCAAAGATAATATCTGATCCAAAATACAACATAGCTGGTATAGATGTAAATATGTGATGTCCTGCTAAAAAAGTAGTTAGAAGCTGACATGGATCTAGTTTGATGATAAATGTAGAAACTGCTTTTGAAATAGTTAGAGCATTAAACGAAGCAACTCATCTACCTATAAGTGTAAAAACAAGAAGAAGTTTTGATGGAAATCAAGACTTGTTAGCATTTGCAAAATGACTTGAAGAAGCCTGAGCTAGTTTGATCACGATACACGGTAGGACGATGAAGCAAGCATATACTTGAGTGGCAGACTGGACAGATATACACGAGTTACAAAAACACTTAAAAATCCCAGTTATATGAAACTGAGACGTACAGAACTACAAAGACGGTATGGAAAAAGTAAAAGACCTAGCAGGTTTTATGATAGGTAGAGCTACTTTTTGAAACCCATGGTGTTTTGTGAGTCAAGCAGATATAGACGAGATAGATTCCCTCCCTCTCCACTCCGGTACGAGTACTCCCTTTAATAAAGGGGGAAGTAATTTGAAAAAAGAGAACTTTATAGATTGAGTTTATCATCCAAGTTTGAGAGAGATACTTGAGCTCATGCAATTTCACGCAGAAAAACTAGTAGAAACCAAGTGAGAAAAAAAGTGAAGTCTAGAGATTAGAAAACACCTAGTTCAATACCTAAAACACTTCCCATGAGTAAAAGCCTACAGAAAGAGGCTTGTAACAACTGATAGCCTGGAAAACAGTATAAGTATTATAAATGAGATAAGAGATACTTTTAAAGATTTCTTGGATAAGAGACCGAGTTTGGGGGAGATTGAGAAGGAGGAGGTGGATTTAAATTAAAAAACTTGCTTTAAAACAAAAATGATATATAATATAAGTATATAATTTAATACTTAATTATATATTTATGTGAAAAATAATTAAAGATCAATTTTTCTCAACAACTCAATTGAAAACAAACACTAAAAGTGTATTAGACAAAACTAGAGATTTATGAGAAGTGTTTATAATGAATAATAATAAACCAAATGCTGTTTTAATGAGTATAGAAAAATATAATGAAATAAACCAGTATTATATCCCTGAAGTTGAACCAGAAGAATGGGAATTAAAGGCTATTAAAGAGTATAAAAAAGAGCAAAAAGCTTGAAAACTAGAATATATTGAATGAGAAGATGTTTTTAAATTTTTAAATAATTTAAGATAATGTATAAAATCTGATTATCAAAAAAAGTTTTAAAATTTTTAGAAAAACATAAATGAGAAAAAATAATAAATTCATTTAATAATTCATTAAAAATTCTTCAAATAAATCCTTATAAAAATAATCTTGATTTTAAAAAGCTAAAATGAGTTTGAGAAAACTTTAGACTAAGAATTTGAAAATATAGGTTCATCTATGAAATAAATAATGATACGCTTATAATCTATTTTATAGATTGAGACACAAGATGAGATATTTACTAAAAAATGAAGTTTTAAAAACTTCATTTTTTACTTCCCACTCTTTACCCTGTTACAATTTTTACAAAGCATCTGACAGTTTTCAGTAATAGTTTTTCATCACTCGTGCCACGGAGTTATGTGGTCTGCTTCCATTTCAGATAGTTCGAAGTGTTTAGCTTTTTCAGGACAATTTTTGTTTGCACAAATCCCCTCTTGTCTTTCATAAGCTTCACGTTTTTGATTTGGAGTAAAAGCTCTGATATTTAGATATTTTTCTTTTCTAGTAAGTATATATTCATAAATACCAGATTTTTTAGTTACATCTTCATCTTGCATAAGTTTTTTGATCTGAGATTCTAGTTTATTTGAGTCAAAGTTTGTGTCTTTAAACTGATTATAAAGAGGTCAAAAAGAAACTCATCTCATCTCCCTACGATAGTTTGGAAATATTACATTTATCCAATTTATTACATTTTGAAAATATAACCAAAGCTCATTTGCATTTGCTTCATGTTGATGTGTTGCCATATAGTCTTCTATATGATTATCCGAGATCCAAGAAATAGCAGTTTCTAAATAATCCTGTCTAATAGGTGACCCGTTCATATAATCACTTGCTATATTGTAAGCTGGACAGCTTGTTTTACTAAAATATCTTTTTGCATCAGTTAACCAAGTTCAAGTATAGATTGCATTCCTAAGCTCTTGATCTGTAAGCTTTTCTCAAGCTATGTTTATAGTCTTGAACCAATCAAGTTTTTCTTTATCAGTTCATTCACAGAAATAAACCATTAGGCGATAATCAAGTATTTGATCCTGTTCTGAGTCTTCTAGATTGTGAAAATACTGATAATCTATAGAAAATTTCCCGTCAATATATTCACAAATACTTATAGTTCTTTGTTGTCAGTCAAGAACTTCAAAAGTATCATCAGAGTTTTTTACCCAGTACATAACATTGAGTGGAAAGTTTTTTCTCACAGTTTCTATGACTGCATCTCTTTGTTTGTCTTTATAAACAAACTCTCTTTGGTATTTTGGACGAATATTTAGTTTTCCTTTATATCAAACAACTCATTCTTCATTGTTGTTTAGATATCAATTAGCAATCTCTCTAATTGCTATTTCTTTAAGTTGGATTTTCATAGTGTATATGGTTAGAAAATAATACCTCTCTCTTGAATTCTCTCCCCTTATCAGGGAAAAGAGGCTACAAGGTTAAAGTTTTTTGTTTTTGATAATTACACGAGCATAAGGGACTTCTACTATTCAGTCTTTTATCATATATAAATCTCAATCAACGGCAGCCCTTTTTTGAATTTCTTTTCTATATTTCTTATGTTCAGATGTATATGGTCTAACTCAAATTTCTATTCAAGAGCTTGAAATTCAAAGTCCTATTATCTCAAATTGTTCTGGATTGTATTTGTCTAAAAATGTTATAGGAACTCATATATCACCTTTATAATCCATAGGGATATCTTTTACTTTATTAATATTTATAGCATCGAGGTTGTAGTACTTTTGGTATTCAGTCAGTTTGTATGTTTTGTATAGTATCAAGTCTTCATGTCTTTTTTGGATTTCAAGGTTTGTGTACCAAGCAATATTTCAAAACTTTTTCATATTTCAATTTGCTTCTTTAAAATCTTTTGGAAAAGTATATCAAAGCCAAATTTTGTTTTCTTTAATAATTTTAAAAATTTCTTTATAAGTTAATGCATTTTGATTTCAAATAATTAGAAACTTTTTATTATACTCCATAAGTTGTGCTATAAATTCTCTAAAAAGTGAAAATGGTGGATTTGTGACAACGATATCAGACTCTTTAAGAAGCTCTATACATTCCTCACTTCTAAAGTCTCAGTTTTGTTTGAGTTTGATTTTTTTAGTGTCTTTTAAATCTATTTTTCAATCATGGTTTAGGTCAAGTCATCTAGTTATCTCAAGTTTATAACTCGGTTTTTCAATCTCAAAGTGGGTTGCTGTGAGTTTTTTTAGTCCTAAGTGTTCAAAGTTTAAAGCAAAGTACTTAAAGAAATTACTTTCTGCTGGATCATCACAATTACAAAAGATAGTTTTATCTTTGAAATGTATTTTGTAGTGTCCGAGTTCTTTTTCTATATCTGAGAGCTGAGTATAAAACTCATCATTTTTTGCTTTGTTTGCTTTCCTTAAGTTAGCATTTGAAGATTTTTTTGTCATAAAAAAGCACTTACTTAATAAAGTAGGTGCCAAAAAGACTTAAACTTTTTTCATAACCCTAACTTGAATTCTTTCCCTTAATACTAAGGGCAAGAGGCTACATTTAAAATAAAAAAGCTTAATAAAAATAGAATGTGTTTTAGCAAACAAAAAAGGGCAACTTATAGCTCCAAGATGTTCGCCAAAACACACTCTATTACTAAAAAACAGAAAAAGAGCTGGACAACTATAAGTTGCCCTTTTACATTTTTTAGTAATATTTTGTGTGTTTTTGGCTTTTTAATTTTAGTGATTTTTTTTAATTTGTAAAATTTTGGGGAAAGAAAAATCCTACTCCTTCAGAGTAGGATTTTTTGAGCTATTATCATATTCAAAACATAAACCCATAATTAATTCAATTAACATAAGCATTCATCAAGTTCAAATTAAAGAAAACACACTAATTCATTCTTTAATATCATCAATATTTATTTCTAATTGAATCGCATGAGGTGGTTCATTTGTTATCGTAAAATCAATTTTTAAAAAATTAATTCATTCTTTTTTATGATATTTTTTCCATCAATCAAAATCAGATTTTTTTAATTTATATTCTCTAGTTATTGAATGGGAAAATATATTTCTGAATAACTTTATTATAGAATATAATGCATTAAATTGATTTCATAATTTTGTACTACATAAATCATAGAAGTCTTTATCTCATGCATTCTTTAAATCTAATAATTCATTAAATTTAGAAATTATATCTGTAAAAGACTGAATAAGTCATATTTCTGCAATTAATCAAAATCATCTTCATTTTGAATTTGATATTTCAATTGCATGGCATATATGATCATTTCTTAAAATATATTGATTTCATGTATCAAAATCAATTGAAAATGGAGGATTATTTTCTTTTAAGATTTTGGGATAATTTTTAAGTTGAGTTTTTGCTAATATTTCAAAAAATATTGATGTCTGCAAAAATGTATAACTATCTTTAATTAAAATGAAAGGTTTTGTGTTAGTCATAGTTTTATGTAAAATAGTTAAACTTTAATCTAAAAAATCATCTATAATTCAAACATAATTATTTTTTCGATTAAAATCATCAGTAAAATATAAAACCCCATCTTTTGCTTTTCATGAAATATATTTGTAAGATACAAACTTTATTGGTACATTATATGAAAAAACTCTTGTTTTTATAACCTTTTTATCTCAAGAATAATCTTCCTCATAAATATCAGTAAACCTTTGTCATCTATCAACTCTATGATTTTCTCTAAAAACACTATCAATCAAAGCAGAAAATATACTCTCACTTCATCAAACTTTTTTAGTCTTTCTCCATATATCAATATAAAAATCTCATGAGTTATGTTTAATATACTTTGCTGTTTCAAATACAATAGATAACCTCCAATCAACTCATTCTCATTGTTTTTTTAATAAAGCAATATAATTAGAATTAGCATTTCTTAAAATATGTTTTAAAGTTCTCATTGTAATTTGGTCTGTAAATTCTTTAAAAATTCACTCTAAAAAAGTAATTACTTGTCATTTTAAATGATTGACACTATATATCTCATCTAAAAATAATTCTTTAACAAAATTATCTAATTTTACTTCTCTTAATGAATATTCATGAATATAATCTAAAGATTTTAGATAAGATAATTTAACTTCTTCTTTTTTATAATTTTCTTCTCAAATTGGAACAACAACAATTATTCTTTTTTCAATTTCGTTAGTTTTTAAAAAATGGTTTAGAGTTTCTAGGAAAAATATTCAATTATCTCATGAACGGTCTATATCTTCAATAATCATATAAATATTCTCTTCTTTTAATTTATCAAAAATCTCAATTAAAATTTTCTGAAATTCATAAATTTTCGTAATTGGTTCTTTTTTGAATATCTCAGAAAATTTATCTAAAAAATTAAAATCAAAATTTTCAGATATAGAGGATGTTATATCAGTTATTATATCTAACCATACAGATTTTGTAGATTTTCATTCAATTTGCTTTTTGATTTTTTTTCAGTCTTTTTTTGTATAAGACTGTTTTACAATTTCTAATATAAAAGCTTCCCATAAATCTTTTCTGTCTGGATATTTCCAAGCATCAAATTCAAACCATTTTGAGTTTTCAGTATATTTATCCTTTATTTGATTAAGAAAAGTAGTTTTTCATGTTCAAAATTTTCAAATAAATCAAAATAAAGAAGAGAATTTAATACTATCTAACTTTGCAGAAAACCTTTCTATTTCAGAAGTTAAATCTAAAAGATTTTCTGATCTTGAATTCTCTTCAATTAATTCTGGATTCTTTATAAATCAGGTTGTATACATAATTATTATTTTTAAAATTTTAATTTTTTCAATTCTCAAATAACTTCACTTACTATATCTGATTTAATAGCTATAGGATCAATTCAAACTGATAATATTGCATTACAATTAAAATTTGAACATGTATATACAACTCAGGACCATTTCGTTCATCATTCATCAGTAGCAGGAATCTTTTTTATACTAATTGTTAGTATATAAGTATTACAATATGGGCATCTTTTAAACATAATTAAAATGGTTAATAAATAAACTAGCTTTTACTTCTTCCTTTTTCAAGGTTTTTCCCATTTTTCATATCAACTTCAATCCCTTTTTCTATCTAACTTCTTTTTTGTTAGATCATCTCATTTATATTTTTTAGGCATATTAACAATGATTATTAAATTAAAATATTTTTTAGATAAAAAGGTTTCTAGGCTTTAACCAATTAATCTGAAATCATTATAAGTTTATAAAAAACTAAGTCAAAAGTTTTTATATACTGTAAATATATATTTTTATATACTTATATTGGATTATATATAATAAATCTGTTATTTAGAATAATAATTTTTATCTATTCTACTAATTTTTATTACTTTTTATGTTTAATGTTTGTTAATAATTTTTGCATAAACTAAGTTTTTGACATAAAATAAAATTTTGTAGTGAAAATTTAATGTTGTAGTAATGTGGGGTGATTATAATTAATTGTTTGTGTTTTATTTTTGGCTTTAGTAAAGGAAAAAAGGTTTGACTTAGTAATTATAAATGTATAATATAATTTTATAACTAGATAATTATGAGTAAGACAAAATGAGAATATCTTAAAAAGGGGTTTAAAACTAAAGATATTTATTATTTTCAAGATGATGAAAAATGAATAAATCAAATATCTAAAGAATCATATAAAAATAATGATATAGAAATTCATTATCCTATTTGATTTGAGTGATGAGAGAAATATTCTTCTATTAAGAAAATTACATTTATTGGTTTTTCTTGAAAATTACCTGTTTAAGTTTTTAAAAATCCAAATAGATGATATTGATTTACTAAGCCTTTAAATCCATTTACATATTATATTAATGATAAAGGTTTTAAAGAGGTAATAATAGAAAAGGATTCTAAGAATATCTATGATGAAAAAAATAAGGTTTTATATATAAATCAAAATACATTAGCTTTATTACAAAAGAACTTTTCATCATTTAACACAAAAAAACAAGCTGAGATAGAAGAGTTAAGAGATATAGTATTATACGATATTTTTCCAAGTAATTTTGATAAACCAGAAGTTAAATATTTGCCAGATGCTTTATCATTAACTCTTTCTAATTGGTGAAATTCTATAGATGAGTTTTCAGAAGCAGACAAAGAAGCTATACAAGATTTATTTGATAAGCTCTCTTTAACAACTGACTTTCTGTCTAAAGAATCTATAAAGCAAACTAAAGAAATAGTAGATAGTAAGTATTTACAAAAAACTATTAAAGATTTTGAAATATTATTATCTAGAACTACTGGATGAGATAGTTTAGAAAAATCTTGGCAGAAATTTTTAAAAGAAAATAGCTGGGTTTTCTCAACTTTATTTGCTCAACCTGTTATCTTTTTTAAAGATGAAGCCTATGTATGATGAAAAACAATTGATAATAAAGATTGAAAATTTTCAGATTTTTTAGTTAAAAATTCCTTGAGCAATAATGTTTCATTTGTAGAAATTAAAACTCATCTTACTAGCATTCTTAAAAATACTCCTTATAGATGAACAGATGTTTTTTCCGCTACTGAACACTTAACTTGAAGTATAACTCAAGTTATGAATCAAAGAGATAATTTACAAAAGGAGTTTTATATGGCTAAAGGAAAAAGTAAGGAGCATTTTGAAGTTTTTAATTCTAAATGTGTAGTTTTGATATGAAAATTGGATTTATTATCTGATGAACAAAAATCTTCATTTGAGCTTTTTAGAAGTAATAGTAAAGATGTTGAAATAGTTACATTTGATGAATTATTAGTTAAAATGACTTCTTTACAAGATATACTTAATAAATAACCATTTCAATTATGCCAATAATAAAGAAACCATTAAAAACTACTAAAGAAAAAAGTAGAAAAAAAGATAATAAGTTTGATAAATTTATGGATAAAGTATTTAAACTTAATACACATGAAATAGCATTAATATGATCTGTAATATTTATATTATGAGTATTAACGGAATATATGATTATTAGTAACTTTGTTTGATGATTTAGTACTCCAATATACCTAATTAATTTACAAAATGCAGTACTTTTTTTCTTATTACTATTTTTTATATTTTTTGCAGCAATAATTTATAGTTATGTATTTGTATTTATACTTGTGATTACTTTGGTTTTGTTATGTTTGTGATTTGATTTAAAAGATTATTACAATTATATATTTATAATTTGAGGTATCATATCTTTCTTATTATTGTTTATTAAGCAATATAGGAATTTCATTAAAACGCATAAAAAAATAACGATAGGTATTTTTTGAATAACTTTTATCATTTGATATTTTTTGTTAATAAATGTTGTGTCTAATGAATATAAAGAAGTAAAATTATATATGAATAATGAGATAATTGATTGAAATTTATATTTTTCAAATTGAGACTATTATTTTGTAAAAATCGATTGAGAAAAATCTTTAATTCCATGTAGTGATGTTGAAAGAATAGATTTAGTAGAATAGTGATTTTAATTTATTAATTACCTCCCACTCTACACACTTTCCCAAAAAAGAAAACACATATTATTTTTTGATGTTAATAAATTTTGTGAAAAAGTTTTGATTTTCAAAGAAAAGTGATATAATAGGTATACAAAGTTCTTCGGAATCCACCCATTTGCTTGCAAATGGGCAATAAATAAAAGAATTAGAAAAGTATTTTCTTTAATTCTTTTTTTATTTGTTCAAAATCATCTTTATGGATCATTCAAATTTTTTCAATAAACCTTTTTTTATCTAAAATTCTAACTTGAGATAATGTAATATAAGACTGCTTATCAAAATATTTATCACTTAGCTTATGATAAAATTTATTGTCTTTTCACATAGTCGTCATACTGGCAACAAAAACAACACTTCATACAATTTTTATAACTAAAACTGGTCTTGTAAAAAGCTGTCATTTCCCATATGACTCATATCAAATATTTTTTCATAAATTTACATTCCAAACTTCTCTAGTATTTATATAAAAATCTCTATTTTCTCTATCATCAACTGAAATCTTAACTTCATTCCAATTATCAAAATTTTGCCTTTGCATATTTTTTGTTATTTATAATAATTTCTTTTCATCATAACTAAACCATATTAAATCTACATTAAATTTTTAACACAAAATAAAATTTTGTAGTGAAAATTTAATATTGTAGTAATGTGAGGTGGTTATAATCGTTTAACTTTGTATATAAAAAGTATATAATAAATTTTGCATTTCAAAATAAACCTTTATAATAATTTAAATTAAATTTAATCAACAAAAGATGAAAAAAGAAGAAATTAAAAAACTAACTTGAGATTTTGAATCATTTGCTCAAGAAATGGATAATTGAATAGAGTTTTGGTTTGCAAGAGACTTGCAATACCTTTTATGATATAAAGAATGGAGAAATTTTCTAAAAATTATTATAAAAGCAAAAATATCTCTAGAAACTTCCTGAGAAGATATTTCAGACCATTTTGTTGAAGTCAACAAAATGGTAAAGTTATGACTATGAAGCCAAAGAGAAATAGATGATATAATGCTTACAAGAAAAGCATGTTATCTTATAGCAATGAATTGAGATACATCAAAATCTGAAATTGCTTTTGCGCAACAATACTTTGTATTACAAACAAGAAAAGCTGAAATTATAGAACAAAGGTTATTAGAAAACGAAAGAGTTTTGGCAAGAAATAAATTAGCAAAGACAGAGAAAGAATTATCACAAGTTATATATGAACAAACTTGAAGTGATAGAAATTTTTGAATAATTAGAAGCAAATGAGATAAAGCTTTGTTTTGAAAAAATACAGAAGAAATGAAAAATAAATGGTGGATACTTAGTAGTAAACCTCTTGCTGATTTTATGCCAACAATTCTTCTAAAAGCTAAAGATTTTGCTACAGAGATTACTATTCACAATGCCAAGTCTAAAAAAATGGCTACTGAAAACGAAATTTCAAATGAACATATTACTAATAATAGAAGTGTTAGAAAAACATTAATTGAAAGATGAATTACCCCAGAAAACTTAAGACCTGAAGAAGATTTAAAAAAAGTTGAGAGAAAAATGAATTCTGAAGCTAAAAAGTGATTAAAAAATCATAAATGATTTTGAAAATAAATAATTAACACCCTCTCTCTACACACTTTCTCAAAAAAGAAAACACATATTATTTCTTCTTTTTTATCTTCTCAATAGATAAAAAAAGTCTATAAGGATTGACTTTTAGTGAAATATAAGTATATAAAACATATTTACAATTAAATAATATAAAATGGAAAGTATTTCTAAAAATGATATATTAGAAGCTGCTGAAGATTGAGTTATATCATTATCAGAGCTAACTTTAGCTATTCAAGATAGATTAAATAATACCTTAGTATGAGATACACCTATTAAAGCTCTTCCAATAATTCAAAAAATAAAAACTCCTACAACAACAAAAGAAACTGACAGACTCAATGAAGTTGAAACTTATCTAAATAACACGGCTGATTTAAGAAGTAATTCTAATAAACCAACTTTACAAGAATCTAATTGAGTAGTGTATCTTGCTTTATGAGAAGATAATATTTTTGAAGTCAGAGAACAAAGATGAGATGTTTATATAGCATATCATCCAATCAAACAAATGTATATAGTTTATAAATTTTTATGAGAAGATTCAGATCAAAATACAAGTTTATTATGATGATTAAATAGTATAGATAAAACAAATATAGATTGATACTATAAATTTAATTCTTCAAGGAATATAGAATTTAGCTCCCCTTGGTCTGTATTTTGAAGAAGTGATGTGAAAAAACACGAAACTAGTTATTATTTTATATCAGAAAATTGAGAAACTCAATCTTTTTGAGATTATAAAAGTGTAAGTGAATTAAAAAAACATTGAAAAGCGGTATTTTTTACATGATATACCTCTTGAGTAGAAGATGATTTATTGGTTATCCATAATTGAGATAAAGTTGAAAAGATACCTAGTTGATGGAATGTAACTAGAAAATCTGTAAGCTGAAAAAATCTATTATGGATTCAATATAATTTATGAAATAATAATAAAGACACTAAACATACTTTAATAGATTTAGATAATATGAATATTATTTTTGAACAAGCCGATAAGTTTACTTTTAATGTATGAGATTCAGAAAATGGTGTATGAACTTTTGAAGATGAAATTTCTTGGGAATTTTACGAAAAAAGACAATGAGTAGCAAAATTGTTATGAAAAAAAGTTATTAGATACAGTACTGTGTTATAAAATAATAGGAAAAACTTACCCAAAAAAGTATAATAAAACATTTTTTAAACTTCTCTGCTCCTATCACTATACCGTTCTACTCTCCTAGTAGTTCATCAAAACACATATTATTTTTTGATGTTAAAAATTTTGTTTTTCAGGATTTTCTGATATAGTAGAAATACAAATGTCCTTCGGGATCCTCCCCCTTCCCAAAAGAAGTGGAGAATAAATACTAAAGAGTTTTAAAATAATATATTCTGAACTCTTTTTTTTATTATATAAACTCTATATTAAATTAGCATTAAATTTTTAGGTGATTTTTCACTAAAGAATATAAAACTAAAAATATATAGATCACTTGACATTATATAAATACTTTGTATATTCTGTTTTATATTTAATATATTTCTAATAATCTATGGAAAAACAAGAAGTAAGAATATTTAGACAAATAAGTGAAATGGATGAAGAAAACACACTTAGATTTTATGATTTTGATTGACTTAATAATTTTCTAAATCAAAATACTTCTCTAGGTTATAGAGAGTTATATAACGCTTATGTAAGAGTCATACTTGATATCTAACAAAATCCTAATTATCAAGAATACTCTGAGCTTGATTACCAAGTAAAAATGTTGATTGATGAAGTTAAGGTACCACTAAACAGAGTTATTGATTTTGCTAGACTAAAATTTTGAAGTATAAAGGACTTATTAAAATGATTTTTGTTAAGATTTCCAAATTTGTCTGAAGAAGAAGCAGCAATTGTTGCAAATAAATTATTATCTCACTGAAAATGATATATTGTAATTTACCTTCAATGAATTGATGAAGAAAGTTCAAGGGAGCATTTAATATATATTGACACAAAATCACCAGTAGAAATATTGGCTTCAGTATTAAAAGAATGATTTAATAGTTTAGATTTAGAACCTATCAAACAATGAAAAATACTCTGAGCATGAATTGGTTTTAAAAAGGTGTAAAACAAAAAGAGAAGAATTATCTTCTCTTTTTTTGGTTTACATACCCGTAGGCTCTAGCATACCTACCCTATTCCCTTCTGTATCTACAAAAGATACATACAATCAAACTCAATTAATATCCATAGGGTTTCAAATTATCTTTCATCATGCTTCCTCAACCTTTTTGACGTATTCATTAACATCATCTACATGTATAACAAATCAGGGACAGCCGGAGAGTGGATCATCTGTTTTTTGATAAAATCCCCCGTTTATAGCTCATCTTTTTTTAGGTCATTTTTCATCTGATTCTGTAGTCATAACAACTACATAGTCTCACATCTCAGGTCATAGCTGAGTTGTTTCCCAACCAAATACATTTGTATAAAAGCTACTCATACGTTTTCTGTCTTCTGCTGGCATTTCAAAATGCACGACAGGATTCATTTTTTTCATAATATTTTACTTAAAAAATAAAATAAAATAAACTATAGTTAATCTTCTTCATACACCTTGATAAGCTTTTTTATATCTATCTTTTTCATCTTTAACATCTCTTTCATAACTCTTTCAGCTTTTTTATTATCAGGATCATGTAAAAGCCTTGGTAGTACAGAAGGTACAACCTGCCATGAGACTCAAAACTTATCTTTAAGCCATCAACACTGTTCAAATTCTTTATCACTTGATAGCTTTTCCCAATAATAATCCACCTCTTCTTGTGTTTCACAATCTATTATAAAAGATACGGCTTCATTAAATTTAAAAATTGGTCAACCATTTAGTGCTACAAATTTTACCCCCTCTATTTCAAACTCTATAGTCATAACTGTTCACTCTTTCATCTTATGTATTTCATATCATTCTTTTCAATAAAAAGTCTTGTTAATTATTTTTGATTTTTTAAATACTCAAAGATAATAATTAACAGCTTCTTCAGCATCATTATTAAACCAAAGATGTGGAATAATTTTTTGCATATATTAAATCTAAGTGTTAAATATTTTTATGTTCGAAACCTTATATTATATCAAAATATTTAAACTTAACAAGTTTTTATTTTCTATTTCATTGACAGAAATAACTTGTTTTTAAATATTTTACAAAAAGTATTGTTTTTTAAATACATTTAAATAGTATAAATCAAACAAGTAACTAATAAACTATGATTGAACTCCATCCTTCTTGGTTAAAATACCTTTCAGGCGAATTTGAAAAAGCTTATATGAACGATATTAAGGCTTTTTTAGAAACTGAAATAGCCACTTGAAAAACTATTTATCCACATCCAAAAAACATATTTAATGCTTTAAATACTACTCATTTTGATGATGTTGAAGTGGTAATTATAGGGCAAGATCCATATCATGGTCCAGGACAAGCGCATGGACTTAGTTTTTCGGTACAAGACTGAGTAAGATTTCCTCCAAGTTTAAAAAATATATTTAAAGAGGTCCAAGCTGATACTTGAGCATCAATCCCAGAAACCTGAAACTTAACTAGATGGGCAAATCAGTGAGTATTGCTATTAAACGCTGTACTTACAGTTGAGGCAAGTACACCAACAAGTCATTGAAATATATGATGGCAAACTTTTACTGATGAAATTATAAAAGTGATATCAAAAGAAAAAACTCAAGTAGTATTTTTGCTTTGGTGAGCATACGCACAAAGTAAAAAAGAGCTTATAGATACAAGTAAACACTTTGTATTAGAAGCCCCTCATCCAAGCCCTTTTTCAGCTCACAGATGATTTCTATGATGTAAACATTTTAGCAAGACAAACGAGATATTGAGAAAGCAAAATAGGAAAGAAATAGAATGGTAAAAAACTTTTAACTTTTAACTGCATTATATGGACTACTTCATAGAAAGCCTAAAACTTCACGAAAAAACACAATGAAAAATAAGCACTGAATTAAAAATGAAACTCGAAACAAAAGAGGATTTATCTCTAGCTTATACTCCATGAGTTGCTGAGCCTTGTAGAGAGATAGCTAAAGATAGCGAAAATGCATACAAATATACTTTAAAAGCAAATACTGTTGCTGTTATATCTGACGGTAGTGCTGTACTTTGACTTTGAAATATTGGATGACTAGCTTGACTTCCAGTTATGGAATGAAAATGCGCTTTATTTAAAGAATTTGCTTGAGTAAATGCTTTTCCAATAGTACTTGATACCCAAGATACAGAAGAGATAATAAAAACTATAAAAGATATATCAATCACATTTTGATGAATAAACCTAGAAGATTTTTCAGCACCAAGATGTTTTGAAATAGAAAATAGATTAAAAGCCGAGCTTAATATCCCAGTTTTTCATGATGATCAACATTGAACTGCTATCGTAGTTTTAGCTGGACTTATAAATGCTTTAAAGATAACTTGAAAAGACAAATCAGATTTAAAAGTAGTAGTTAACTGACTTTGAGCAGCTTGAACTGCGATTATAAAATTACTTAAACTTTACTGAGTGTGAAATATAGTAGTTTGCGATAGTAAATGAATAGTATCAAGCTCAAGAACTGACTTAAACAAAGAAAAACAAGAGATTTTAAAAGTAACAAACAATGATAATATATGTTGAGATTTAAGTAGTGCCGTTAAAGGAAGAGACTTATTTATCTGAGTTTCAGCTCCTGGGGTTTTAACTTGAGAGATGGTTAGAACGATGAATCCTGATCCTATAATATTTGCTATGGCAAATCCTACTCCTGAAATAATGCCAGACGAAGCAAAAAAAGCATGAGCTAAAATAATAGCAACTTGACGCTCAGACTTCCATAACCAACTTAACAATGTACTTGTTTTCCCTGGAATATTTAAGTGAGCACTACAAAATAGAGTTACTAAAATAACTGAGGAGCACAAAATAAAAGCAGCCGTTGCTTTAGCTGCTTATGTAGAAAATCCTACCGTTGATTGTATTATCCCGAGTCCACTTGATAAAAATGTAGCAAATATTATAGCGAGTGTAATAATATAATTTTAAATATTTATTATAAAAAATTAAAAAAAATTTGACTTTATAAAAAATATAAATACATTTCAGCCCTCTCCTGTATGGGTAACTTATATATGTGGGAGTATCTATTCATTCATATTAAATTAAAGAGAGGGAAATTATGGGAAAAGATAAAAAAGAAAAACAAAAAAAAATCGTGGAAGAACACCAAGGGAGAAAAAGAAACCCCCCTAGCAAAGAACAGTCGACTCAAAGTAATGGACTGTACATTTGGCTACGGGGATAAATAAAAAGAAAAACCTGCTGTAAAAGCAGGTTTTTTTCTTTTTATTTAATATAGTTTTAAAATCTCTTTTTCTATCTCACTCACAAAAACTTCATCTTCACTTGCTATCATATTTCAAGTTTTCATCTTTTTATCTAAATCCACAAGTCAAATATATAATTGTTGCAGTTCAAAAAAACTTATCCTATAAGATTTATTTACCAAAAAAGCTCTATTTCAAAGTCATAAAATATTCGAAATATCCTTTGTAGCTATCCCCTCGCCCCTTGGGAGAGGGTTAGGGTGAGGGCTATTAAAAGGCTGGGGTGAGGACTTCAATTTCTCTATAAAAACCTGAGTCCTCAAATTGGCAATTAAGTTATTATAAAAAGCATAAACATTTGTTTGCTCAAGTATGATTTCAAGCTTAGAAAAAGCTTCTTTTTTCTTTAGGCTTAGTAAATCATCTATAAACTGAAAGATGCTTTCTTCTAGTTCTGGAACTATATTTTCACTTATCTCTTTTGTATCTATAAAATCGTGAAGTATAAAAAGTTTATCTAGTTCACTAAATATCTTTGTTAAGTTTCAAGCTTTGTACTTAATTATCAGATTTGTTGCTTGTTTTGAGATTTTATCTCCATATTTTTTTGATATTATGTTAACTATATCATGTTCTGATTCTATATTAAACTCTTTTACATCAGCAATTTCTTTTAACTTTTTATAAAACTTTGATCTTTTATCAGGATTTATAGAATTGAAAAGAACTATATTATCTTCAGGGATTTTTTCAAGCAAACTCTCTATAAACTCCTGCTTAGCTTTGATATCAGCACTTTTTTCTGATGCATTAGTTGGAATGCTATCAATTATGATTAACTTTTTATCAGCAAAAAAAGAAGCAGAAGTCAGATTTTCTATCAAGAAATTATTATCAACTTCACTTACATCCTTTAAATGCAACAAATTAAAATCTCAGTGTTTTTCTAAAAACTGCTTTTTCCAATTACTAACTTGTTTACTCACAAGAAAATCACTATTTCATGTAAAAAGATAAATCATTTTTAAATGTATAATTATTAATTCATAAAGCCCTCACCTAACCTCTACTTCGTTCTAACTTCGAAGATAGTCGTGCAAGCACTCCTGTCTCAGTTATCCCAAAGGTAGAGGAATAGAAGGTTTTTTTATTATTTTAATTACTTTTTGAAGCTACTTCTCTCCCTTTGGGAGAGACTGAGTGAGGGCTTCACCTCCAATAATCTCACCAATTTCTCACTTCCCTGCGACTTTATAAGCTCATACACTTCAAGTATAGTTTGCAAACTTCTTTTTAGATTTAGTAAATCTCTCGGATTTGCTCTTCAAAGTGCTAGACGAGAAAGTATATTATCTAGGTCTGAGACCTCTCTTAATTTTAAAGTCACTTTATCAAGTAATATAGAGTTTTTTAAAAACTCTTCAATTATAGAGTGTCTTTTTTCTATTTCCTCTAGATTTTGTAAAGGTCTAATAATCTGTTCTCTTAAATACCTTTTTCACATAGAAGTTTTAGTTTCATCAAGTACTCAAAAGACTGTTCATAGAGTTGCTGATTTAGATCACATATTGTAAAGCAAATCCAAACTTCTGATAGTAGTTTCATCTAAATTCATATAATTTGTAAAACTAATTACTCCGATACTATCAAGATAACTCAGATCAGTTTTTTGAGTTGATTCAAGGTATTCTAGTATCAAACTTGAGGCTTTTTGAGCAAGAGTTAATTTTTCTAGAGAAAATCCCTCTAGATTTTTCACTCAAAAATGTTTTATAAGCTTTTCTTTTGGATTTTTTTGGGCATCAAAATAATATATATTTAAAGAATACTTTTTTTGAAGTACTTCTTTTATCTTTTGGTCTCCAAATAATTTTTTTTCTAGTATAACTTCTTTTGGAGATATTTTATATAGCTCTCATGCTAATAAATCAAAATTAACTATTTCTCAAGTCTTCCACACTCAAGTAGAAGGATCAAGTAAACTGATACCGTAGTTTCAATCAGATTCAATTATTGCAACAATAAAATTTGATATATCGTTTGATTTATAAGTTTCTCATTCTAGAGATAAGGTAGATGGAGTCACAACTCTTACTATTTCTCTTTTAACTATTCATTTTAGATTTGGATCACTCACTTGTTCAGCAATAGCCACTTTATATCAAGCATTTACTAGTTGAGGTAAATATTTATCTTTAGCATGATAAGGGATTCAAGCTAATGGTTGTGGTTTATCTGCGTTTTTATTTCTACTTGTAATATTTATCCCGAGTACTTTGTGAGCAATATGAGCATCTTCATCAAACATCTCATAAAAATCTCACATCCTAAAAAACAAAATACTATCAGGATTTTGCTCTTTTAGTTCATAAAATTGTTGCATTGCAGGAGTAAGATTCATATTGAGAAATATAAATTATAGGTTATTTTTCTTTCCTTTAAAAGTAAAGGAAAGATGTCACGAGTATTCGTGACAGATAGGAATTTTACATTTACCCTATCTTTATATTAAATATTTTATTCCTTAATAATCTAGAATACTTTGGCTTTTCATTAACATATCTAGAAATATTTAATAAAAATCATACAGCTATAGCAAGAGACAATAAACTCGATCATCCATAACTAACAAACGGCAATGTAATTCAAGTTAACGGAACTATATTTAAGTTTACTCATATATTTATAAATGCTTGTATTATAATCCAGCTTGAGACTCAAATAGCTGAGTATTTTGCGAACAGATTATCAACTCTGTGAGCTATATAAAATCATCTATATCATATGTAAAGGTATATTGATACGAGTATAAATGCTCAAAAAAATCATAACTCTTCAGCTACTACAGAAAATATAAAATCTCATTGTACCTCTGGTAAGTAACCAAACTTTTGAATCGAGTTTCAAAATCCTAGTCAGAAAAATCATCCGCTTCATATAGCAATTAATCATTGTTCAGTTTGGTAGTTAATGGTTTTACTTTTTATGGCTGTTTTGTTATCTTCTAAAAAGTTATCTATTCTATCTGTTATATAACTTAGTTTATTTCTAGTTTCTGGTACGGTTTTATCATATTTTCATAAAGTATAAACAAAGCTTATCAAAAGTATTCACATAACTCAAAGTACCGCAAGATATTTTATATTTGATCAAGTTGCAAAGTACATTATAACAGAAACTGGTAATACAACCATAAGGGTTCAGAAGTCTGGTTGAAGTCAAACAAGTAGTACTACAAGTCATATAATTCACACAAATGGTAAAAATCATTTTTTAAGGTCTGATAAGTATCATTTGTATCTTTCAAAAAAGTAAGCTAGATAAATGATTAAAGCAAATTTCAAAAACTCAGTGGGTTGAATGGTAAAAGGTATTCAAGGTATACTAATCCAACCTGATGCTCATTTTAGGCTTATTCATTTTATAAGAACAAACACAAGTAAAAATATAACAACTCAGAAAATCTGTTTTGAATATTTTTTAAATAATTGATAAGGAGCTTTAATCACTAGTCACATAACTATAAGAGATATAACTACATGACTTATATTTCTGATAACATAAAAATAATTATATGGCTCTTCTATAAGTCATTTCTGTGACATCAAATCAGTTACCCTAAATGATGAATAAACAGATACTGATGATATCATTATCATTCAAAATATAACTAAAAAAAGTACAGCGAAAAAAAGTTTATAATCAATAGATTTTGACATTTGTATCTTATTAAACAAATATTACATTCAAATTCCTAGCTCTGGATAAATTGTTAAAATTACTCAACTTATGAAGTATATAGCTATCAAAATAACTATTGGAGTTAAATCAAAAGCTCAGATTCTAGTTGGGATTATTTTTCTAACAAAAGCATAAAGAGGATCAATTATAGAAGCTATAAATTGAGGTCTCCATCTGATTCAAAACAAAGTCAACCAAGATAATATAACATCAAAAAATATAAGATAAATTATTATATTTAAAAAAATTAAAATGGCTTCTAATACAATCATAGTATATATTTAAGAAAGTAATTTAACTAAACATTTTCTCGTAAGCGTCTTTTGCAGCAGCTTCTTGAGCTTTTTTCTTACTACTTCATAGTCAAGTTCAAACCTGTTTTTCATCTAAAAATATTCATACTTCAAAGTTTTTGTTATGATCAGGTCATTCTTCTTTCAAGACTTGATAAGATGGTGTAATATCATACTTCGCTTGAGCAAACTCTTGAAAAAGTGTTTTAAAGTCTTTTGTAAGCTTTTTTTCAAATATATCTTCTAAAGTCACATAAATATGCTTTAATATAAATTCTTTTGCAGGAATATATCATAAATCTACATAAAGAGCTCATATAAAAGCCTCTAGAGTATTTGCAAGGATATAGTCATTGTCTCTACCTCAAGTTTTTTCTTCTCATTTACCTAAAAATAAATAATTTTGAAAATTTAGTTCTTTTGCAACACATGCCAGATTTTTTCCTCTAACTATAGCGCTTCTGATATCAGTTAAATCTCACTCAGGTTTATCTGGAAAATCACGAAAAAGCTCGTCAGTTATCACTAGTTCTAAAACCGCATCTCACAAAAACTCTAGTCTCTCATTGTGTTCTGGAGTATAATCATTCCTTTCATTTACTATAGATCTATGTATAAAAGCAAGTATATAAATTGAAATGTTTTTGAAATCAATTCAAAGTTCTATAAGTAATTTTGAAACTTTTTCTATTTCGTAATCTGATTCAATAGCCTTTTTTGTTACTACCAAATTAATTATTTTAAGAAGTAAAATAATTAATTATTTTTTTTCAAAGTTCAAGAAAACTTGAATCCTGAAAGTAAATAATTAACTTCTAAATTTTATATTTTTTAGGGCTTTTTGCAAATAAAAATAAAGGAATAAGCTTTTATTCCTTTATTTTTATTTGAGTAATATATTAAAAAAATATTTACTTTTTTCATTTCTGATTAATTAAAAATTACTATTTCTTTATTTAATCCATGCAGGGATTAGATATTGTTTCTATAAATCATTCAAATAATATATCTCTATAACATACTCATCAGTGCTTTGAACATAATCACTCCTCAATTGAATTGTACACTGAAGATGGGTAAATATAGTAATCTTTTTCATATTGTTTTTTATACTCTTTTGAATACAATTTAAATCAAAATACATACCCCCCCCCTGATTTATTTTCTCACCAAAATCTATTTGTATTAGATATATCAAAACAATTTTTTAATGGTTTTATATCTTGAACAAACTTTTCATTAAATTCCTTTAATCCATTAAAACCATATGAATCTTTATCTAATCAATCTAGAACAGATTTTACCTTTTCTAACTGACTAAAATTATATTCGTCTATTTTTATATTTTCAGTTTCTTGTTTATTATAATCTATTTTTAATTTAATTGATAATCATACTATTATAAATATAGAAATAATAATTATTGACATATATACTTTTTTTTTCATATCTTGATTTTTTAAATTATAAACTATTTTTCATTCTTAAAATTGAGATTTTTTATACTTTGTCAATTATTGTATTATTGCAGAATCAAGTTTACATTTTATTTTTTTAAAAAAGTGGGACAAATAAAGGATTTTCTTGTTTAAACTTTTTTAACTTTTTTTCTGGAGATAATCAATTCATTCATAATCAATGAT